>NZ_JBYTBE010000002.1:0-245935 GCF_058788955.1 Roseateles sp. FW301-B2
GCCCCGGCCGGCACGGCCCTGCCCGCCCAGGAGCTGGCTGCCCTGCACGAGGCCCTGCAGCTGGGCTATTACCGCGGCGTGCTGCAGCAGCTGGACGCGATCGCGCGCCTCGCGCCCGAGCAGCAGGGCTTCATCGAGCAGCTGCGCGAATTGGCGCGGCAGTTCCAGTTCGACACCATGAGCCAGCTGCTGCGCCCGGAGTCCGCCGCATGACGCAGCAGCAACAACAAGCCGGGCCAAGCAGCGGCGAGCTGGTGCTGATCGTCGACGACGTGCCCGACAACCTCGCCCTGCTGCACGACGCATTGGACGAATCCGGCTACACCGTGCTGGTGGCCACCAGCGGCGAGGCGGCGCTGGCACGCGCGGCCCAGGCCCTGCCCGACATCGTGCTGCTGGACGCGCTGATGCCGGGGCTGGACGGCTTCGAGGTGGCCAAGCGCCTCAAGGCCGCACCCGCCACCGCCCATATCCCCATCATCTTCATGACCGGCCTCACCGAGACCGAGCATCTGGTGGCGGCGCTGGATGCCGGCGGCAGCGACTATGTCACCAAGCCCATCAAGCCCAAGGAGGTGCTGGCGCGCATGCAGGTGCATCTACGCGGCGCGCGCCAGGCGCGCCAGGCCAAGCAGACGCGCCGCGCGCTCGACGCCTTCGGCTACGCCAGCATCACGGTGAATGCCGAGGATGGCCGGCTGATGTGGCAGACCCCCCTGGCGCGCCAACTGCTGATGAGCTACTACGGCACCCAGGCCCCCACCACGCCCGCCCCGGTGCTGGCCTGGCTGCGCCGCCATCTGCACGAGGCCCAGGCCCAGATCGAGCCGCCGCGGCTCTATGCCGAGCTGGGCAAGAAGCGCCTGAGCCTGCGCCTGCACCAGCGGCTCGGCGCCGGCGAGGAGGCGGGCGAAGAAAGCGGCGACTGGCTGATCGTGATGCACGAGCTCAGCGATGCCGCCATCATCGAATCGATGGGCCTGGCCTTCAGGCTCACCTCGCGCGAGGCCGAGGTGCTGTACTGGGTGGTGAAGGGCAAGATCAACCGCGACATCGCCGACATCCTGGGCGCCAGCACCGCCACGGTGAAAAAGCACCTCGAGCGCATCCACGCCAAGCTGGGCGTTGAAACGCGCACCGCCGCGGCGGCCATGGCGCTCACGCGCATCCGCCAGCTGCATCCCAGCTGGGAGCTGTAGCGCGCTCGCTACTTCTTGCGATCCTGATCGCGCTCGTTGCCGCGTTCATTTCCGCGTTCGTCGCCATGCTCCTTGCGCTTCTCGGCGGCGGGCGGCTTGCCGCGTGCCGGTGGCTCATGCGCCTGCGGCTGCTGCTCGCGCTCCGGCGGCCTTTCATGAGCCTGAGGCTTCTCGCGCATGGGTGCCGGCGGCGGCGCCTGACGCAGGGCCTCGCTGCGCGGCGGCGGGTTGGGCTTCACCGTCGGGGCATGCGGGGCCGGCGGCGGCGGCATCAGCTCACGCACCGTGGCATCGCGTGGCCGATAGCGGTACTGCTGTTGCTGCAGCGACTGTTGCTGTTCGGGCTGCGGGTAGCGCGCGGCCGGGTACTGGCGCTGGTAGCTGGGCAGCGGCGCCGGCGCCGGCGCGCTGCGGCGATCCCAGCGCTCCCAGCCCGGACGCTGCTGCTGCCAGGCGGGGCCCCAGTGATCGCCCCAGCGCGGCGGCGCGCCCGGCTGCCAGCCCTGGAAATAGCTGGGCGGGCTGCGGTAGTAGCGCACCGGAATGCGCAGCACATACAGCGGCACCATCTCGGGTCGCGTCAGCCGCCATGGCCCGTTGTACCAGGGGCTGGCATACCAGTCGTCGCCCTCCAGCACCCAGTAAAGCCCGTCGTAGAAGAAGAAATTGACGCGCAGGCCCGGGGCGTAGTAAACCGGGTAGCCGGGCACGCGCCGCAGCTCGGGATAGCTCGGCACGTTGATGCCGATCGAGACCGTGAACTGGGCCGTGGCGGGTCCGGCCAGGCCCATCAGCATCGTCAACATGACCAGGGTGTGTCGCATGGCTTGATCCTCCGGTGTACGAATGCAGTGTTGGAAGGATAGTGCGCGCCCTGCCGTCGCTCTGTGCGCCTGCGTACCGAACTAATTCAACCATTGCGGGAAGTAACCGAGCGCGTCCTGCACCGCGCTGTCATGCGCCGGCACCACCACCAGGGCGGGCTCGGCGGCCATCAGCGCGCGCACCTGGGCCAGGCTCTCCAGGGTCTGCTGCGCATGGCCGTCCACCAGCAGGCTGGCGGCCCAGAACTTGGGCGTGCCTGCGCGCAGCGCGGCGAGGGTCCAGGCCACGTCGCCGATGAAGAAGAATTCGCGCCCCGAGTCCACCTTGACGAACAGGCCCATGGAGCCGGGCGTGTGGCCGGGCATGGGCACCAGCACCACCGTGCCGTCGCCAAACAGGTCCAGGCTTTGCGCATAGCCGCGATGCGGCCGGGCCTGGAACTGCAGCGCCTCCCAGCGGATGCCGGGCGCGGCCAGCTGCGAGGCCCAGCTGCCACCCGGGCCGCGGCTGGGCCGCTGGATCAGCGGCAGCTCCGCCGCGGCCACGCCGATGCGCGCGGCCGGAAAGTCCGGCACGCCGCCGGCATGGTCCCAATGGCTGTGGCTCAGCAGCAGCAGGCCGGGCGGCGCCAGGCCGGCCTCGTCCAGCTGCTGGCGCGCCGGCCGCACCGGCGCCTCGTACTTGAAGAAGGGCCGCCACCAGGCCGGCATGTCCTGCCGGTACTGGGCGTCGATCTGGCTGCCCATGCCGGTATCGAAGAGCAGCATGTCGTCGCCATGGCGGACCAGAAAGGCCGAGAAGTTGGAATCGATCTGCTTGGTGAAACTGCCGCCGGGCACCAGCAGGCCCTCGGCCACGGCGACGCGGGCGGTCTTGATGATGGCAAGTTGCACCGACGGTGCAGCATGGGCACCATGGCTGAGCGCCAGGCTCAGGGCGAGGAGTGGAAGGATTCGTTTGAGCATGGGCGCAGCCTAAAGCTGGGTCTATGCTCCAAGGTCAAGCCCCTCACGCACCTTGTTGCCGCCATGAACATCA
This sequence comes from Roseateles sp. FW301-B2, assembly GCF_058788955.1. Taxonomy (NCBI): domain Bacteria; kingdom Pseudomonadati; phylum Pseudomonadota; class Betaproteobacteria; order Burkholderiales; family Sphaerotilaceae; genus Roseateles; species Roseateles sp. FW301-B2. The sequence continues at coordinate 3,063 of NZ_JBYTBE010000002.1, forward strand.
GCCAGCTCGCCAAGGCCAGCCAGATCTCCACCGACACCCTGCGCTACTACGAGAAGCAGGGGCTGCTGCAGGCCGCGGGCCGCCAGCCCAATGGCTATCGCCGCTACGGGCCGGCGCAGCTGGAGCGGCTGCGTTTCATACGCGGCGCGCAGGCGCTGGGTTTCTCGCTCAAGGAGATTGCAGCCATCCTGCCGCAGCTGGCCGAGGGCCAGTTCGGGCGCGCCGAGATCGAGCACAAGCTGCAGGCCAAGATGTCCGAGATCGATGGCCAGATCGGCCAGCTGCAGCAGCTCAGGGCCGAGCTGGCGGCCACCTTTGCCTCCTTGCGCTGCGCGCCACAGGCCCCGCTCGACACGCGCGACAGCACCGCGCCCGACAGCGGCAGCGGCGCCGGCGTGGCGGTGCTGAAGCGCAGCTTCAGTCGTTGACGAACAGGGACAGCGGCACGACCGCGGCCATGGCGGCATAGCCGGCGTCATTGGGGTGCACATGGTCGCCGCTGTCGTAGGCCGGCAGCAAGCGCGCCGGCCGGCGTGGATCGCGCAGCAGCGCATCCGCATCGACCAGGGCATCGAACTCACGCGCATGAGCGCGCAGCCAGCGGTTGAAGGCGCGCCGCTGCCCGTCCTTGGCGAGGCTGTAGTAGCCCGGCGCGATATCGGCCGCCTCGAAGGGCGGGATGGTGCTGGCGATCACGCGCAGGCCCTGCTGGCGCGCACGCGCGGCGAGCGCCCGGTAGCCCTGGATCAGCGCGGCCACCGAAACCGGCGCCTCGGGCGTGGCCAGCGAGCCGGGGAAGGCGATGTCGTTGGTGCCGATGCGCAGCAACACGGCGCGCACGCCGGATTGCTGCAGCACATCGCGCTCGAAGCGCCCCGTGGCCGCCTCGCCGAGCGCCGCGCCGGCCGGGTTGCTGGGCTGACGCGGTGCATCGCGCAAGAGCCGGTTGCCGATCAGGCCCTGGTTCAGCACCGCCCAGCCGCGCCCCTGCAGTCGCTGCGCCAGGGCGTCGGTGAGGCGGCCGTTGGCGTCTTCGGTGGAGCCATCGCCATCCACTGAAGAGTCACCGAACACCACCAGGGCCTGCGCCGCCGCGCCCTCGCGCTGCACATCCAGGCCCACCACAAAGGGCCAGGCGCCGATGGTCTTGGCCTCGGGCCAGGCGACGGCGGCGGTCTGGTCGCCCGCCGCCACATAGCTGGTCTGCATGGCCAGGAAATGCGAGGTGCTGGCCAGCGTGGGCTGGGGCAGGTAGAGGCTCAGCGCCAGCTCGGCGAATGCCGGCACCGGCAGATCAAGGGCATCGCTCCAGACCTCGGTATGGGGCGCCAAGGTCACGCCGGGCAGGCCGCCAAAGCTGAGCGCCCTGTCGCTGCCCGCCTGGATGCCGGCGCCCGCCTGGCGCAAGGCCAGGCGGGCGTTGCCCAGCACCAGCGGCTGCTCGCCATAGCGGTTCGACAGCTTCACGCGCAGCCGCTCGCCACCCAGGCTGGGGCGCAGGATCAGGCGCAGGCTCTGGTCCGCATAAGCCGCCGGCTTGCCGGCCATGGCCGCCTGCGGCGAGGCCGACCAACTGCCCACCCAGTCGGGCGGCGCGGCGGCGGCCATCGGCAGGCCCGCAAGCAGGGCAAACCCGGCAAGGAGATGGCAAACGCGTTTGAGCATGGGGAGGCCCGGATTGGCAAAGCGGCGAGTATCGGCGTCGCGGCGCCCGCATGCATTCGTCATGCCGCGGCGCGCTCCGCGTAGGCGCGCCGGTAGGCCTGCGGCGTCATGCCGGTGGCCTGCTTGAACATGCGGTGCAGCGCGCCCTCGCTGCTGAAGCCCAGCTGCTCGGCAATCGTCTTCACCGGCTGGCCGCCGCGCATCAGCTGCTCGCCCGCCTGGCGCAGCTTCACCAGGCGCAGCCAGCGGGCGGCGGGCAGGCCGGTGGCGGCCTGCACATGGCGGCACAGGGTGCGGGGCGAGCGCGCCAGCGCCCCCGCGGCCGCCTCCAGGGTCAGCGCCGTGGCGGGCGTCTGCTGGGCGGTGAGCAGCAGCTCGCGCAGCCAGGGCTGCTGCAGGGCCAGCAGCTCCACGCTGGCGAAGGCCGCGTGGCGCACGCGCGGCAGCGGCAGCATCAGCACCTCCTGCACCTCGCGCAGCGCGGCCGGCTCCATACGGCGTGCCAGCTGCGCCAGCATCAGCGGCAGGTAGCCGCTGGCCCCCGCCGCCGTGACGCAGCGCGCCGCGCTCACCAGCGGCGCGTCGAAACGCCACTGCACCTTGGGGAACAGCGCCTGCAGCGGCCCGGCCATCCACCAGGTGGCGGTGGCGGGCTGGCCGTCCAGCCGCCCGCTGGCCGCCAGCAGCGGCACGCCCGCGCAGTAGCTCCACAGCTGGCAGCGCGCCGGCAGATCGCGCAGCGCCCGCACCAGCGGCGCCAGGGTCTGCAGCGCGGCGCGCAGCCCCGGCTCGGAGATCACCCACAGGCCGGGCAGCAGCAGCGCATCGCAGGGCTGCTCGGCCAGCGCCGCCTCGGCCGGCAGCGCCAGACCACGGGCGCACGCCACCGGCCGGCCATCCAGGCTCAGCCAGCGCAGGCGCAGCAGTTCGCGGCCGGCGCGCAAATTGGCGGCGGCCACCAGATCGGCCACTGCGAACAAGCCGGCCGGCATGCAGCCCTCGAACAGCAGCAGGCCAAGCGTGGTGGGCAGAGGGTTTGGCATGAAACGCTAGGAGATTTTCATTTTTAGCCATTCTGCGCCGGCGCCGCTTTTCCAACAATGGCCGCACCCCAAGAGTTGGAGCCCGAGCTCATGCTGATCACCCAATTGCGCAACGCCACCCTGGTGCTCGAATTTCAGGCCGAGGGCCAGGACTTCGTGATCCTGGTCGACCCCATGCTGGCCCCACGGGGCGCCCTGCCCAGCCTCAAGTACCTGGGCGGCCAGCGCCGCCGCAATCCGCTGGTGGCGCTGCCCAATGCGGCCGAAGCGCTGCTGGCGCGCGTCACGCACTGCCTCATCACGCATTGCCAGCGCGGCCATTTCGACCACCTGGACCGCGCCGGCAAGCGCTGGTTGCGCGAGCGCCAAATCCCGGTGATCTGCATGCCGCGCGACGCCGACTATCTGCGCCAGCGCGGCCTGCAGGTCTGGCCCCTGCTGGGCGCCGAGCGCCAGCCTTTCTTTGGCGGCGGCCACATCACCCCGGTGCCCTGCGTGCACGGCCATGGCCTGGTGGGCCGACTGATGGAGCATGGCCACGGCTATCTGCTCGAACTGCCCGGCGAGCCCAGCGTCTACCTGGCCGGCGATACCGTGTTGTGCGCGCCGCTGCGGCATTGCCTGCAGGCGCTACGCCCCGACCTGGCGGTGCTGCCGGCCGGCGGTGCGCGCTTCGACATGGGCGGCGAGGTCATCCTGTCGCCCGCCGATGTGGCCAGCGCCGCCGCCCTGCTGCCGCGGGGCACCATCATCGCCAACCATCTGGAAGCGCTGGACCATTGCCCGGGCAGCCGTGCCGGCATGCGCGCGCTGGCCGGCGCCCAGGGTTGGCTGCCGCGCCTGTGGGTGCCCGAGGACGGCGAGGCCCGGCACTTCGCGGCGCGCCCCGCCTGAGCCCTGCTGGTGCATTGCCGCCCGCATAGCGTGCGCTGCGGCGGCCGCATGCCCGGCAAGCAGGCATGAAAAAAAGCCCCAGGCTTGTGGCCTGGGGCTGAAGTCCACCCAGGGGCGGTGGAGGAGACAAACGTCGATGCTTGGGTATTGCAGCTTCCGTGCCAGCTTTTGTCCGCGGCCGTGCGAAGCCTCGTATCATCGGCGCGGTGGCAAGGCCTGACCCCGGCCGCCTCACTGACGAGAGAGGACAAGACATCATGCATGCTGTCGGATTGGTGACCGCGCTGGCGCTGCTGCAATACCTGGTGTTCGCTGCCCTGGTGGCGCGCGCGCGCGAACGCTATGGCGTGCGCGGGCCCGCCGTCACGGGCCACGAGATGTTCGAGCGCTACTACCGTGTGCAGATGAACACGCTGGAGCTGCTGGTCGTGCTGGTGCCCTCGCTGTGGCTGGCCTCGCAATACTGGTGGCCGCGCGGCATGGCCGCGGTGGGCTGCGTCTATCTGGTCGGCCGGCTCGTCTACGTGCGCGCCTACCTGCGCGAGCCCACCAGCCGCAACCTCGGCTTCATGCTCAGCCTGATCCCCACCGCGGTGCTGCTGGGAGCGGCGCTGGCCGGCACGGGCATGGAGGTGCTGCGCGTGGCGGGCCTGCTGCCGCGCTGAACGGCCAGTACCCGTATTGCCGGCATTACCGGCCGCGGCCTCAGGCCAGCGCCGAGGCCATCATCCCCAGGCCCACCACGCCGACGCCCCACACCAGGGTGCGCAGATAGGGGATGCCCAGGTAGTAGACGGCGATGAACACCAGGCGCGACCAGAAGAACAGCTCGGCGCCCTGGGCGATGCGCGGCGACTGCACGCCCGACACATGGGCCACCAGGGCCAGCGCCGCGAACAGCACGAAGTTCTCCAGCGTGTTCCTGGCGGTGCGCTCGGCGCGCCCGGCAAAGGCCGTGTCCGCCGGCGCCTGATCGCGATTGCCCATCGCGTAGCGCATGCCCGCGGGGGTCCAGGCCTGGGCACGTATCAGGCTGGCCGCGAGCAGCAGCAACCAGCTGATACCCGCCATACAGACCACGAGGCTGAGCAGATGCGTCATCTTGTGCACTCCAGGGCTAGCGAATGAGGCGCCATTATTCCGGGAACCCCGGCCTGGCGGTAGGCCTTTTGCAGGCGTCAAGCCGCGCCCCCAAGGCCGGCCGGCGCGGGCGATACTGCGCCACCGCCCTCCACTGCCTGCAAGCCACCATGCCCAGCCACCTCCCAGCGCGCCGCGCCTGGCGCCCGACGCTCCTGACGCTGAGCCTGCTGGCCCTGGGGGCCTGCGCGATGCTGCCCTGGGGGCCCGACCGCCACGCCACCGCGCCGCTGCTGGACGGCTTTGGCACCGTGGGCCTCACGCCCAGCCATGCCAACGCCGCGGCGCGCCGCCTGTTCGCCCAGGGCATGAGCCAGGCCTACGGCTTCAACGAGCATGAGGCGGTGCGTGCCTTCAAGGCCGCGCTCGCGCAGGACCCCGGCTGCGCCCTGTGCGCCTGGGGCGTGGCCTACCAGCTGGGCCCCAATATCAACAACACCACGCGCGGCGATCTCAAGGAGGCGCTGCGCCATATCGACCATGCCCTCAAGCACAGCGCCGCTGCCACGCCGCTGGAGCGGGCGCTGATCGAATCGCTGGCACTGCGCTACGGCCATGGCAGCGAGGCCAGGAATCTCGCCCCGCTGCAGGCCGCCGTCTGCGGCGCCTCGGACCAGGCCGAGGACAAGGCCGACCCGCTGGACATCGCCTATGCCGAGCGCATGCGCGAACTGGCCGATCGCTTTGCCGGCGATGCCGACGTGCTGGCGATCTATGCCGAGGCCGAGCTGGTGGCCACGCGCGGCGACTGGTGGGATCCGGCGAGCGGCAAGCCCGCCGGCCGCATCGGCGAGCTGGCCGACCGGCTCGAGGCCGGCCTGGCCCGGCATCCCGATCACACCGGCCTCAACCATTACCTGATCCATACGGTGGATGCGCCGCAGGTGGCGCAGCGCGCCGAGGCCGCCGCCGACCGCCTGGGTGCGCTGGCGCCGAAGTCGCCACACCTGCTGCACATGCCGGCCCACACCTACGCGCAGATCGGCCGCTATGCCGACGCCACGCGCGTGAACCAGCAGGCGAACGCAGCCGACCTGGCCATGATGGCCGAGCTGAAGACGCAGAACTTCAGCGTCAGCAAGGACTGGCGCCAGCACAACACGCATTTCCAGTGGTATGGCGCGCTGATGGAGGGCCGCGGCGAGCTGGCACTGTCATCCGCGCGCGCCGCCGCCGCGCTGGGCAGCGGCAACTACAGCTATGCCGAGTACCAGCGCAGCCTGCCGATGCTGACCCTGCTGCGCCTGCAGCGCTGGGACGAGCTGCTCAAGGAGCCGCTGCCCACCGGCGAGCTGGGCGTGGCCACCCTGCTGGGCCAGCTGGCGCGCGGCACCGCGCTGGCGCGCAGCGGCCAGACCGCCGAGGCCGCCCAGGCCCTGGCCAAGCTGGAGCCGGCCGCGGCCGCGCTGCTGAAGAAGTTTGCCGGCGCCAGCGAGTTCCACAAGATGCTGCGCAGCCTGGCGCAGAGTGCGCAACTGCAGCTGCGCGCCGAGCTGGCATGGGCCGAGCGACGCGTCGACGAGGCCCTGGCCCTGCAGACCGAGGTGGTGAGCGTCGCCGCCGTGGCCGACCGCAGCGAGCCGCCCATGCTGGCCGGCGGTGCGCGCCTGCAGCTGGGCGCCATGCAGCTGCAGGCCAGGCGTTATGCCGAGGCCGAGGCCAGCTACCGCACCAGCCTGGCCGAGCATCCGCACAGCGGCTGGGCCCTGCAAGGCCTGCGCCGCGCCCTGCTGGCGCAGGGCCGGCAGGCCGAGGCCGAGCAACTCAAGCCCGCGCTGGAGCGCAGCTGGAAGCTGGCCGACGCCGCCCTGCGCGGCGCCTGAGCCTGCGCTCGTTTTACTTGAGCTTCAGCTCCTGCAGCTCCATGCTGCCGGCCAGCTTGCGCATCACCTTGCGCTCGCCGCCGGCCTGGTCCATCTTGCGCTGGTCCATCGCCATGAAGGCCTCGAACTTCTTCTGCAGCGCCTGCTGATCGGCGTTGTTCATATAGTCCTTGGCTTCGATCGCCAGGATCAGGTCGGGCTCGCCCTCGCGCGGGTTGTTCACCGAGAACACATGGTAGGAAACCACCGTGCCCTCCTTCATGCCGAACTCGTTGGACTTCTTCCAGGTCTTGGCCAGGAAGTCCATGTAGTTCTCGAACTGCCCGGGCTCGACCTTGATGTGCGAGAAGGTCCAGACCGTGCCGGGCGTGTAGCTGGAACTCTGGGCGCTGGCCGCGCTGCCCAGCATGAGTGTGGCGGATGCGAAGAGCGAGGCGATCGCGATTCTGGTGAGACTCATGGCAAGGACTCCTTCACCAAGAAGGCGCTGGTGATGGCGCTTGCGCACAGCTGCGCGAGGCCACTATGCGATGCGTCAAGGCCCGCCATGACGCGGTTTTCCCGCCTGTATGTTTAGCCATCTGGCCCGGACTGAGGCAGCCGCAGGCGAAGCGGGCCGGACGCCGGCGCCGCTTGTGTCCCGTCTTCCGGTGTCAGCCGGCCTCAGGCCATGGCCTGCAGCATCGCCGCCATCTTCTGGTGGATCAGGTTCACCGCCTTGAGCGGGCGCAGCATCACCTTGAACTCGCTGATCTGGCCGGCCTCGTTCCACTTGATCATGTCCACGCCGTTGATGCTGATGCCGTCCAGCTCCAGCTCGAACTCCAGCACGGCGTCGCGCTCGGACTTCAGCTCCCGCACATAGCGGAAGCTCTCGTTGCCGAACACCGAGAAGGCCGCCGCCAGGTACATGCGGGTGATGGCCCTGCCCTGCTGGGGCTTGTGCACCACCGGCGAGAAGAACACCGCGTCCGGGGCCAGCAGCGCGTCCAGGCCGGCGACGTCGCGGTTTTGCATGATCTGGTGCCAGCGGGAGATCGGGTCAGGCGTCATGGGGTCCTTTCGATGGGCGGCAGCTGGCCGCAGCGCGCAGTATGCGATGCGGGCCGGTGCGGCACAACGATGCCCCCGCTTGCGCCAGCGCAAGCCAGCGCCGCGCGGCCGGGCGCCCAATTCAGCCATGGGCAAGCAGCCCGGACTGGAGTCAAGCATGAACGTCTTCAAGGATCTGTTCACTTCCGACGTGGGGCTGATGAGCGCGGCCGGCCTGCTCTTCATGCTGGGCATGGGCGTTTTCTACATCCGCTACTTCCTGCGGCACATCGCCGAGGACGCGGCCGCAGCGCAGCAGCACAAGACCTGAGCCATCACGCGTATTGCGCGAGGCCGTGGCCGAAGGACCAGTTCTCCTTCGCCACCTCCACGAGGTTGATGAACACATCGTCCGGCCGGATGCCCGGGCTCTCGCCCAGCAGCTCCACGATGCGCCGGTACAGCGCCCGCTTCTGCTCCAGGCCGCGCGTGTTGTTGGCGGTGATCTGGATGAACAGCAGCGCGTCGCTGCGCGCCACGCCCAGGTAGGACGCGTTGTAGCAAAAGTTCGCCGCCTCATGCTCGGTGATGAGCATGAACTGATCGTCTTCCGGCACGTTGAAGGTTTCGCGCATGGCGCGGTAGAGACCGTCAAGAATCGCCTGGCGGTAGGCGGCCGGCTTGCCGGCGCGCATGGAAAGGTGAATCAGGGGCATGTGCGGCGTCCGTTTCTTTCAGTCAGTGCGGGCTCCACGGTAAGTGGCGCGCATCATTTCAACAAGCCATCAACCTGGATATCAAAGATAATGGTTTGAAATGATTGATCGCCCCTTGGATCTGGATGCCGTGCGGACCTTCGTGCGCATCGCCGAACTCGGCAGCTTCACGCGCGCGGCCGAAGCGCTGCAGACCACGCAGGCAGCGGTGAGCCTGAAGCTCAAGCGTTTGGAGGCAAGGCTGGGCTGCCGGCTGCTGGAACGCACGCCGCGCTATGTGCAGCTCTCGGCGCAGGGCGCCGCCTTTCTGGACCATGCCCACGCGCTCATGGACGCCCATGAGCGTGCACTCGCCGTGTTTGTCGAGGCCCGGCAGCGGCTCACCATCGGCATCAGCGACCATGTGGCCGGGCCGGACCTGCCCGCGCTGATCGCCCGCATGAATGCCCAGGACCCGCAGCTGCTGATCGAGATCCGCATCGCGTCGTCGGGCGACCTGCTGCAAGCCTTCGACCGCCGCGAGCTCGACACCGTGATCGTGCGCCAGCATCTGGGGCGCCGCGGAGGCACCCTGCTCGCCGAGGAACAGTTCGGCTGGTTCGCCGCGCCGGGCTGGCAGCATCGCGCCGGCGAACCGCTGCCGCTGGCCACCCTGGCTGAGCCCTGCGGCGTGCGGGCGATGGCCGGCCAGCTGCTCGATGCGGCGGGCCAGCCCTGGAAGGAAATCTTCTGCGGAGGTGGCGTGGCGGCAGTCACCGCGGCCGTGATGGCCGGGCTGGGCGTTGCGGCGTTAGCGCCGCGCATGCTGCCCTTCGGCGCCGTCGACGTTGGCCCCAGGCTCGGTCTGCCCGCGCTGCCACGCCTGCCGGTGCTGCTGCATTCGCGCGTCAAGAGTGGCCGGCCGCACCAGGCGCTGGGAGCGCTGGCGGCGGCGTTCAGGAGCGCGGTGCGGGGGTAGGCGCGGCCAGCGGCTGTTGCTCGGATCGCGACCCAGGCTGGCAGGGTCACCTGCCTGCGCAACAACGCGAGACGGAATTGTGAATGCGCCCTACCCCAACCACTGCGCACCGCCCCGTGCTGCCTTGAGCAGCGTTAGGTGCGACCGCTCAAGCACTTCAGCTGCATCAAGGCCTGCGCTTCGCCCGCAGTCCTGAACCGCTGAGCGGACAGTCTCCATACGCCATCCGCCGTATATCCACCCTGCCCTTCGCTCCCTACATTGGCCCTGTCCGCCTGGCACACACTTGCTGCCGCGCGACAAGCCCACCAACCTGACCGCGTGCCGGTCATTCAGGAGCGAAACCCCATGCTGAAGCGCCGATCCTTCTCCCTCAAGACCCTCGCCACTGCGAGCGCCCTGGCGGGCCTGAGCTTCACGGGCCTGTCGGCCCAGGCGGCCGACACCATCAAGGTGGGCGTGCTGCACAGCCTCTCGGGCACGATGGCGATCTCGGAGACCGTGCTCAAGGACACGGTGCTGATGGCCATCGACGAGATCAATGCCAAGGGCGGCGTGCTGGGCAAGAAGCTCGAGCCAGTGGTGGTGGACCCGGCCTCCAACTGGCCGCTGTTCGCCGAGAAGACCAAGCAGCTGCTCACCCAGGACAAGGTGGCGGTGATCTTCGGCTGCTGGACCTCCGTGTCGCGCAAGTCGGTGCTGCCGGTGGTGGAAGAGCTCAACGGCCTGCTCTTCTACCCGGTGCAGTACGAGGGTGAGGAGCTCTCCAAGAACGTGTTCTACACCGGTGCCGCACCCAACCAGCAGGCCATCCCCGCGGTGGACTACCTGATGAGCAAGGACGGCGGCGCGGCCAAGCGCTGGGTGCTGCTGGGCACCGACTACGTCTACCCGCGCACCACCAACAAGATCCTGCGCGCCTACTTGAAGAGCAAGGGCGTGAAGGACGGCGACATCGACGAGAAGTACACGCCCTTTGGCCACAGCGATTACCAGACCATCGTGGCCGACATCAAGAAGTTCTCGGCCGGTGGCAAGACCGCGGTGGTCTCTACCATCAACGGCGACTCCAACGTGCCCTTCTACAAGGAGCTGGGCAACGCCGGCCTGAAGGCCAAGGACGTGCCGGTGGTGGCCTTCTCGGTGGGCGAGGAAGAACTGCGCGGCGTTGACACCAAGCCGCTGGTGGGCCATCTGGCCGCCTGGAACTACTTCATGTCGATCAAGAACCCGGCCAACACCGAGTTCATCAAGAAGTGGAGCGATTACGCCAAGGCCAAGGGGCTGCCCGGCCACAAGGACAAGCCGCTCACCAACGATCCGATGGAGGCGACCTATATCGGCATCAATATGTGGAAGCAGGCGGTCGAGAAGGCCAAGAGCACCGATGTGGACAAGGTCATCGCCGCGATGGCCGGCCAGACCTTTACCGCGCCCTCGGGCATCAGCTCCAAGATGGACGAGAAGAACCACCACCTGCACAAGTCTGTGTTCATCGGCGAGATCAAGGCCGATGGCCAGTTCAATGTGGTGTGGAAGACGCCCGCCCCGGTGAAGGCCAAGCCCTGGAGCCCCTACATCGAAGGCAACGACAAGAAGCCCGACGAGCCGGTGAAGAAGTAAGCAAGCAGGCGCATGAGCGCGCCCCCTGTCGCTGACATGGGGCGCGCCGACACACCCCGACGACGACGGCCCGAGGTCTCATGTTCCGCTTGCTACCGCTTCTGCTCTGCCTGCTGCTGTGCACGGCGCCTGCGCGGGCCCTCACGCCCGAACAGGCCCACGCGATCGCCAGCGGCGATGACACCGATGCGCGCATCGCCGCGATGAATGCGGCCCTGGCCGCGGTGGCGGTGAAGCCGGACGCGCGGCTGCAGCCTTTTCTGCAGGCCCTGGCCGCCGAGGAGCTGAAGCTCGCCGGCGCGCAGCTGCTGATCGTGCACGCCGACGGCAAGGCCGAGGACGCGCTCAGCGGCGCCGTCATCACGGCCCCCCCCGCCACGCTGGACGACGTGAGCCTGAACAACCGCCTGCGTGGCGAGTTGGATCAGGCGCTGGCCGCGCTCAAGCTCTTCAGCGCCAAGCCGAGCGAGCGCCTGGCCGCCGCCAAGGCCCTGCAGCAGGACGCCAGCGAGGCGCGCCTGCCGCTGCTGGCGAATGCGCTGGCGCAGGAGTCGGATGCGGCCGTGCGCGCCGAGCTGCAACTCGCCAGCGCCGCCGCCCTGGCCGGCAGCGCCGATGTCAACAAGCGCCTGCATGCCGCCAGGCTGCTGGGCGGCTCGGACAGCCCCAGCACCCTGCTGCTGCTGAACCAGCGCCTGGCCGAGGAGAGCGATGTGGCGGTGAAGAGCGCGCTGCAGAATTCCCTGCGCAAGGTGCAAGCCTCGCTGGCCTGGGGCGAGCGCCTCGGCGCCCTCTTCACCGGCCTAAGCCTGGGCAGCATCCTGCTGCTGGTGGCGCTGGGCCTGGCCATCACCTACGGGCTGATGGGCGTGATCAATATGGCCCATGGCGAGCTGATGATGATCGGCGCCTATGCCACCTACCTGGTCCAGCTAGGTTTCCGCCAGTTCCTGCCGGCGGGCCTGTTCGACTACTACCTGCTGGCCGCCCTGCCGGTGGCCTTCCTGGCCTCGGCCGGCGTGGGCGCGGTGCTGGAGCGCGGCGTGCTGCGCTGGCTCTACGGCCGCCCGCTGGAAACCCTGCTGGCCACCTGGGGCCTGAGCCTGGCGCTGATGCAGGGCGTGCGCAGCCTGTTCGGCGCGCAGAACGTGGGCGTGGAGAACCCGGCCTGGATGAGCGGCGGCCTGCAGCTGCTGCCTTCGCTGAGCCTGCCCTACAACCGCCTGCTCATCATCCTCTTCGCCGGCCTGGTGCTGGGCGGCATGACGTTGCTGATCAAGCGCACCCGGCTGGGCCTGTTCGTGCGCGGCGTGACGCAGAACCGCCCGATGGCCGCCTGCATGGGCGTGAACACCGCGCGCGTGGACACCCTCACCTTCGCGCTGGGCTCGGGCATCGCGGGCCTGGCGGGTTGCGCGCTCAGCCAGATCGGCAATGTCGGCCCCGACCTGGGCCAGAGCTATATCGTCGACGCCTTCATGGTGGTGGTGCTGGGCGGCGTGGGCCAGCTGGCCGGCACCGTCTACGCCGCGCTGGGCCTGGGCCTCAGCAACAAGCTGCTGGAGGGCGTGGTGGGCGCGGTGCTGGCCAAGATCGCCGTGCTGGTGTTCATCATCGTCTTCATCCAGAAGCGGCCGCAGGGCATCTTCGCGATGAAGGGCAGATCGGCGGAAGCATGATGATGACGAACACAGCACAAACCCTGTTCTCGCGCCGCGGCTGGGCCGCCTTTCTGATCGCCCTGCTGCTGGTCTGCGGCGTGGCGCCGCTGCTCAATCTCTGGGTGCCCGAGGGTCAGGTCTTGCACCTGAGCGACTACGCCGTGGCCCTGCTGGGCAAAATCATGTGCTACGCCATCTGCGCCCTGGCCATGGACCTGATCTGGGGCTACACCGGCATCCTCTCGCTGGGCCATGGCCTGTTCTTCGCGCTGGGCGGCTATGCCATGGGCATGTATCTGATGCGCCAGATCGGCAGCGATGGCCAGTACCGCAGCGCCCTGCCCGATTTCATGGTGTTCCTGGACTGGAAGAGCCTGCCCTGGCATTGGCACTTCAGCGACAGCTTCGCCGCCACCCTGCTGCTGATCGTGGCGGTGCCGGGCCTGGTGGCCCTGGTGTTCGGCTACTTCGCCTTCCGCTCGCGCATCAAGGGCGTGTACTTCTCCATCATCACCCAGGCCATGACCTATGCGGCCATGCTGCTGTTCTTCCGCAACGAGACCGGCTTCGGCGGCAACAACGGCTTCACCGATTTCAAGCGCATCCTGGGCCTGCCGATCGCCACGCCGCAGATGCGCATGGGCCTGTTCGTGCTGACGGGGCTCACGCTGCTGGCCTGCCTGCTGCTGGCGCGCTGGATCATGGCCGCCAAGTTCGGCCGCGTGCTGCAGGCGGTGCGCGATGCCGAGTCGCGCCTGATGTTCTGCGGCTACTCGCCCCTGCCCTACAAGCTGGCCATCTGGACCCTCTCGGCGGTGATGTGCGGCGTGGCCGGCGCGCTCTATGTGCCGCAGGTGGGCATCATCAACCCCAGCGAGATGAGCGTGGCCAACTCGATCGAGATCGCGGTCTGGGCCGCGGTGGGCGGGCGCGGCACGCTGATCGGCCCGATCGCCGGCGCCTTCGCGGTGAACGGCGCGAAGAGCTGGCTCACCGTCAGCGCGCCCGAGATCTGGCTCTATTTCCTGGGCGCGCTGTTCGTCGGCGTGACCCTGTTCCTGCCGCAGGGCCTGGCGGGCCTGGCCAGGAAGATCACGCGGCGCGCAGGAGGCAAGGCATGACCCCCGAGCTGATGGAACAAGGCAGCGAGCGCCTGCAGCATTTCTCGGGGGGCCGCGAGGCCGGCTACGGCCGCGTGCTGGAGCCCGGCGCGCTGGACCTGGCGCATGGCCGCATCCTCTACCTGGAGGATGTGCATAGGAGCTTCGACGGCTTCAAGGCCATCAACGGGCTCTCGCTGGACATCGCGCCGGGCGAGCTGCGCTGCATCATCGGGCCCAATGGTGCGGGCAAGACCACCATGATGGACATCATCACCGGCAAGACCCGCCCCGATGCCGGCCAGGTCTTCTTCGGCAGCACCATCAACCTGCTGCGCCACAGCGAGGCCGAGATTGCCCAGCTGGGCATAGGGCGCAAGTTCCAGAAGCCCACGGTGTTCGAGCCGCTCAGCGTGTTCGAGAACCTGGAGCTGGCACTGCAGGGCTCGCGCAGCGTGCCCAGTGCGCTGTGGCACAAGCTCTCCGGCGCGCAACGCACGCGCCTGGCCGAGGTGCTGGAGCTGATCCGGTTGCAAGACGAATGGCAGCGCCCCGCCGGCCTGCTGAGCCACGGCCAGAAACAGTGGCTGGAGATCGGCATGCTGCTGGTACAGGACCCCAAGCTGCTGCTGCTGGACGAGCCGGTGGCCGGCATGACCGATCAGGAGACCGAGCGCACCGCCGAGCTCTTTCTCTCGCTCAAGGGCAGGCACTCGCTGATGGTGGTGGAACACGACATGAGCTTCATCGCGCGCATCGCCGAGACGGTGACGGTACTCTGCGACGGCGCCGTGCTGGCCCAGGGCACCCTGGACCAGGTGCAGGCCGACGAGCGCGTCATCGAAGTCTATTTGGGGCGCTGAACGCCATGATTCTGGAAGCCAAGAACATCCACCAGTACTACAGCGGCTCGCACATCCTGCGCGATGTGTCGGTGCGCGCTGCGCTGGGACGCATCACCGTGCTGCTGGGTCGCAACGGCGTGGGCAAGACCACCCTGCTGAAGAGCCTGATGGGCCTGGTGCCGATCAAGAGCGGCAGCATCGAATTCAACGGCACAAACATCAGCAAGGCCAGCCCCTACGAGCGCGCACGCGCCGGCATCGGCTATGTGCCGCAGGGGCGCGAGATCTTTGCGCGCCTGACGGTGGAGGAAAACCTGCGCATGGGCCTGGCCACCCAGCCCGCCAGCGCGCCGATACCGGCCGAGCTGTTCGAGCTCTTCCCGGTGCTGAAGGCCATGCTCAAGCGCCGCGGCGGCGACCTCTCCGGTGGCCAGCAGCAGCAGTTGGCGATCGCGCGCGCACTCTGCGCCCGCCCCAAGCTGCTGATCCTGGACGAGCCTACCGAAGGCATCCAGCCCAGCATCATCAAGGACATCGGCCGCGTGATCCGCCTGCTGGCGGACCGCGGTGACATGGCGATCCTCTTGTGCGAGCAGTATGTCGACTTCGCCGAGGAGCTGGCCGACGACTACCTGGTGCTGGAGCGCGGCGCGGTGATCTCGCAGGGGCTGGGCAGCGAGATGGCCGCCAGGGGCGTGCGGCAGATCGTGGCGATCTGAAGGCGATCAGGCCTGGCGGCGCTTCAGCCAGCCCAGCATGCCCAGGCCAGCGAGCAGCATCACCACAGGAGCGGGCTCGGGCACCGCGGCGGCCAGGGTGAAGCCGACGGCGTCCAGCGCGATGATCTCCACGCCCAGGTCGGCGAAGCTGCCGCGCGTGCCGAAGGCATCCTGCACATGCACCGGATGCGGGCCGGCGCCCCAGTAGTCGCCATAGTCGCCGGCCGGGTTCTGGTTGTAGCGCACCAGCATGTTGACGCCGTCGATGGAGAAATAGGCATCGTCGCCCAGGGTGGTGAAGCTGCGCGCGCCAGCCGCGTTGTAGCGGTAGAGGTCCACCGGAAGAATGAGGCTGCCGCCCACGCCCGAGATGGTGCCCAGCACCTCATCGATCTCGTGCGACGCCACGGTCTGCAGATCGTATTTGTCGGGGTCGATGCTGAGGCGACTGAAATTCATCGTCGCCAGGTTGAGGCTGATGGTGGCGTCCAGGCCGTTCAGCGGCGCCGGCACATTGAAGCCGACCGCATTGGCGGTGGCACGGGTCAGGATGATGTTGGCAGCGCCGTTCACCGGGTTGGCCCCCAGCGGGATATGCGCCAGGGCCAGGCTGTCGATCGGGCTGCTGGCATCGGCACGCAGCTTGTCCATGAAGCTGGCATAGGGCACCTGGTAGATATTGGTGCTGCTCTGGCCCAGGCCGGTGTTCATGTTCTCGAAGCGGATGCCGAGGGTGATGTTGTCGCTGAACAGCGCCTCGTAGATATCGATGGTGCCGAGGATGACGGACTGGGCCGCAGGGTCCACGCCGGCACCGAAGCTGGCATTGATCACCAGGGCCGGGGCCGGGCCTGCCGCGGCGCAGGCCAGCGACAGCGCGATTGAACGCGCCAGACGGCTTAGGGGGCGCAGGGGGCGAGCAACTGCGGGCATAGGGAGCACCTCGTCGACCGGTAGACCAGCCGCCGACTCTACGCCCGCCCCCCCCGCAGGGCGAGTCCCTTACTAGAGTGACCAGGTGCGCGGCGGCACGGCCGTCAGGCCCCAGAGCTCGCGGCGCCAGGCGGCCCAGCAGGCGCGCAGCAGATCGGCGGCCGGCTCCACCAGCGGCGCCAGGCAGCGCAGCACCAGCACCCGCTCGTGGGCGGCGGTGGCGCCGGCCATGCTGCGCAAGGCATGGCCCTCGATCAGGGCGCGCACGGCGTCCAGCGCGCGCTCCCGGCGTGCGCGCGGCAAGGCCGCCCCCGCCGCAAACACCAGGGTGGCCAGGCAGCGCTGGCCGGCCAGGCCCAGCGCGCCGTCCAGCAGCAGGCCGTCCTCGGCCGCGATCACGCCGCGCTCCAGCCAGATACCGGGGATCTCCAGATGCTGGGCAAAGCGCCCATGCTCGAAGGGCCGGCCGGCCTGCGGCAGGCCCAGGGCGGTGATGTCCCAGGTCAGCAGCTCGGCCTCCGGCGCCAGCTCGAACACGGCGCGGTTGAGCGCATGGCAGCCCGGGTAGGCCAGGGCCTCGAGCGGCAGCCATTCAAGGCGCGCGCCGGGCGCCAGCCTGGCATGCAGGGTCTGCGCGGCCTGGGCGCCGGCGCTGCGGTAAAAGCGCGTCGCGCCCGGGGTAGTGACAAGGCCGTGCGCGCCCTCGCCCAGCTCCAGCTGCATGGCCAGCGTGTCGCCGCCCACCAGGCCACTGGGCGGATGCACCAGCACGTTGTGGCAGATCGCGTCGCCCTCGGGATAGAGGCTCTTGAGTATGCGCAGCGGCCCCTCGTGCTGATGCCGGGCCACCGTGCGGCCCTGCTCGAGCGCGTATTGCAGGGCGAGGCTGGCGTGCCAGGAGGGATGTGCGGGTGGGGCGTCGGTCATGCCGGCATGCTCAGCAAGAAGCCTGCCTACCTGGCAGCCGCCATGCTCACCCAGGAGAGCTCCAGCCAGTTGTCGGCGCGGTGTACCGCATTGACGCCGGCACGCGCCGCCCAGGGGATCACCTGACGGTGCAGCGGGATCAGCTGGATCTGCTCGCGGTACTCGGCCAGCGCGGCCTTGATGAGGGCCTCGCGCTTCCTGGCATCGGGCTCGTTGCTGCTCTGCGCCGCCAGGGCATCGAACTTGTCGTTGCGCGCGCGGCCGTAGTTGTAGGAGCCCACGCCCTTCTCGCCCGGGTTGCGCAGCACCGCGGTAAGCAGGGTCTCGGCATCGGTGATGGCGCCGCCCCAGCCCAGCATGTACATGCTGGTGTCGTACTTCTCGATCTTGGGGAAGTAGTTGACGCGCGGCATCGCGTTGACCCGGACCTTCACCTTGATCTGCGCCCACATGCTGGCCAGGGCCAGGCAGATGGACTCGTCGTTGACATAGCGGTTGTTGGGGCAGTCCAGCGTGACCTCGAAGCCATCCGGATAGCCGGCCTCGGCCATTAGCCGGCGTGCCGCCGTCAGGTCCAGTGGCAGGCGGGTCTCCAGCGCGGGGTCGTTGTAGGCGCCCAGGGTGGAGGCGGTGATGCCGCCGGTGGGTGCCGAGAGCCCGTTCATCAGCTTGCTGCGGATGGCCTCGATGTCCACCGCCTGGTAGAGGGCGCGGCGCACGCGCAGGTCCTTGAACGGGTTCCGCTCCTGCCCATTCAGGGCGGGCACCTTGGCGTATTGCAGCTGCTCGCGCTGCTGGTCCATGCCGATGAAGACGATGCGGTTCTCCACCCCCTCGATCACCTTCAGCCCGGGCGTGGCGCGCAGGCGCGGCACATCGCGCGGCGCAGGGTCGAGCACGAAGTCGATCTCGCCCGATACCAGCGCCGCCAGCCGCGTGGCATCGTTGCTGATGGGCGTGTAGATCATCTCCTGCACATTGCCCTCGTGCCGGTCCCACCAGGCGGGGTTGCGCTGCAGCACCGTCTTGATGCCGGGCTGCCGCGTCACCAGGCGGTAAGGCCCGGTGCCATTGGCATTCATGCCGGCGTAGGACTCCTCGCGGTTCTTGAAGTCCAGCGGCCGCGTGGCCTTGTGCTTCTCGCACCAGCTCTTGCTCATCATCCACAGCGTGTCCAGGTGCTGCAGAAAGATCGGGTTGAAGCTGGCGAGCTGGAACTCGACCGTTAGCTCGTCGAGCTTGCGCGGCACGCCCACCGCATTGGCGTAGACGGCGATCTGCGAGGTCTGCTCCTTGGCGCGATTCACCGAGAACACCACGTCGTCGGCCGTGAAGGGCGTGCCATCGTGGAACTTCACGCCCGGCCTCAGCTTGACGCGCCACTGCAACGGCGCGAGCTGGGTCCATTCGGTGGCCAGGCTGGAGGCGAGCTGCAGCTGCTTGTCGCGACGGGTCAGGCGCTCGTAGATCTGCCCGTTCATGTTGTTGGTCATGCTCTCGTTCTGAGAGTGGGGATCCATGGTCTGCGGATCACCCTGGCTGGCCCATCGCAGCGTCTGCGCTGAGCTGCCCGCGGCAGCCAACAGCGCCGCCACGGCCCAACCACCCACCATCAGCAAGCGATGCTTCATGCCCAGCCCCCAAACGATGTTGTTGCGGCCGAGTGTAGGGAGCGCCCGCGCGTCGGCGCAGCGGGGCGACCCTAATGCGCCGTGGGGCGCGACCAGAGCTCGTCGATATGCGTGAAGCCCCAGTCGGCCGGGTTCTCGCGGCCGGTGACGCGATCGTTGCAGCCGGGCTGGGCGAGGTCCACCACCTGCACGGGTATGGGCATCTGCGACTTGGTGGAGAAGAACACGCGCACCGTGGGCATGGTCAGCGATGCCGGGCATTGGTCGATCACCACCGCCAGCCGGCCCGACTGCAGCCGCACCAGCGTGCCCACCGGATAGATGCCCACGCTGCGGATGAAGGCCTGGAACACCGCGGCATCGAAATGCCCGGACCATTGCGCCATGCGTGCGAGCGAATCGGCCGGCCCCCAGGCCGCCTTGTAGGGCCGGGTGGAGGTGATGGCGTCGTAGACATCGCACACCGCGCCCATGCGCGCCAGCAGGCTGATGTCGTCGCCCTTGAGCTTGTTCGGGTAGCCGCTGCCGTCCATCTTCTCGTGGTGGTGCAGGCAGACGTCCAGGGCCGACTCGGGCACCATGCCGCCGGCCTTGAGCGCCTCGTAGCCGCGCACCGGGTGCGAACGCATCACGCTGAACTCGGCGTCGGTGAGGGCGCCGGCCTTGTTGAGCACCTCCAGCGGCATCATCATCTTGCCCACGTCATGCAGCAGGCCGGCCAGCCCCGCCTCGCGGGTCTGCGCCTCGCTCAGGCCCAGCTGGCGCGACAGCGACACCATCAGCGCGCACACCGCCACCGAGTGCATATAGGTGTAGTCGTCCTTGGTCTTGAGGCGCGCCAGGCTGATCAGCGCCGAGGGGTTGCGCGCCACCGAGTCGGCCACCTCCTCGACCAGGGGCAGGCATTGCTCGGCATCGATGGCGCGGCCCATGCGGGCCTCGCCGAACAGCGACACCACCGCCTGCTTGGAGCGGTTCACCAACTGGGCCGCGCGCTCCAGCTCCGCGGACATGCTGACGCGCGCCTCTGCGGCCGGCTTGGGCGGGCTCGGCGCCATGACCGGGGCGTCGGGCGCCTGCTCGACCCGCAGCGGCGCGGGTTCGGTGGCGGCAAAGGCAGTGTCATGTGCGGCCTCGACGTCCAGGCCCTGCGACACATCGATCACGCAGAACGCCACCTCGCTGCGCAGCAAGGCGTCCAGATCGCCCTGTTCGCGCAGCACGAACTTGGTCTTCCAGAAGGGATGGGAGAACCACGACCCCTCCATCGCTTGCAGGAACATCCCGAGCTTGAGCTGGCTGGTCGGTATCTTTTTGAGCATGAAGCGGGCGACTGCGGCGGGGTACGCCGCCAGTATGCGACGCCTTGGCCGCGGCCGCATGCGCATTCGGACACAAAAAGCCGCCCGTGTCGGCGGCTTGCTGCAGATCACTGTTGGCTGCGCCTGTCACCCAGGCGACAGCAGCATCAGCGCATCTTGCTTTGCGGCACTGTGCGCAGTTCGCCCTGCAGCGAGGCCAGGTACTTGGCGAGGGTCTTCAGTTCGCTGTGGCTGAACTGCTTGACCTGCGCGCCCATGATGGCGTTGCCGCGACCCACCACCGCATTGCCCTCGGTCTGGTAGGACTTCAGCGCCACGTAGAGATAGTCGGCATGCTGGCCGGCGAGCTTGGGATACGCGCCATCGATCGGCTTGCTGAAGTTGCCGCCGTGGCAGGAGGCGCAGGCGCCCTTGTCCAGCAGGGCCTTGACCTCATCGCTGGGCGTGTTGATGGTCAGCGGCGCTTCGGGCGCCTTGGCCTGCTGCTCGTAGAAGGCGGCCACATCGGCGATGTCCGCATCGCTGAGGGTCTGGGCAATGCCGCGCATGGTGGGATGCTTGCGCTCGCCCTTGGCATAGGCCGTCAGCGCGGCGCCGATGTACTTGGCGTTCTGACCCGCGATCATCGGCACCTTGTGCACTTCGGGGAAGCTGGCCTGATAGCCAGGGATGCCATGGCAGCCAATGCACATGGCGACCTTCGTCTCACCGGCCTTCACGTCTTGAGCTTGCGCCAGACCAGCGGCGCAGGTGGTGGCGAGGGCGAGTGCAATATGCAGAAGTTTGTTCATGATCCCGAAAGTCTTGTTCTGACACCGGGGCGCATTATAGGCACCACCTTATACTGGCCCGCCGCCTCTTTGGGTTTGATCTACACCATGAAGTTTCAAGGTTCGGACCAGTACGTTGCCACCGCTGACCTGATGCTGGCGGTGAACGCCGCCATCGCGCTGCAGCGCCCCCTGTTGGTGAAGGGCGAGCCCGGCACCGGCAAGACCATGCTGGCCGAGGAGGTCGCCACGGCGCTGGACCTGCCGCTGCTGCAGTGGCATATCAAGAGCACCACCAAGGCCCAGCAGGGCCTGTATGAATACGATGCGGTGAGCCGGCTGCGCGACAGCCAGCTGGCCTCCATCGAGGGCTCGGACAAGGTCCGCAATATCGAGAACTACATCGTCAAGGGCGTGCTCTGGCAGGCCTTCACGGCCGACCAGCCGGTGGCGCTGCTGATCGACGAGATCGACAAGGCCGACATCGAGTTCCCCAACGACCTGCTGCGCGAACTCGACCGCATGGAGTTCTACGTCTACGAGACGCGCCAGCTCGTGAAGGCCAAGCACCGGCCGCTGGTCTTCATCACCTCCAACAACGAGAAGGAGCTGCCCGACGCCTTCCTGCGCCGCTGCTTCTTCCACTACATCAAGTTCCCCGACGCGCCGACCATGCAGCAGATCGTCGACGTGCATTTCCCCGGCATCAAGAAGGAGCTGCTCGCGGCGGCCATGAAGACCTTCTTCGACGTGCGCAATCTGCCGGGCCTGAAGAAGAAACCCAGCACCTCCGAACTGCTGGACTGGCTCAAGCTGCTGGTGGCCGAGGACATCCCCACCGAGGCCCTGCAAAGCCAGGACGACAAGGTCGCGATCCCGCCGTTGGTGGGTGCCCTGCTCAAGAACGAGCAAGACCTGACCCTGTTCGAAAAGCTCGTCTTCATGCAACGCCACAACCGCTGATGAGCAAGCAAACCGAAGCCGCGCTGCGCGAGGGCCTGGCCGATGGCATCGGCTTCATCGTCGGCGCCCTGGGCGGCTGGCTGCTGGGCCAGCAGTTCGGCCTGGATTTCGTCAACACCCCCGGCTACGGCCTGCCGCAGATCGCCAGCCTGGTGCTGATCGTGGCCGGCTCGGGCCTGGGCCGCTGGCTGCTGCGCCGGCTGCTGATCAAGCCATGAGTGAAGGCGCCGCGGCCCCCAAGCTGACCGACTGGGTCACCCTGCAGGGCCAGCATGCCCGCCTGGAGCCCCTGCACAGCTCGCATGCCGAGGGGCTGGCCGAAGCCGCCGCCGATGGCGGTGTGCACCAGCTCTGGTACACCGCCGTGCCCGCGCCGGCACGCGTGCCGGCCGAGATCGAGCGCCGCCTGGCCCTGCACGCGGCCGGCAGCATGCTGCCCTTCACGGTGTTCGACGCCGCCGGCCGCATCGCCGGCATGACCACCTACATGAACATCGACCACGCCAACCGGCGCGTCGAGATCGGCTCCACCTGGTACGCGCCGCGCGTGCAGCGCACCGGCCTCAACACCCAGTGCAAGCTGATGCTGCTGACGCATGCCTTCGAGACGCTGGGCTGCATCGCGGTGGAGTTCCGCACCCATCGCCTCAACACGCAGAGCCGGCGCGCCATCGAGCGCCTGGGCGCGCAGCTGGACGGCATCCTGCGCTCGCACCTGCGCACCGCCGACGGCAATCTGCGCGACACCTGCGTCTACAGCATCATCGCGCCCGAGTGGCCGACCATCAAAACCCATCTGCAGTGGCAATTGGCGCGACCGCGCTGAGCCCCCACTGCCTTCCCCCCTGCCCTCACCCCACAAAGGTTCGCGCCATGGCGAAGAAGCCCCTGTTTGACGTTGATGCACTCTGGCAGCTGGAGCGCCTGGGCGCGCCCAGCCTCTCGCCCGATGGCGCACAGGCGGTCGTGAGCCTGGCCCGCTACGACATGGAGAAGAACAAGGGCAGCTCGACGCTGAGCCTGCTCTCGACCCTGGGCGGCGAGCCGCGCACGCTCACCAGCTGCGGCGAGAAGGACGGCGCGCCGCTGTGGAGCCCCAAGGGCGATCTGATCGCCTTCATGGCGCGCCGCGAGCAGGAGGGCACGAAGGACGAGGAAACCCAGCTCTATGTGATCCCGCCCGATGGTGGCGAGGCGCGGCGCGTCTCCAGCGTGGCCACCGGCGTCGAGGCCTTCAAGTGGTTCCCCGACGGCAAGCGCATTGCCTTCATCTCCTGGGTCTGGCCCGGGCTGAAGGGCGCGGCCGCGCAGGCCAAGGCCCTGCAGGCCTTCAAGGATCGCAAGACCAGCGGCTACGTGACCTCGGAGGCGCTCTATCGCTACTGGGACCATCACATCCCGATGGGCCGGGTGGCGCATCTGCATGTGCTGGACATCGCCACCGGCAGGACCCGCGACCTGTTCGAGGGCAGCGACTTCGAGCTCACGCGCGCCGAGCAGAGCGCCAACAGCTTCGACATCTCGCCCGACGGCAAGCGCATCGTCTTCAGCTACGACCCCCAGCCCGAGCAGCGCCTGGACCATTGCCATGCGCTGGCCGAGGTGGAGCTGCGCAGCGGCGAGATCCGCACCCTGCTGCAGGACGAGGCCTGGGACTTCACCGCGCCGGTCTACAGCCACGCCGGCCAGCACCTGGCCTTTCTGGCCAGCCACCAGGGGCTCAAGCACACCATGCCCAATCAGCTGGCGGTGCTGGACACGGCCGGCCACTGGGCCGTGCTATCAGAGCACTGGGACCACGAGGTCGCCGCCCCGCTGCTGTGGGACGAGGACGATCTGGGTCTGCTGTTCTGCGCCGAGGACCGCGGCCGTCGCCATCTCTGGCGCTTCGACGTCAAGACCGGCGGCGCCTTCGTGCTGTTCCGCGGCGGCCATGCGGCCAGCTTTGCGCTGGAGGCCGGCACCATCGTCGTCAACCACGACGGCGTGCAACATCCCGCGCGCATCTCGGTGCTCGAGAGCGAGGGCGACGAGGAAGGCCTGGGCGCCGTGTGGCGGCGCATCGAGAGCGTCAACGACAAGCTGTTGGCGCAGTACGCCTTCGGCAAGGAAGAGGAAGTCTGGTTCAAGGGCGCGAACGACGAGCAGGTGCAGATGTGGCTGATCTACCCGCCCGGCTTCAACGCGCGCCGCAAATACCCGCTCATGCATGTGATCCACGGCGGGCCGCACACCGCCTTTGGCGACAGCTGGCACTGGCGCTGGAACCACCAGGCCTTTGCCGCGCAGGGCTATGTGGTGGCCTGCGTGAACTACCACGGCTCCTCGAGCTTCGGCCATGCCTTCCTGGACTCGATCACCCAGCGCTGGGGCGAGCTGGAGCTGCAGGACGTGGAGGCCGCCACCACCCTGCTGCTCAAGAAGCCCTGGGCCGACAAGCAGCGCGTGTTCGCCACCGGCGGCAGCTACGGCGGCTATATGGTCGCCTGGATGAACGGCCATGTGAAACCGGGCCGCTACCAGGCCTATGTCTGCCATGCCGGCTGCTACGACTGGCAGGCCATGTTTGCCGACGATGCCTACACCTGGCATGCCAAGGAGCTGGGCGCCTGGTACTGGGACGACCCGGCCAAGGTGGCCTCGCAAAGCCCGCATGCCTTCGCCCAGCATATGCAGACGCCCACCCTGGTGATCCACGGCGCGCTGGACTACCGCGTGCCCGATGCCCAGGGCCTGGCCTACTACAACACGCTCAAGGCGCGCGGCGTGGATGCGCGCCTGCTGTGGTTCCCGGACGAGAACCATTGGGTGCTGAAGCCGCGCAACAGCAAGCTCTGGTACGGCGAATTCTTCGGCTGGCTGAAGCAGTACGACAAGAAGCGCTGAGCTTCAGCCCGGCTCGCCCTGGGCCCAGTCGACGTCGCCGCACAGCA
This sequence comes from Roseateles sp. FW301-B2, assembly GCF_058788955.1. Classification (NCBI taxonomy): domain Bacteria; kingdom Pseudomonadati; phylum Pseudomonadota; class Betaproteobacteria; order Burkholderiales; family Sphaerotilaceae; genus Roseateles; species Roseateles sp. FW301-B2. The sequence goes on from NZ_JBYTBE010000002.1 coordinate 27,761, forward strand.
CGCGCAGCCGCCCGTCCTGCCAATAGGCCACCGAGACGGTCATGCACATGCGCGCGCCGTGCAGGCTGAGGTAGGGGCGCGTCACCTGCACCTCGCCCACTGCCGAGATGGCACGGCGGAAATAGGGGCGGCGCGCCCAGCGTGCGTCGCCGGCGCGCTCGAGCGGGCCGAAGCGCTGGTCGTGCGCCTGGTCCAGGCCCAGCGGCGCCACGCGCGCACCGATTTCGCGGCCCTGCTCGTCCAGCAGGTAGCAGAGCTGCACGCCCGGCAGGCGCAGAAAGGCGTCGCAGGCCTCGCGCAACCCGCGCCCCTGCTGCAGCGGCAACAGGGCCAGGGCCATGGCGGTCTGGTAGGGCGCCACGCGCTCCTGGTAGGCGGCGCGACCGACCAGGTGGCGGTCGTCGAACAGGGCCCAGATGCTCTCCAGTTCGCTGGAGACGGCGCCGTCCGAGATCAGCTCGGGCTGCGGCCGGCCGAAGGCATAGCCCTGCACCAGGTCGATGTCGGCGTCCAGCGCCAGATGCGCCTCGTCGCGCGTCTCCACGCCCTCCAGCAGCACCAGCGCGCCGCACTCGTGCAGCAGCGCGACCATCTGCGTGAGCACGCGTGAGATGCGCCCGGAGCCCATGGCGCGCTGCAGCAGGCTGCGGTCCAGCTTGACGATCTCGGGGCGGATGCGCCAGATGCGGTCGAAATTGGAATGGCCGGCGCCGAAGTCGTCCAGCGCCAGCAGGCAGCCGGTGGCGCGTGCGCTCTCCACCGCGGCCTCGAACTTGGCATCCTGCGCCATCACGTCCTCGGTGACCTCGAACACCAGCCGGTGCATGGGCAGGCCCAGCTGGTGCACCACCTCCACCGCCTTGGCCAGCATCTCGGCCTGGTTGGCGGCGTGCACGAACACGGCCGGGTGGATGTTGAGGAACAACCAGCAATCGGGCACCTTCTGCTCGACGAAGTTGTGCACATGCAGCAGGCGGCACAGGCGATCGAGCTTGACCTGCTCGTCGAAACTGGCCACGCGCTCGAAGGCGCTGATGGGCGAGAGCGGCTGGCCGGCCGCATCGGTCACGCGTATCAGGCCCTCGTAGCCCACCGGCCGGCGGTGCGGAAAGCTGTAGATGGGCTGGAAACTGCTGCGCAGCACCTGCTCGCCCAGCCGCGCCACCCAGCGCCCCTCGCCATCGTCGGAAATGGCGCCGTAGAGTGCCTTGAGCATCTGTTCGACTTCGATGTTCATCGCGAGGGCCGGTGGCTGCGGTGTGCCGATGCTAAAGCAAGCCGGCGGACATGGATAATGAACCGAAGCCCCCGAGCGCCGCCACACCATGCTGATCAAGTTCTTCTACACCCTGCGCGCTGCCAAGCTGCCGGTTTCGGTCAAGGAGTTCCTCACCCTGCTGGAGGCGCTCAAGGCCGGCGTGATCGACGACGAAGGCGGCCCCACGGTCGACAAGTTCTACTTCCTGGCGCGCACCAGCCTGGTCAAGGACGAGGCGCATTTCGACAAGTTCGACCGCGCCTTCGCCGCCTACTTCAAGGGCGTGGAGATGCTCACCGACTTCACCAAGGAGGTGCCGCTGGAATGGCTGCGCCAGCACCTGGAGCTGGAGCTCACGCCCGAGCAGAAGGCGGCCATCGAGAAGATGGGCTGGGACGAGCTGATGGAGACGCTCAAGAAGCGCTTCGAGGAACAGAAGGAACGCCACGAGGGCGGCAGCAAGTGGATAGGCACGGGCGGCACCAGCCCCTTCGGCCATGGCGGCTACAACCCGCAGGGCATACGCATCGGCGGTGCCGGCAAGAACAAGAGCGCGGTGAAGGTCTGGGAACAGCGCGCCTACAAGGACTACGACGACAACCTCGAGCTCGGCACGCGCAATATCAAGGTGGCGCTGCGCCGCCTGCGCCGCTTCGCGCGCGAGGGCTCGGAGCTCGAGCTCGACCTCGACGACACCATCCACAAGACCGCCGCCAACGCCGGCATGCTGGACATCCGCATGCAGCCCGAGCGCCACAACAAGGTCAAGGTGCTGCTGCTGATGGACGTGGGCGGCACCATGGACGAACACATCCACCGCGTGGAGGAACTGTTCTCGGCGGTGAAGAGCGAGTTCAAGCACCTCGAGTTCTTCTACTTCCACAACTGCGTCTACGACTTCGTGTGGAAGAACAACCGCCGCCGCTTTGCCGAGAAGACGCCCACCTGGGACATCATTCGCAAGTACAACAAGGACTACAAGCTGATCTTCGTCGGCGATGCCACCATGAGCCCCTACGAGATCCTGCAGCCCGGCGGCAGCGTCGAATACAACAACGAGGAGGCCGGCGCCGAATGGATCCAGCGCCTCACCCACGCCTTCCCGAAGAACGCCTGGATCAACCCCGAGCCGCAGGGCGTGTGGCAGTACCGGCAGAGCATCGCGCTGATCCAGCAGCTGCTGCACCAGCGCATGTTCCCGCTCTCGCTCGCCGGGCTGGAAGGTGCGATGCGCTTGCTGAGCAAATGAGCGGCTTGCGCATCGCGGCCATGCTGATGGTCGCGCTAGGGCTGGGCGGCTGCGCCAGCCTCAAGGGTTTGAGCGATGCCCTCAGCCGCAAACCCGCCATCCAGGCCGCCCAGGACGGCGCGCCCGCCCGCCTGGTGGCCGCCTACGAACTCGACATCGACGCGCCCGCGGCCCTGCGTGCCCTGCTCTACGAGCATCTGGACCTGGCACGCTTTCGCAACACCGCCGAGGACGAGCGCCTCAGCCTGGTGGAGCTGGACCGCCTCAGCGCCGCCGCCCCCGAACAGGCGCGCGCCCTGCTCGAGACGGCCGGCTACTTCAACGCCAAGGTCGCAATGCAGCGCCAGGGCGACGCGCAGCTGCAGCGCCTGCGCATGGCGGTCGAGCCCGGCCCGCAGGCGCAGGTGAGCGCCGTGCAGCTGGACTTTGCCGGCGCGCTGGCGGAGCCCGCTGGCGCGGCACTGCGCCAGCGCCTTGGCGAGGCCTGGGCCCTGCCCGTCGGCGCGGCCTATGACCAGCCGGCCTGGAGCGAGGCCAAGAACGGCCTGCTCAATCTGGCGCGCACGGAGGGCTATCCGCTCGCGCACTGGGCCAGCAGCCGCGCGCTGGTGCGCACCGAGACGAATGCCGCCGAGCTGGCGCTGACGCTAGCCAGCGGCCCGCTGTTCCGCCTCGGCGCGCTCAGGATAGCGGGGCTCAAGCACCAGCCCGCCTCCAGCATCGAACGCCTGGCGGCCTACCGCGAGGGCGATGCCTACAGCGCCAAGACGCTGCTGGACTTCCAGGAGCGCCTCATCAAGACCGGGCTGTTCGACAGCATCAGCGTGGAGATCAGCCCCGATGCGGAGACAGCCTCCGCCTCCCCGGTGCTGGTGACGGTGCGCGAGGCCGCGCGCCAGCAGGCCACCGCCAGCATCGGCTACCACACCACCAATGGCCCCCGTGTGGGCCTCGAGCATCTGCACCGCCGCCCCTTCGGCCTGGACCTGCGCGCGCGCAGCAAGATCGAGCTGGGGCGCGACCGCAGCGCGCTGGACCTGGAGCTGACCTCGCACCCGCAGACCGATATGGAGCGCAATCTCGCCGCCTTCGCGGTGGAGCGCGACCAGCTGATCGAGAACCAGACCAAGCTCAACTGGCGCGCCCGCCTGGGCCGCCAGCGCGAGACCGAGAACAACGATCGCACCTACTACCTCGAGTGGCTGCGCACCGACGAGCGCTTTCCCGGCAGCGAGGTGCATGGCAGTGCGATCTCGCTGAACCTGGACCGCAGCTGGCGCCGCGTGGACAGCATCATCGTGCCCACCCAGGGCCTCACCGCCCATTGGCTGCTGGGCCTGGGCCGCGCCGACAACTCGGTGGCCCAGAACGGCTGGTTCGGCAAGCTGCATGCGCGCCTGTTCTGGTACCAGCGCCTGGGCGCCGACTGGACCAGCACCCTGCGCACCGAGCTGGGCCAGCTGCTGGCCGGCGACGCCGTCGGCCTGCCCGATGCGCTGCGCTTCCGCGCCGGCGGCGACGATTCGGTGCGCGGCTATGCGCCCGAGGATCTGGGGCCGCAGGATGCGCTGGGCAACAAGGTCGGCGGGCGCGTGCTCTGGACCGGCAGCGCCGAGCTGGCGCATCCGCTCAGCCGCAAGCTGCCCAGCCTGCTGGGCGCGGTGTTCGTGGATGCCGGCCAGGCCGCGATGCACTGGCATGAACTCAAGCCCACGCTGGGCTATGGCCTCGGCCTGCGCCTGCGCAGCCCGGTGGGGGTGCTGCGCGTGGACGTGGCGCGCGCCCAGGCCCTGGGCAGCTGGCGCCTCCACTTCAGCGTGGGGATCGCTTTGTGAATGAGCCCGTGAGCGCGCCCGCACCAGCCGCCCGCCGACGCAAGCCCGGCCGTGGCCTGCTGCTGGGCACCCTGCTGCTGCCCTGCGCACTGGCCGGCGGCGGCCTGGCGCTGTGGTGGGGTCTGGCCACCGAGCCGGGCAGCGCCTGGCTGCTGCGCCAGGTGCCGGGGCTGGAGCTGGAAGGTGCGCAGGGCACTGTGCTGGGCGATTTCTCTGCACGCCGCCTGCGCTACCACCTTCCCGGCGGCGCCGACACGCTCACCATCCAGGGCCTGCGGGCGCATGGCACCGCGCTCGGCTGGCATCGCTCGCCTCAGCTCTGGGGTCGGTTGCTGCTCGAAAGCGTCAGCGCCGAGCGCGTCGAGCTCAGCCTTGCGCCGACCACCGAGGCCACGGCCGCGCCGCAGGACCTGCGCCTGCCCTTCGCGCTCGAGATCGCCAGCCTGAGCGTTGCCGAACTGCGCATCCCTTCGCTGAGCGATCAGCCGCTGCAGGCCCTGCAAGCCAGCCTGTCGCTGAGCGCGGAAGGCGGCGCGCTGCACCGCGCGCGCATCACCGCACTGCGCTGGGATCAGCGCGAGCTGAGCGGCGAGGCCAGCGTGCAGAGCGGCGGCGAGATGCGCGTACAGGCCCAGCTGCTGGCGCGCCAGCCCGCCGCTGCTAGCCTCGGTGCCGCGCAGCTGCCGGCCTGGACGGCGCGGCTGCAGGCCGACGGGCCGCTCCTGCACCTTCCGGTGCAGGCGCAGCTGGACAGCCCTGGCTACAGCTCCGAGCCAAGCAGCCCGCAGACGCTCAAGGCCAGCGCCACGCTGGCGCCCTTCGAGGCCTGGCCGCTGCAAGCCCTGGACTTGCATACCCAGGGCCTGGACCTGGCACAGCTGCAGCGCGGCGCGCCACGCACCAGCCTGGTGGGCAGCGTCAGCCTGCGTGCCGCGCAGGCCCAGGCGCCGCTGCGCATCAGCGCCGCGCTGCGCAATGGCATGGCCGGCCGCTTCGACGCGCAGGCCCTGCCGCTGCGCCAGCTGGCACTGGATCTGGAGCTCAAACCCTGGGACCCGGCCAGCCTGCGCCTGCACCAGCTCGATCTGCAGCTGGGCACGCAGACGCAGGCCGCCGGCCGTCTGCATGCGGTAGGCAATCTAGGCGCTCTTGGCAGCAGCGCCAGCCAGGCGGGCTCCACGCTCAGCATCGAGATCGATGGCCTGCGCAGCGAACTGCTGGACGGCCGGCTCGCCCCCGCCCTGGCCACCGGCCAATTGCGCCTGCACAGCCAGGCCGGCATGCAGGCGCTGGCGAGCTGGCCGCCGGTGACGCTGACGCTGGACCTGAAGGGCCGGCTCGCGCCCGAGCTGCAGGCCGCCGAGTTCAGCCTGCAGGCCGAGAGCGAGCTGAGCCTCGCCGGCGCAAAGCTGCGGCAATGGCGCCTGCTCTCGGGCGGCGGCCGCCTCGAGGCGCAGGGCGCGCTGACGCTGCAGCAGGCCGGCCAGTGGAGCCGCGGTTGGAACGCCGAGCTGCAGGCGCGCATGAGCGCGCTGGACCTGCGCCACTTCTGGCGCGGCGCCGCCGGCGGCGCCTGGCGCAGCGGCAGCCAGAGCCTGAACGCCAGCCTGGACGCCAGGCTGAGCCGCGGCCCGAACGCCGCGGGCACCGCGCCCTGGCGCCACGCACCGCAGGGCCAGGCCCTGCTGCAGATCCAGCCCAGCCAGCTGGCGGGCCTGCCGCTGACGGGCGAGCTGCGCTATGCGCGCCAGGCCGAGGCCGCGCCGCAGGCCCAGCTCGCGCTCAAGCTGGCAGGCAACCAGCTGCAGGCCAAGCTGGCCGGGCGCGACGCCGACCGTGGTGCCGACCGCTTGCGCCTGGAGAGCGATTGGCAGGCGCCCCAGCTGGCGGCCCTGCAGCCCTGGCTGGGCGGCCTATTCCCCGCCCTGTTGCCCGGCCTGAGCCTGCAGGGCGAGCTGGCCGGCTCGTTGGGCCTGGAGCTGAGCCCCGCCGGCAAGGATGCCGCACTGCCCTGGCAGTTGAGCAGCGAGGCGCAGCTGCAGATCAAGGAGCTGCGCCTGAGCGCCAAGCAGCTGCCGGCGCTGCAGATCAGGCAGGCGCAGCTGCAAGCCGCCCTGGGCGGCGGCGACGATGCCCAGCTGCGGCTGCAGGCCGGCGTCCAGCAGCTCGACGCCGGCAGCAGCCTGCATCTGCGCGAGCTGGCGCTGGCGCTCAACGGGCCCTGGTCCAAGCACCAGCTCACGCTCAGCGCCCAGGGCGACTACCGCCTGCCCGGCTGGTTGAACGGCAGTGCGCAGGGCCCGCTGCAGAGCGGCGGGCTCAGGCTGAGCCTGGAGGGCGCCTGGTCGCAGCCGCTGGCGCGTGCCTGGCGCGAGGGCGCGCGCTGGCAGGCGCGCCAGCTCGAGCTGCTGGCCCGGCCGGACAACGCGGCCCTGCCGGCCTGGCTGGCGGCCTCCCAGCTGGCCCTGCAGCTGGAGTTCGGCGCGCAGGGCCGCCTCGAGGCCCTGCAGGCCGCGCCGGGGCGGCTCGAGCTGCTGGGGGCAGGTTTTGCCTGGCGCCAGTTCCAGCTCGATGCGCTGACCGCGGCCGCCCCCCAGCTGGAACTCGAGCTGGCGATGGAGCCGCTGGCGGTGGCACCGCTGCTGGCACGCTGGCAGCCCGGCTTCGGCTGGGGCGGCAATCTGGTGATGGGCGGTGCGGCGCGCGTCAGCAGCGGCGCCCGCAATCTCAAGGTGGACGTGGCGGTGCAGCGCAGCGCCGGTGACCTGAGCGTGACCGACGAACGCGGCACCCAGGCGCTGGGCCTCACCGAGCTGCGCTTCGGGCTGCTGGCCGACCAGGGCGTGTGGCACCTCACGCAGGCGATGGCCGGCCAGAACCTCGGCGCGCTGGGCGGCGCCCTCACCGCGCATGCGGCCGCCCCGCATCTGCTGCCCGGCCCGGCCGCGCCGCTGGAGGGCGTGCTGGAGGCGCGCGTGGCCAATCTGGGCACCTGGGGCGCCTGGGTGCCGACCGGCTGGCGCCTGGGTGGCAGCCTGTTCGCCAGCCTCAGCCTGGGCGGCAAGCTGGGCGCGCCGCAGATCACCGGCCAGGCCGGCGGCCAGGGGCTCTCGCTGCGCAACCCGCTCTATGGCGTGGACCTGCAGCAGGGCGAGTTCGGCCTGCGCCTGAGCGGCGAAAGCGCCCGCCTCGAGCATCTCAGCGCGCGCGGCGGCGAAGGCAGCCTGCGCGCCGAGGGTCAGGTATTGCTGGGCGCCGAGCCCAGCGCCGAGTTCAGGCTCAGCGCCGAGCGCTTCGCGCTGCTGCGCCGCGTCGACCGGCGCCTGGTGCTGAGCGGCGAAAGCCTGGTCAAGCTCAGCCGCCAGGGCCTGGACGTGGGCGGCAAGCTGCGCGCCGACGAGGGCCTGTTCGACTTCACACGCGGCAACGCACCGCAGCTGGACGAGGATGTGCTGGTGCTGCGCCCCGAGGACAGCCAGGAAGAGCGCAGCGAGGCCGGCAACGGCGCCAGCAAGCTGCCCGTGCATGTGCAGCTGGAGCTGGACCTGGGCAAGAAGCTGCGCCTGCGCGGCCGCGGGCTCGACACCTTGCTGGCGGGCCAGCTCAGGCTCACGCACAGCAACGGCAAGCCGGCCTTGCATGGCGTGGTCTCGGCGGTGGGCGGCAGCTTCGATGCCTATGCGCAAAAGCTCGAGATCGAGCGCGGCCAGATCAGCTTCGCTGGCGCGGCCGACAACCCGCGCCTGGACGTGCTGGCGATACGCCCCGGCCTCGACGACGTGCGGGTGGGCGTGACCGTCACCGGCACGGCGCTGAACCCGCGCATCAAGCTCTATTCGGAGCCCGAGATGCGCGACAGCGACAAGCTCTCCTGGCTGGTGCTGGGCCGCGCCCCCGAGAGCCTGGGGCGCGGCGACACCGCCCTGCTGCAGCGCGCCGCCATGGCGCTGCTGAGCGGCGAGGGCGAAAGCGCCAGCGGCAAGCTGATGCGCAACCTGGGCCTGGACGAGCTCTCGGTGCACCAGGATGCCGACGAGGCCAAGGGCACGGTGGTGCGCCTGGGCAAGCAGCTCAGCAAACGCGTCTACGTGGGTTACGAGCGCGGGCTCAACGCCACCACCGGCAGCTGGCAGCTGATCTACCGCATCGCCCAGCGCTTCACCCTGCGCGCCCAATCGGGCGACGACAACGCGCTGGACTTCATCTGGCAGTGGAAATGGGAGTGAGCGCCGTGCACAAATTTACACCGGCACATCGGCTTGGAACCCCGACTGCCGCTACATTCCCCGCTGAGCCATCTGTCGCCATATAAAGTCAGGTAGCCGCTGGGCCAGCACTCGCCTGTCAGCTGAATCGACGCAAGGGTCCACGCAACATGATTGAGAAAATTTCGTTGGAGACATCGTGAACCGCAATAGCGCCATCGATATGTGCCGCGGCATGCTCTTCGTATTGATGTGCAACACCCACGCGCTTTCGTTGGCGCAGATCGATGCCGCGCATTGGCTGCGCTCCGATCTCTGGCTGCCGAACGGCTGGGCGACGGTGGCCTTTGTCGTGCTGTCCGGCTACGGCGCCGGCTACCTGTTTTCCGAGCGACGGCCCGAGATCGCGCGCGACCGCGCGCTGCGCAGCCGCGGCATGCAGATCTTCGCCGTCATGCTGGTGTCGAATATCGCGTTCGCCCTGCTTCGCCAGTTGTCCGACGGGCACCTGGCGAGCGCCTTGCATCCGCAATGGTGGCTTGGCTTTGTGACGCTGGAGACGCCATGGACCATCTCCGGTGTGTTGTTCCCCACGGCCACGCTGCTGCTGCTGGCCCCCGCCGTGATACGCGGCGTCGCGCGCGCGCCTTATCTCGTCCTGGCTGGCTTGGCGGCCTGCCAGCTGGCGCTGTCCATGCTGAAGCTGCAGCTGCATGGCGCCGAACTGGCCACCAACTGGTTTGTGCGTTTGTTGCTGACGGAAGGGCTGGGCGGTTTCCCGCTGCTGCCCTTCCTGGTGAACGGCTGTCTGGGCATCTGGATAGGCATGGCCGTCCGCCAGCGGAAAAGCCGCAAGCTGCCCATATTGGGCTCGCTGGTCGTCCTGCAGTGTCTGCTCTATGCCTCGACCTGGTGGCCGGAGACTGCGCTGTGGCACGTGCTGCGCGGCAGCTTCGGCGCGGTCGCCAAGTTCGGCTGCGTCTATCTGCTGGCGGTAGCCGCCGTCCATTGGCTACCGTCGCGCATGGGCCGTGCGATCGAACTCATCGGCGCCTACGCGCTCGGCTCCTTCGTCATGCATCGCATCTTCTTGCAGACGCTTGCCATCGTGCTGACGCTGGTCGGCACGGCGCAAATCCATTCGCCCTTCTACTATGTGGCCTTGTTTGCGGGCACCCTGCTGCTCACCTGGCAGCTTTGCCTGCAACGGCAATCCTGGTCCAGCGTCGACCTGATGTTCAGACGGCTGGCGATGTAGGCCGGCCGATCGGGGCCCGGCGCAAAGCCCCGCTAGAATCCGCACCCGCTCCCCGTAGTTCAATGGATAGAACGGCCGCCTCCTAAGCGGCAGATACAGGTTCGATTCCTGTCGGGGGGACCAGACTCAGCGCTTGCTCGGCAGCAGTATCTGGGTATCGGCGAATCCATCGCCGGGGCCGGACCGGCTTGCCGGTGTGTCGGCGACCGGGAGAATCATCTCCGGGCTGTCCGGCAGGGAGCGCGCGATATGGGCCTTGTGCTGCATCGCATGCCGCAGTTCGCCAAGCTCATGCTGCAGCGCCTCGATCTGCTTGCGCGCCTGGGTCGTCTGGGTGGCGGAGAACTGGCGGGCCTTTTCGGTCTTCTCGAGCCGCAGCGCGGCCTGCTTCAGCAGCCGGCCGAACCACCACATCGCGGCGCCCCAGGCCAGGCCGATGCCGATCACCAGGCCTGCGATGGCCATCAGCCAGTGGTTGCTATCCATAGCGGATCCGGGCTCCTGTACGACGCATATTGCGAGTCAGTATCAAAGCGCCGGGGCGTGGTGGTCAAGTCCCAGGTTTCTTGCGCATGGCGCGCGACAGCATCAGCACCGGCACCAAACCCACCAACACGATGGCCAGCGACGGCAGGGCCGCCTCGCCCAGGCGCTCGTCGCGCGCCAGCTGGTAGGCCACCACCGCCAGGGTGTCGCTGTTGAAGGGGCGCAGCACCAGGGTGGCGGGCAACTCCTTCATCACGTCCACAAACACCAGCAAGGCGGCCGCCAGTGCCGAGCGCGCCAGCAGCGGCGCATGCAGCTCCAGGAACAGGCGGCGGCGCGAGGCGCCCAGCATGCGTGCGGTCTCGTCCACGGTGGTGGAGATGCGCGCATAGCCGGCCTCCACCGATTGCAGGGCCACGCCCGAGAAGCGCACCAGGTAGGCATAGATCAGGCCGGCGATGCTGCCCGTCATCAGCGCCGTCAGACCCAGCTGCGGCGCATGGGTCTGCAGCCAGCCCAGCGGCAGCAGGATGCCCACCGCCAGCACCGCACCGGGCACGGCATAGCCGAGCGAGACGATGCGGTTCGACACGCCCAGCAGCGCCGCCAACGTGGGCGAGGCACTGCGCACCCGGGTCGCATAGGCCAGCACCAGGGCCAGCGAGACCGCCAGCACGGCCGCCAGGCCGGCGAGTTGCAGGCTGGTCCAGGCCCATTGCGCAAAGCGCGCCAGCGGCAGGCCCATCTCGCCATGCATGCCCTCCTGCCACAGCAGCTGCAGCAGCACCAGCACCGGCAGCACAAAACCCAGCAGCACCGGCAGCGCGCACAGCAGGAAGGCGCCCAGTGCGGCCAGGCCCTGCAGCGGCAGCGGCCTGGCTTCGGCCGCATGCAGGGCGCCGCTGCGGCTGCCGACGAAACGCAGCCTGGCCTGGGCGCGCCGCTCCAGCCACAGCAGCAGCGCCACCACCAGCAGCAGCACCGAGGCCAACTGGGCCGCGGCGATGCGATCGTTCATCACCAGCCAGGCCTTGTAGATGCCGGTGGTCAGCGTGGTCAGGCCGAAATAGGCGCCCACGCCATAGTCGGCCAGGGTTTCCATCAGCGCCAGGGCCACGCCCGCCGCCAGCGCCGGGCGCGCCAGCGGCAGCGCCACCTCGCGCACGCGCCTCCAGGTGCCGGCGCCCAGCATGCGCGCCGCCTCCATCAGTGCCACGCCGCGTTCGGCCAGGGCGGTGCGGGTGAGCAGGTAGACATAGGGGTAGAGACACAGCACGAACAGCAGCACCGCCCCGGGCAGGCTGCGCGGATCCGGCCACAGCGCGCCCTGCGCGCCGGTCCACTGGCGCAGCGTGCTCTGCAGCGCGCCGCTGTACTGCAGCACATCGGTATAGGCATAGGCGGCCACATAGGCCGGCATCGCCATGGGCAGAAGCAAGGCCCATTCGAACCAGCGCCGGCCCGGAAACTCGAACAGGCTCACCGCGGCGGCCGTGGCCCCGCCCAGCAATGCCACACCCAGGGCCACGCTCACCGACAGCAGCAGCGAAGACCAGGCGTATTCGGGCAGCACGGTCTGCCACTGGTGCGCCAGGATGGCCCAGGCCTGGGCGTCGAGAGCCAGCCAGGAGCCCAGAACGCCCGCAACGGGCACGGCCAGCAACAGGCAGACAAGGATGATGAAGCGCAGCATTCGGCTTGACAGGGATCAAATGCGAATAATGCGCATTCGAGAAACGGGCTCAGGCCGGTATCATAGGACCATGTTTCTTGCCCTCGACCAGGTCGGTCTGCGCTACCCGAATTCCCATGGCCGCCGTGCTGCGGTCGATGCCGTCACCCTGGCGCTGGGGCGCGGACAGATCGGCGTGCTGATCGGCCCCTCGGGCTGCGGCAAGACCTCGCTCTTGCGCAGCATCGCCGGGCTGGAACGGCTGCAGGCCGGCCGCATCCGCATCGATGGCGAAACCCTGGCCGACGCCGGCAGCGGCCTGCACCTGCCGCCCGAGGCGCGCCGCATCGGCATGGTGTTCCAGGACTACGCGCTGTTCCCGCACCTCAGCATTGCCCAGAACATCGGCTTCGGCCTGCAAGGTCTGCCGCGCCAGCAACGCGAGCAGCGCGTCCACGAGATGCTGGAACTGGTGGGCCTGGCCCATGCGGCCAAGCGCGCGCCGCACCAGCTCTCGGGTGGCCAGCAGCAGCGTGTGGCGCTGGCACGCGCGCTCGCGCCGGCACCGCGCCTGATGCTGCTGGACGAACCCTTCTCCAGCCTGGACGTGGACCTGCGCGAGCATCTCTCGCAGGAGCTGCGCGCCATCCTGCACGCCAGCGGCACCACCGCCCTGTTCGTCACGCACGACCAGGCCGAGGCCTTCGCGATCGGCGACGTGGTGGGCGTGATGCACCAGGGCCGGCTGGAGCAATGGGACGAGGCCTACACCGTCTACCACCGCCCGGCCACGCGCTTCGTGGCGGACTTCATCGGCCATGGCGTGTTCACGCCGGCGCGCATCGTTGCCGGGCCGGACGGCCCGCTGGTGCGGACCGCCGTGGGCGAGCTGACCGATGCGGGCGAATGCCCGCTGCCGACGGCCTATCCCGATGGCGCCTGCGAGGTGCTGCTGCGCGCCGACGACATCGTGCACGACGACCTCGCGCCGGTGAAGGCGCAGATCGAGCGCAAGATCTTCCGCGGCGCCGAGTTCCTCTACACCCTGCGCCTGGCCAGCGGCGAACGCCTGATGGCCCATGTGCCCTCGCACCACGACCATCAGCTGGGCGAATGGATAGGCATACGCGCCCATGTGGACCATGTCGTGACTTTCGGCATTCCGGCCGGCGTGGCGGCGGACTGAAGGCTGATGCCGGGCCGGCCCGGTTTCGTCTATTTGTTCACTGCGATCCCCGGAATTGGTGCCCCAATCCGGGCTCACACCCAAGCATTCGGCGCAGGGCTGCGCATATACTGGTTTCGCAGAGGGTCTGCCCGCCTCACAGGGGGCGCAGACTGCAGTCGTGCAGGATCTCACCGATAGGAAACACTCGCATCATGGGTGCCAAACTGAAAGTCGCAGGCTGGGTAGCGTTGGGCGCCGTGGCCGGGGCGCTGACCACGATGCAGTTGCAGGCGAACGCCCGCAGCAGCCTCACTCCGCTGCCCCTGGAAGAGATGCAGCAACTGGCGGCGGTATTCGGGCTGGTGAAGGCCGAATACGTGGAGCCGGTGGATGAGAAGAAACTCATCAACGATGCCATCTCGGGCATGGTTTCCGGCCTGGATCCGCACTCGCAGTTCTTCGACCAGAAGAGCTTCAAGGAATTCCGTGAAGGCACGACCGGCAAGTTCGTCGGCGTGGGCATCGAGATCGGCATGGAAGACGGTCTGGTGAAGATCGTCTCGCCGATCGAAGGCTCGCCCGCCTTCCGCGCCGGCCTCAAGAGCGGCGACCTGATCAGCAAGATCGACGACACGGCCGTCAAGGGCCTCTCGCTGGATCAGGCCGTCAAGCGCATGCGCGGGGAGCCCAACACCAAGGTCTCGCTGACGATTTACCGCAAGAGCGAAAGCCGCAGCTTCCCCATCACCATCACGCGCGAAGAGATCCGCGTGCAGAGCGTGCGCTCCAAGGTCGTGGAACCCGGCTATGCCTGGCTGCGTGTGAGCCAGTTCCAGGACCGTACGGTGGAAGACTTCGCGCGCAAGCTGGAAGAAATCTACAAGGCCGAACCCAATCTCAAGGGTCTGGTGCTGGACCTGCGCAACGACCCCGGCGGTCTGCTGGAAGCCTCGGTGGCGATTTCCGCCGCCTTCCTGCAGCAAGGCGTGGAAGTGGTCAGCACGAACGGCCAGATCGCCGAGTCCAAGGCCAGCTTCAAGGCCAGCCCCGACTTCTATCAGCGCCGTGGCGGCAGCGACCCGCTGCGCAAGCTGCCGGCCGCGTTGAAGAACGTGCCCCTGGTGGTGCTGGTCAACGAAGGCTCGGCCTCGGCCAGCGAGATCGTCGCCGGTGCCCTGCAGGACCACAAGCGCGCCATCGTGATGGGCGCCCAGACCTTCGGCAAGGGCTCGGTGCAGACTGTGCGCCAACTGGGCCCTGAGACCGCGCTGAAGATCACCACCGCGCGCTACTACACGCCCAGCGGCCGCTCCATCCAGGCCAAGGGCATCGTGCCCGACGTGCTGCTGGACGAAACCGCCGAGGGCAATGTGTTCGCCGCCCTGCGCATGCGCGAGGCCGATCTCGAGAAGCACCTCAACAACGGTGCCGAAGAGAAGGATGCGGCGCGCGAGAAGGCACGCGAGGAAGCACGCCAGAAGCTCGAGGCCGACTTCGCCAAGAAGAACGAGCCGCCCAAGCCCCTGCCCGAATTCGGCTCGGCCGAGGACTTCCCGCTGCAGCAGGCGCTCAACCAGCTCAAGGGCCGGCCGGTGGCCGTGTCCAAGACGGCGGTGGAGCGCAAGGCCGAGGCCAAGCCGGGCGAATAAGGCACCGCTTTCCCGCACGCGAACGGCCCGCCTAGCGCGGGCCTTTTTGCGGGCCGTTGTGCTTGGCGGCGCAGTATGCTCGGCGCATGAATGACGAACAATTGCTGCGCTACTCGCGGCATATCCTGCTGGACGAAATCGGCGTGGAAGGCCAGCAAAAGCTCGCCGACTCGCATGCCCTGGTGATCGGTGCCGGCGGCCTGGGCTCGCCGGTGGCGCTCTACCTGGCCACCGCCGGCGTCGGCCGCCTGACCCTGGTGGACCACGACACCGTGGACCTGACCAATCTGCAGCGCCAGATCGTGCACCGGCTCGACGCCGTGGGCACGCCCAAGGTGGCCTCGGCCGCACGCACGCTGGCCCAGCTCAATCCCGAGGTGCAGGTCCGGGCCCTGCAGCTTCGCGCCAATGCCGCCCAACTCGACGAGTTGGTGGCCACGGCCGATGTGGTGCTGGACTGCTCGGACAACTTCGCCACCCGCCATGCGGTGAACGCCGCCTGCGTGCGCCATGGCAGGCCGCTGGTGGCGGGCGCGGCGATCGGCTTCGACGGCCAGATCAGCGTCTATGACAGCCGCGACGGCAGGCAGCCCTGCTACGCCTGCCTGTTCCCGCCCGACGCCGCCTACGAGGAGGTGCGCTGCGCCACCATGGGCGTATTCGCCCCCCTGGTGGGCATCATCGGCAGCATGCAGGCGGCCGAGGCGTTGAAGCTGCTGATGGGCCTGCCCGGCAGCCTGGCCGGCCGGCTGCAGATGCTGGATGCGCGCCGCATGGAGTGGAGCGAGATCCAGGTGCAGCGCGATCCCGGCTGCAGCTGTTGCGGCGGCCAATCTTTGGCCACGGATTCGCCAAACTAAGAAACAAAATTTCCCATCGGACGATTTACAGTCCCCGCCAGACCACATTGCCATGTCAAAGCACAACAAACTGCACGCTCGCAACTTCCCCACCGCCAAGGAAGAAGCCAAGCACCTCAAACCCTCGCCGGATTACGAAGGCCCGGACAGCGCCTACCGCCTGGCCTTCACCGACACCGACTTCCTGCTGCGCGAGGAGCTGCGCCCGGTGCGCATGCAACTGGAGCTGCTCAAGCCCGAGCTGGTGCAGCAGGAGCAGGGCATCCACTCCACCATCGTGATGTTCGGCAGCGCCCGCATCCTCGACCGCGAGAGCGCGCTGGCCGCCGTGCAGGCCGCCAAGGCCGGTGGCGACGCCGCGGCCATCAAGCGCGCCGAGATGCAGCTGGCCATGAGCCGCTATTACGAGGAAGCGCGCCGCTTTGCCTCGCTCGTCACCAAGGCCTCCAGCGATCGGCACAACCCCATCTATGTGGTCACCGGCGGCGGCCCCGGCATCATGGAGGCGGGCAACCGCGGCGCGCACGAGGTCGGCGGCAAGAGCATCGGCCTGAACATCGTGCTGCCGCACGAGCAGCTGCCCAACCCCTACATCACGCCCGAGCTGTGCTTCCGCTTCCACTACTTCGCGCTGCGCAAGATGCACTTCCTGATGCGCTCGGTGGCGCTGGTGTGCTTCCCGGGCGGCTTCGGCACGCTCGACGAACTGTTCGAGACCATGACCCTGGTGCAGACCGGCAAGAGCCGTCGCCGCCCCATCCTGATGTTCGGGCGCGAGTTCTGGAGCAAGCTGATCAATTTCGACTACCTGATCGAGACCGGCATGATCAGCCCGGGTGACGAGCAACTTTTCCATTATGTCGAGAACGCCGAGGAGGCCTGGGCCCTGCTCGAGCGCGAGTACGACATGAACCCCAACCACGACCACAACGATTGAGCCAGAGTCCATCATGACCATCCTCCGATCCGTCTCCCTCATCGGCGCCCCGACCGACATCGGCGCCGGCGCGCGCGGCGCCAGCATGGGCCCCGAGGCCATGCGCGTGGCCAATCTGGCCCAGACGCTGGAGGGCCACGGTGTCGAGGTGGTGGACCGCGGCAACCTCAGCGGCCCCTACAACCCCTGGCAGCCGCCGGTGAATGGCTACCGCCACCTGCCCGAGGTGACGGCCTGGAACCGCGCCGTGCACGAGGCCGTCTATGCCGAGCTGCAACTGGGCCGCCTGCCCATCCTGCTGGGCGGCGACCATTGCCTGGGCCTGGGCTCGATCAGCGCGGTGGCGCGCCACTGCCGCGAGGCCGGCAAGAAGCTGCGCGTGCTGTGGCTGGATGCGCATGCCGACTTCAACACCAGCGCCCTCACCCCCAGCGGCAATATCCACGGCATGCCGGTGGCCTGCCTGTGCGGCTTCGGGCCCCAGGAGCTGATCGAGATCGGCGGCCATGTGCCCGCCATCAGCCCCAAATGGGTACGCCAGATCGGCATCCGCAGCGTCGACGAGGGCGAGAAGCGCTTTGTGCATGAGCAGGACCTGGAGGTCTTCGACATGCGCTACATCGACGAGATGGGCATGCGCCACACCATGGAGCTGGCGCTCGCCACGCTGGACGCCAACACCCATCTGCACGTCAGCTTCGACGTCGACTTCCTCGACCCCGAGATCGCTCCCGGCGTGGGCACCACCATCCCCGGCGGCCCCACCTACCGCGAGGCCCAGCTGTGCATGGAAATGATTGCCGACACCGGGCGCATGGCCTCGCTGGACGTGATGGAACTCAACCCCGCGCTGGACGTACGCAACAAGACCGCGCTGCTGGCGGTGGACCTGATCGAATCTTTGTTCGGCAAGTCCACCCTCATGCGCAAGTGAAGTCGCCTGGCTAGGCCGACACGATCCAGCCCTCCAGCGGATCGATGCCCGCCGGCAGCCCCCAGCCCTCGCGCTGCGCGCCCCAGGCCGCCTGCAGCAGGCACAGCACGGCATCCAGCTTGTCGCCGCTGGCGTCCGCCACCAGCTCGTCGCGTTGCGCATGGCTGAGCTTCAAGCGCAGGCCCAGCCGGCTGCGACCCCGCTCCAGGGCCTCGAGCAGGTCCTTGCGGGCGATCAGGCGCTCATCGGTCTGCTTGGCGCGCTCGTCGCTCTTGTAGCTGCGCCGGCCCAGCAGCTCGCGCGCCAGCAGGCCCGGATAGGCCTCCAACGCCACGCGCCGCCTATCGCCAAAGTGCAGACCGGCATGCAGGCCCGGCAGCAGCGCCCCCGCCTGCAGCAGCAGCGGCACGCCCGCATGCAGCATGTAGGCGACCGGCGGGTTGACCCATTTCATGCTGGGCGAGGAACCGGCCGGCAGGTCGCAGGCGCGGTGCGCGAACTTGCCGCCGACGGGGCGCGCCGCGCAGAAGGCCGCGAACTGCGCGCGGATCTGCGCGCGTGGCAGGGCGCAGTAATGCTGCATCAGCGCCAGCCAGTCGGTCGGCCAGCCCAGCGCCAGCACCAGCTCGCGCGGCAGGCCGAAAGGAAAGTCGAAGCCGCCGACCCAGGGCTCGGGGCGCGCCAGCTCGTCGCCCAGGCCGGCCAGGGTGTCGAACAGGCGCAGGCCCTGCAACAGCAAGACCTGACCCCGCAGCTGCCCCTGGGCCAGGGTGATGGGCTTGCGCTTACTGGGGGAACTACTGAAGTCGACCCCGATCAGCGGCAGGCCTGTGGATTGAGCGCTAGAGTGCATGGCTGGCACTTTAGCCGCGCCCCCCGGAGACTCCATGCCCAATGACGCCGCCAGCACCGAGCCCAAGCCCGGCGACCAGCCCGCCCCCGTGGAGCGCATCGTCAGCACCGAGCACAAACTGCAGATCGGCAAGAGGACGCTCGAGTACACCGCCACCTGCGGCACCCTGGTGTTGCGCGAACCTGATGCGGGCGAAGCCAAGGCTGGCGACGGCAAGGAAGGCTACAAGGGCGAGAAGGCCCGCGCCACGGTGTTCTTCATCGCCTACACGCTGAAGACGGGCAAGAAGGATGCTCAGCAGCGCCCCCTCACCTTCAGCTTCAACGGCGGGCCCGGCTCCAGCAGCGTCTGGCTGCACCTCGGGCTGCTGGGGCCGCAACGCGTGCCCTGCGACGACAAGGGCCACTGCGGCGCACCGCCGCACCAGCTCACCGACAACGAGTACAGCCTGCTGACCGACTCCGATCTGGTCTTCATCGACCCGGTCGGCACCGGCCACTCGCGCGTCGCCGAGGGCGAGAAACCGGCCGAGTTCCACGACTACCAGCGCGACCTGGATTCGGTGGGCGAATTCATCCGCCTCTACGTGACGCGCAACGAGCGCTGGGGCTCGCCCAAGTACCTGATCGGCGAAAGCTACGGCACCACGCGCGCCGCCGGCCTGGCGCGCCATCTGCAAGAGAAGCACGACATCTACCTGAACGGGCTGATGCTGGTCTCGCTGGCGATGGACTTCCAGACCCTCAGCTTCGACCATGGCAACGACCTGCCCTACCCGCTCTACCTGCCCACCTACGCGGCCACCGCCTGGTACCACCAGGCGTTGCGGCCGACGCTGCAGAACAAGCCCCTGAAGGAGGTGGTGGCGGCGGCCGAGGCCTTCGCCAACGGCGACTACACGCTGGCCCTGATGCAGGGCTCGCGCCTGCCCGAGGCCGAGCGCCAGCACATTGCCGAGCAGGTGGCGATGTACAGCGGCCTCTGCATCGAGTTCGTGCTGCGCTGCCGGCTGCGCGTGGACGAATTCCGCTTCTTCAAGGAGCTGCTGCGCGCGCGCGGCCAGACCGTGGGCCGGCTGGACTCGCGCTTCCTCGGCCTGGACAAGGACGATGCCGGCGAGCATCCGGAGGAAGACGCCAGCATGAACCAGCTGATCGGCGCCTATGCCTCCGGCATCAACCGCCTGCTGGTGGAGAAGCTCGACTACCGCAGCGACAGCCCCTATCTCGTGCATGCGCCGCTGTGGAAGACCTGGTCCTGGAAGGGCTTCGAGAACAAATACATCGCCGCTGGCGACAGCCTGCGGCGCGCCCTGCACGCCAACCCGGACATGCGCGTCTACGTGGCCAGCGGCTACTACGACCTCGCCACCCCGCATGCGGCGGGCGACTACACGCTCAGCCACCTGGGCCTGCACCACAGCCTGCAGGACCGCATCCGGGTCAGCTATTTCGAGGGCGGCCACATGATGTACATCCACCAGCCTTCGCTGGCCCGCATGGCCGGCGAACTGCGCGCCTTCGTCGGCCAGGGCTGAGGCTTGGGCTGAAGGCAAGGCCAAGGTTTTCCCGGGCTTGACGCTGCTCGGCCGCGGGTGGAAGCTGATCCGGCCCGGACGCAGATCCGGGCAAGGGGGTTGGCGGCGTGGAGTCAGACAGCAGCGCAGCAAAGGCCGGCATGGCCACAGCCGACGCCATGATGGCCGCGGGCCAGCATGCGCAGGCTGTCGCCCTGCTGGAAGACCTGCTGGCCGAGCTCGCCCCCGAGCACCCGCGCCTGCGCGGCCAGTTGCTGAACCGCCTGGCCGTCAACTACCCGCGCCTGGGCCAGAGCCAGCAGGGGCTGCGCGCGGCGCATGAGGCGGTGCAACTGTTCGAGCGCCTGCCCAGCGGGCTGGCCGGCCTGGCGACGGCGCATTGCGCGCTCTCCTTCTGCTACGCCATGCTGCGCATGGGCCAGGAGGCCCTGCAGGCCGGCCTGCGCGCCCTGCACAGCGCCCGCGAGGCCGGCAATTCGGAGCTGGAGGCCTGGGCACTGAACCGCATCGGCCTGGCCTACGAAGCCCTGGGCGATCTGCAGCAGGCCCAGACCTCGACCACCCAATCGCTCGAGATCGCGCAGCGCCAGGAGCTGGCCGAGCTGCACTTCGCGGCCATCAACAACCTCTGCTGCTTTGCCAGCCTGGCCGAGCACGAGGCCCTGCTGGAACATCAGGACGCGCGCGCCCAGGGTCATGCCTTGCGGGCCCTGCAGCTGACCGAGCAGGCCTGCCAGCTGGCCCGCGCCTCGGGCAATGTGCACTGGCGGGCGGCGGCGCTGGCGAATCGCGTCGATGCCCTGCTCTCCGGCAGCGAGCTCGACACGGCCGCGGCCCTGATCGACGAGTACCTGCCACTGGCGCAGGAACATCGTTTTGCCTGGCTGGTGCTGCACGCCCAGTTGCAACGCGCGCGGCTACTGCAGCTGGGCGATCAGGCGGGGCGCGCGATCGCCATCCTGCGCAGCCTGCTGGCGGCCGATCTGGATCGCATGCCGCCCAAGCTCAAGCGTCGCGCCGTGCACATGCTGGTCGGCCTGCACAAGCAGCGAGGCGATTACTACGAGGCCCTGCAATGCCTCGAGCAGCTGGCCGAGCTGGACCGCCGCTGGGCCCGGGACAAGCTGGCCCTGCACAGCAAGGCCCTGCTGATACGCGAGGAAGTGGCGCAGGCCCAGGCGCGCGCCGACGTCGCCAGCCGCGATGCCGAGCGCGAGCGCGAACGCGCCGAGCGCCTGCTGCACGAGCACGAGGCCCTCAGCAGCCAGGCCGCCGAGCTGGGCCGCATTGCCGTGGAGGACGTGCTCACCGGCCTCTTCAACCGCCGCCACGCCGACCAGGCCCTGCCGGTGCTGAGCCAGCGCGCCATCAGCCAGGGCCAGCCGCTCAGCCTGGCGATGCTGGACCTCGATCACTTCAAGCAGATCAACGACCGCTATGGCCACGCCATGGGCGACCAGGTCTTGCGCGCCGTGGCCCAGCACCTGCGCACCAGCGTGCGCAGCGCCGATCTGATGGCGCGCATCGGCGGCGAGGAATTCGTCGTCGCGCTGCTGGGGGCGCCGCTGGCTAAGGCGCGCGAGATCTGCGAGCGCATGCGCAGCGCGATTGCCGGGCACGACTGGGAGGCGCTGGCGCCCGAGCTGACGGTGAGCGTCAGCATCGGCCTGGCCTGCGCCAAGACCGCCGAGGAACATGGCCGGCTGCTGGAGCGTGCCGACCAGGCCCTCTACGCCGCCAAGCATGCCGGGCGCAACCAGGTGCGCGTGAGCCTGGCCGATGCCGGGACGGCCGGTCGCGAAGTCCCCACAGCGGCTTGACGCGGGCGGGCCGCTGCCCGATGCTGGGCGGCAGCAGCCTGCGCCGACATGGGATCCCTCCGCCAAACCAGCCACCCCGACTTCGATGCCTTGCTTGGCGCCGCCGCGCAGCACGCCTTGCGGGGCGACTACGTCGATGCCGTTGCGGCGCTGCAGCAGGCCCTGCCCCTATGCCATGACGACACCGCACGGGCGCGCGTGCTGGCCCTGCTGGCGCACCATTACCCGCGCCTGGGCAATCTGCAGGACAGCGTGCGCTGCGCCAGCGAGGCGGTGGCGCTGTGCCAGCACATGGACGAACCCCGGCTGGTGGCCGAGGCCCAGACCTCGCTGTCCTATGTCTATGCCCAGTTGCTGATGGGGCGCGATGCCCTGGACGCCGCCCTGCATGCCCTCAAGGCGGCGCGCCGCGCCGGCAACCGCGTGCAGGAGGCCTGGGCGCTGAACCGCCTGGGCGTGGCCTATGGCAGCATGGACAACATCGCCCAGGCGCGCGAAAGCACCCAGCAGGCGCTCGAGGTAGCCACGCCGCTGGGCGATGGCGAGCTGAGCTTCTCCTGCCTCAACAACCTCGCCTACTTCTGGCTGCAGCTCGCGGCCGAGGCCCACAACGGCGCCAGCGAGGCCAAGCTGCTGCCCGAGGCCCTGAGCCAGGCCCGTGCGCTTGCCGAGCAGGCCAGTGCGCAGGCGCGCGCCTCGCGCAGCGAGTTCCAGGTCACGGTGGCGCTGTCGAATCTGGTCGAAGCCATGCTGGGCATGGCCGATCACGAGGACAGCGTGGCCCTGATCGACGAATACCAGGCCCTCGCCCACCGCCACGGCTATCTGGCGCTGGAGCTGCAGGCGCAGATGCAGCGCGCCTGGCTGCTGATGTTGCGCGGCCAGCACCAGGCCTGCGTGGCCAGCCTGATGCTGATACTGGCGCAGCGGCGCGAGCATCTGCCACCGGCGCTGCGCCGCAAGCTCATCCATGCGCTCTACGAGGCCAGCAAGGCGGGGCGCGACTTCGAGGCCGCGCTGGCCTATCTGGAGCAGCATGCCGAACTGGAGCGCCAGATCGCGCGCGAGACCATGGCGCTGCAGACCGAGGTGATGCTGATACGTCAGGACGTCGAGCAGGCCCATGCGCGCGCCGAGCACGCGCTGGTGGACGCGCGGCGCGAGCGCGAGCGCGCCACCCGGCTGGAGCGCGAGCAGGAGCGGCTGCGCCACCAGGCCGCCGAATGGGGACGCGCCGCCCATGAGGACGTGCTGACCGGCCTGCACAACCGCCGCCATGCCGAGTTCGCCCTGCCGGTGCTGCTGGAGCGCGCCCGCCAGGAGCACAGCGTGATCTGCCTGGCGATGCTGGACGTCGATCACTTCAAGGACATCAACGACCGCCACGGCCACGGCGTGGGCGACGAGGTGCTGCGCCAGCTTGCCGGGGTGCTGCGCTACAACACGCGCAGCGCAGACCTGCTGGCGCGCGTCGGCGGCGAGGAATTCATGATCGCCCTGGTGGGCCTGCCGCTGCTGCAGGCCCAGGACATCTGCGAGCGCCTGCGCGTGGCGATCTCCGCGCATTCCTGGCAAGACCTGGCACCGGGCCTGGCGGTGACGATCAGCCTGGGCCTGACCGGCGGCGCGCCGCCCGAGCAGGCCAAGCTGCTGGTGGACCGCGCCGACCACGCCCTCTATGCCGCCAAGCGCGCCGGCCGCAACCGCGTGGAGATTCTCTAGGGTCCAGGCCCTAGGCCAGCTTGAACACCGCCACCGTCTGCGCCAGCTCGTCGGCCTGCTGCTGCAGGCTCTGCGCCGCCGCCGCCGATTGCTCCACCAGCGCGGCGTTCTGCTGCGTCATCTGATCGAGCTGGCTGATCGCCATGCCGATCTGGTTGATGCCCGAGCTCTGCTCGGCGGTGGCATGGCTGATCTCGCCGACGATATGGCTGACGCGGCCGATCGAGCTCATGATGTCCTGCATGGTCTCGCCGGCACGCGCGACCAGGGCCGCGCCGGCCTCCACGCTCTCGGTGCTGCTGGTGATCAGGCCCTTGATCTCCTTGGCCGCCTCGGCGCTGCGCTGCGCCAGGCTGCGCACCTCGCTGGCCACCACCGCAAAGCCGCGCCCCTGCTCGCCGGCGCGCGCCGCCTCGACGGCCGCGTTGAGCGCCAGGATACTGGTCTGGAAGGCAATGCCGTCGATCACCGAGATGATGTCGCTGATCTTGCGCGAGGAGGCGCTGATGCGGTCCATCGTGGCCACCACATCGCTGACCACCGCGCCGCCGCGCTGCGCCACCTCGGCCGCCTCGCTGGCCAAGCGGTTCGCCTGCCCGGCCGATTCGGCGTTGTGCTTCACGCTGGCGGTGAGCTGCTCCATCGCCGAGGCCGTCTCCTCCAGATTGGAGGCCGCCTGCTCGGTGCGGTGGCTGAGGTCATGGCTGCCGGTGGCCACCTCGGCCGAGGCAGTGGCAATGCTGTCGGTGGCGCTGCGCACACCCGACACCACCTCGCGTATCGCCGTCTGCATGCCCTGCACGCCGCGCATCATCGCGGCGGTCTCGTCGCGCCCCTGCACCTGGATGCGCTGGCTCAGATCCTGGCGCGCCATGCGCTCCGAGCTCTCCACCGCATGCGTCAGCGGCGCCAGGATGGAACGGATATTGAAGAAGGTGTAGGTGCCGATCGCCAGCACGCCCACCAGGATCACGGCGCTGAGCGAGAAGCGGATGCTGTGCTCCTTCGCGTCCAGGCGCTTGACCTCCTCGTCGCCATGCTCGGTGATCAGCTTGGTCATCTCGGCCAGCTGCGCATCCATCGCGCGCACCGGCCCCTTGATCGGCTCGGTGGCGCGGTTGGCGCTCGCGGTGTCGGGGAACTCGCCCTTCAGCACGCGCTCGATGATGGACTGCAGGCCGCTGCGGTAGTCGGCCAGGGACTTGCGCAGCTCGGGCGGCATCTTCTTGGCCTGCGGCGCGATATTGAGCTGCTCGATCACGTCCAGGCCCTTGGCCACGGTCTGGTAGCTGTGCTCCCATTCGCCGCGGTATTTCTCCACCGCCTTGGTGTCGACCAGATTGATCAGCAGGTCTTTCTCGTAGCGGCGCAGATTGCCGACGCCGGCGCGCACCGTGGCGAGCTGGGCCAGCGATTCGACGTCGTTGTCCACATAGTGGGTGAAGTCGGCGCGCGCCTGGGCCAGGCTGTAAAGCCCGTTGCCGCCGATGATGAGCATGGTGACGATGGCCAGGCCGGCCAGCAGATACAGACGAGCCCGGATCGTGTAGTTGCGCAGGTCAAGCATGGCATACCCCCAGCGACTGGCATTTGAGCGCTAAGCGTAGCAGTGAAACCCCTGGCCCTACCAGGAATTCTAGGGGGTCAGTCCTTGCCCCAGAGTTCCTTCATGCTCGCCTCAAACGCCGCCGCCACCCCTGCCTGGGCCGGATGCTGACCCTCGCGCAGCCGGCATTCGCCCGCCACATAGACCTCGCGCAGCGCCTCGCCCTGGCTGGCGAACACCAGCGCGTCCAGCCGTGCCGCGGCCGGCACGCCCAGCAGGCCCGAGCAGCGCGTGTCCAGCACCAGGAAGTCAGCGCGCGCGCCGGGCTCCAGCCCCCATTGCTTGAAACCGGCCGGGGCGGCGCTGCCGCGCACGCAGGCCTCGAACAGGCGCGCCGCGGTGGCGGGTTCGCCGCGGCCCGGCGCGGCCGCCACATTGCGCTGCTGCAGGCCGAGGCGCTGGCCATATTCCAGCCAGCGCAGCTCCTCCACCCAGGCGCGCGTGACGTGGCTGTCCGAGCCCATGCTGATCGGCACGCCGGCGTCCAGCCAGCCGCTCAGGTCGCACAGGCCATCGCCCAGATTGCCCTCGGTGCCGGGGCAGATCACCGCGCTGGCACCGCTCGCGGCCACCTGGGCAATCTCCGCGGGCGTGCTGTGCGTGGCATGCACCAGATGCCAGCGCGCATCGGGCTTGAATTCATTGCACAGCCATTGCATGGGGCGCTGGCCGGTGGCGGCCAGGCAGTCGCGCAGCTCCTGCTGCTGCTCGCTGATGTGGATGTGGATGGGCAGATCGGCATCGCCCACCAGGGCCTGCAGGGCGCGGATGTCCTCGGTGTTGGCGGCGCGCAGCGAATGCAGGGCCACGCCGGCGCTGACGAGCGGCCGGCCGGCCGCCTGCACACGCTGGCTGGCACGCCAGACCCAGGCGGCATCGGTGGCAAAGCGGCGTTGGTCCTCGCGCAGCCCCGGCTTGCCGAAGCCGGAGCGGGCGTACAGCACCGGCAGCAGGGTCAGGCCCAGGCCTACCTGCTCGGCGGCATCGGCCAGGGCCCAGCTCATCGCCAGCTCGTCGGCATAGGGCGAGCCGTCGGGCTGGTGCTGCAGATAGTGGAACTCGCAGACCTGGGTATAGCCGCCGCGCAGCAGCTCCAGATAGAGCTGGGCCGCGATCGCCTGCAGTTGCGCCGGGTTCAGCTGCAGGGCCAGGCCATACATGCGGTCGCGCCAGGACCAGAAATCATCCTCGCCCGCCTCGCGCCGTTCGGCCAGGCCGGCCATGGCGCGCTGGAAGGCATGGCTGTGGGCATCGACCAGGCTGGGGATCACCGGGCCGGGCAGCTCCTCGGCCGCCACCGGCTTCAGCTGGCCCGGCAGGATCTCGGCCCAATGGCCGCGCCCATCCACGCGCAGGAGCACATCGCGCTGCCAGCCGCCGCCCACCCAGGCCTGCCGGGCAAAGTAGAGGCGGCTCATTGGGGCACCCTTCGCGCTGCGCGCTGTCCCGCCAAGCGGGAGTTCGCCCCTTCGGGCGGCCGTGCGGGGCTCATGGGGCGGGCCTCCAGGCCAGCAGGCGCAGCAGCAGCGCCCGCATCAGCGGCTGCACCCCGGCCGCCAGAGCCGGTGCGTAGTCGTACGGCGGCTGCTCGCTCATATAGCAGCACTGGCACATCTCCATCTGCACCGCATGCCAGCCCTGCTGCGGCTGGCCATAGTGGCGCGTGATGAAGCCGCCCTTGAAACGGCCATTCACCACCTGGCTGTAGGTACTTTGCGAGGCGAGCAGATCACTTAAGGACGCGGTGATGGCGGGGTCGCAGGACCTGCCCTCGGCGGTGCCCAGGTTCAGGTCGGGCAGGCGGCCCTCGAACAGCCAGGGCAGCTCGGAGCGGATGCTGTGCGCATCGAACAGCAGGGCGTGGCCATACAGGCTCTTGAGCCGGTTCATCTCGGCCGTGAGGGCGCGGTGGTAGGGCAGCCAATACTGCTCGCGGCGGCGCTGCTTCTCGGCCAGATCGGGCTCCTGGCCCTCCAGATAGAGCGGCTCGCCGGTGAAGAAGCGCGTCGGGCACAGCTCGGTGTTGGCCGCGCCGGGGTACATGGGCGTGTCCTCGGGCGGGCGGTTCAGGTCGATCAGGTAGCGCGAGTAATGCGGCGCTATCAGGCTGGCGCCCAGCTCTTCCGCGATCTCGCCGTAGAGGCGCTCCAGATGCCAGTCGGTGTCCTCGCTGGCCAGCGCGCGCGGCTGGTAGCGCTGCTGCTGGTCGGCGGGAATGGCGCTGCCCACATGGGGCATGCTGATCAGCAGCGGCGTGCGCCCCTGCTTCAATCGAAAGACGGAGTTGCTCATCGTGCTCAGTTCCGTAGCTGTCCGCCGCGCACCGTGTGGCGCAGCGGGTTGCGGCCGAAGTAATAGGCCAGTTCGTTGGGGTGGGCGATGTCCCAGATGCAGAAATCGGCGCGCTGCCCCGCCACCAGCTGGCCGCGGTCGGCCAGACCCAGCGCGCGTGCCGCATGCTGGGTCACGCCGCGCAGGGCCTCCTCGGGCGTGAGGCGGAACAGCGTGCAAGCCATGTTCAGCATCAGGAGCAGCGAGAGCGTGGGCGAGGTGCCGGGGTTGTGGTCGGTGGCGATCGCGATCGGCACGCCGGCCTCGCGCAGCGCCTGCACCGGCGGCAGTTTGGTCTCGCGCAGGAAGTAGTAGGCGCCCGGCAGCAGCACCGCCACCGTGCCGCTGGCCTGCAGCGCGCGGATGCCCGCCTCGCCGAGGTACTCGAGGTGATCGCAGGAGAGCGCGCCGAACTCGCAGGCCAGCTGGGTGCCGCCCTGGTCGCTGAGCTGCTCGGCGTGCAGCTTCACGGGCAGCTCCAGGGCCCTGGCGGCCTCGAAGACCTGGCGCGTCTGTGCCGGCGTGAAACCGATGCCCTCGCAGAAGGCATCCACCGCGTCCACCAGGCCCTCGCGCTTGAGCTCGGGCAGCCAGTCGCAAAGCGCCTTCACATAGGCATCCGGCCGGCCCTGGTACTCGGGCGGCAGGGCATGGGCGCCCAGATAGGTGGTGCGCACCTCTAGCCCCAAGCCGGCCAGGCGCCGCGCCACGCGCAGCATCTTGGCCTCGGCGGCCTGCGAGAGGCCATAGCCCGACTTCACCTCGATGGTGGTCACGCCCTCGGCCAGCAGCGCCTGCAGGCGCTGGGCCGCCAGCGCATAGAGCTCATGCTCGCCGGCCTCGCGCGTGGCCGCCACCGAGGAGCGGATGCCGCCACCGGCGCGCGCGATCTCCTCGTAGCTGGCGCCCTGCAGGCGCAGCTCGAACTCATGCGCACGCGAGCCGCCATAGACCAGATGGGTGTGGCAATCGATCAGGCCCGGCGTCACCACCGCGCCGCCCAGGTCGCGCTGCTGCGCGATGCTGGCGCTCAGCTCGGGCGAGAGCTGCGATGCCTCGCCCACCCAGACGATCTGCTCGCCCTCGGTGATCAGCGCGCCCTGCGGCAGCCAGCCCCAGGGTTGGTCGCCGGCCAGGGTGGCCAGACGCGCGTTGTGCCAGAGCGTACGTTTGCTGCCGCTGCTGTTCATGCCTCGCTCCAGCTCATCCACCAGGCTGCGCCCTCGCCGCTGAACACGCAGGACTGCGCCGCCGGCGTCTCGCACCAGGCCAGGCTGAGGGGCCGCAGCGGCATGGCGCGGGCGCCATGCTCGAGCAGGCCGCCCTGGGCGCTGAACAGGCCGACCCAACGCGCCGCGCCGGCCTCGGGCAGCAGGGCATGGGCGGCCGGCTGCACCTTCATCACGCCACGGCCGCGCCGGTGCATCAGATTGAAATCGCGCGTCATGCCGCCGATCAGCTCGCAGTCGGGCGCCAGCGCGCCATCGAAGTGCAGCAGCTCGTCGCCCACGCGCAGCTCGTATTCATACAGCCGCACGCCCTCGCCCTGCAGCACCGCGAACCAGCGGTCCACGCCCTCGAATTTCGAGAACGGGCCGCTGGCCGCGATGTCCGCCACGCTGATGCGCAGCGCCCAGTCGTTGCTGTGCGGCCAGGCCAGCAGTTCGCGCGTCTGGCCACCGCCGTTGCGCCAGGGCTGAGGGGTGACCTCGTCCGCGCTGATGATGCTCCAACTCATGCCTGAAAACTTCCTTGCAAGAGGTATCTGGAACCAGGGTGCGTGAGCCGCACCGTGGTCACGGTCTGCCCATGGCTGTAGGTGGTGCGCTTGACCACCAGGCAGGGATCACGCCGCGCGATGCCCAGCAGCTTGGCCTCGGCATCGCTCGGCAGCGTCGATTCAATCGTATAGCGCGCCTCCGACAGGGGCGCCACCTGCAGCAGGTAATTCGTGGGGGTGGTGCTGGCGAAATCCAGCGCCAGATAGTCGGGCGCGCAGGCCGGATTGACCAGCCGGTCCTCGCACTGGATCGCCACGCCATTCTCCAGATGCACGATCACGCTGTGGAACAGCACCGCGCCGGCCCGCAAGCCGAACTCGGCCGCCTGCTCGGCCGTGGCCTTGGTCTTTTCCAGCAGCTGCACCCTGGCCTCATGCTGGTGGCCGCGCTCGGCGATCTCGTCGTGCACGTCGCGCACCGTCAGCGTGGAGGAGATGCGATGCAGCTGGGCCACGAAGGTGCCCACGCCCTGCACCCGCTCGACCAGGCCTTCCTGCGTCAGCTCGCGCAGCGCGCGGTTCACCGTCATGCGGCTGAGCTCGAACTGCCCGCCCAGTTCGGCCTCCGAGGGCAGCAGGTCGCCCGCCACCCAGCGGCCGCTGCTGATGCCTTCGCGCAGGAAGTTCTTGACCTTGAGGTACTGCGGCTCGGGGCCGGCCGGGACTTTTCTGGACATGAGCGAATGGTAGTTGACTTTACTTGTATAGACAACTAGAGTTCGCCTCATTCCTTCATTTCTTCCTCTCTCTGCAACCGCCAGGAGCTCCCCATGTCTGCATCGTCCCGTGTCGTCCGCGCCCCCACCGGCACCACCCTCAGCTGCAAGAACTGGCTCACTGAAGCCGCCTACCGCATGATCCAGAACAACCTGGACCCGGTGGTGGCCGAGAACCCGGCCGAGCTGGTGGTCTACGGCGGCATCGGCAAGGCCGCGCGCAACTGGGAATGCTTCGACGCCATCCTGGAATCGCTGAAGAAGCTCAACGATGACGAGACCCTCTTGGTGCAATCCGGCAAGCCGGTGGGCGTGTTCAAGACCCATGCCGACGCACCGCGCGTGCTGATCGCCAACAGCAATCTGGTGCCGCATTGGGCCAACTGGGAGCACTTCAACGAGCTGGACCGCAAGGGCCTGATGATGTACGGCCAGATGACGGCCGGCAGCTGGATCTACATCGGCTCGCAAGGCATCGTGCAGGGCACGTATGAAACCTTTGCCGAGGCCGGCCGCCAGCATTACGGCGGCAGCCTGAAGGGCCGCTGGATCCTCACCGCCGGCCTGGGCGGCATGGGCGGTGCCCAGCCCCTGGCGGCCACCTTTGCCGGCGCCTGCTCGCTCAACATCGAGTGCCAGCAATCGCGCATCGACTTCCGCCTCAAGACCCGCTATGTGGACGAACAGGCCGCCGACCTGGACGACGCGCTGGCCCGCATCGCCAAGTACACCGCCGAGGGCAAGGCCGTCTCGATCGCGCTGCTGGGCAACGCGGCCGAGATCCTGCCGGCGCTGGCCGAGCGCTGCAAGCAAGGCAGCGCCATCAAGCCCGATCTGGTGACCGACCAGACCTCGGCACACGACCTCATCAACGGCTATCTGCCGGTGGGCTGGCGCGTGGCTCAGTGGAAGGCCGCCGCCGCCGACCCGGCCCAGCATGCCGAGCTCAAGGCCGCCGCCGCCAAGGGCTGCGCCGTGCATGTGCAAGCCATGCTGGACTTCCAGGCCATGGGCATCCCCACCGTCGACTATGGCAACAACATCCGCCAGGTGGCGCTGGACCAGGGCGTGAAGAACGCCTTCGACTTCCCCGGCTTCGTGCCCGCCTATGTGCGCCCGCAGTTCTGCGAGGGCCGCGGCCCCTTCCGCTGGGTGGCGCTCTCGGGCGACCCCGAGGACATCTACAAGACCGACGCCAAGATCAAGGAGCTCTTCCCCCACCATGCCGGCGTGCACCGCTGGCTGGACATGGCCAAGGAGCGCATCAGCTTCCAGGGTCTGCCGGCACGCATCTGCTGGCTGGGCCTGGGCGAGCGCCATCTGGCCGGCCTGGCCTTCAATGAAATGGTGCGCAAGGGCGAACTCAAGGCCCCGATCGTGATTGGCCGCGACCATCTGGACAGCGGCTCGGTGGCCAGCCCGAATCGCGAGACCGAGAGCATGAAGGACGGCTCGGACGCCGTCTCCGACTGGCCGCTGCTGAACGCCTTGCTGAACACCGCCGGCGGCGCCACCTGGGTCTCGCTGCACCATGGCGGCGGCGTGGGCATGGGCTTCAGCCAGCACAGCGGCGTGGTGATCGTCTGCGACGGCAGCGAGGCCGCCGACAAGCGCATCGCCCGCGTGCTGGTGAACGACCCCGGCACCGGCGTGATGCGTCATGCGGACGCCGGCTATGACATCGCCGTCAAGTGCGCCAAGGAGCGCGGCCTGAACCTCCCCATGATCACCGGCTGATCTTCAGAAAGAGAACCAGATGACCCATATCGAAATCACCCCCGGCCAGCTGACCCTGGACCAGTTGCGCAGCATCCGCAACGGCGGCGTCAAGCTGGGCCTGCATGCCAGCGCCGCCGACAGCATCCGCCGCAGCGCCGCCGTGGTGCAGGGCGCGGCCGCCGGCGATGCGCCGGTCTACGGCGTCAACACCGGCTTCGGCAAGCTGGCCTCCAAGCGCATCAGCAAGGAAGAGCTGGCCACACTGCAGTTCAACCTGATCCGCTCGCATTGCGTGGGCGTGGGCGAACCCCTGCAGCCCAGCGTGGTGCGCCTGATGCTGGCCACCAAGGCGGCCTCGCTGGCGCGCGGCCATTCCGGCGTGCGCGAGGCGGTGGTGCAAAGCCTGCTGGACGTGTTCAACGCCGGCCTGGTGCCCTATGTGCCGGCCAAGGGCTCGGTGGGCGCCTCGGGCGACCTGGCCCCGCTCTCGCACATGACCCTGGCCCTCTTGGGCGAGGGCGAGATGCTGGTGGACGGCCGGCGCGTGCCCGCCCTGCCCGAGCTGAACAAGCATGCCATCGCACCCCTGGTGCTGCAGGCCAAGGAAGGCCTGGCCCTGATCAACGGCACCCAGACCAGCACCGCGCTGGCGCTGGAGGGCCTGCTGCGCTTCGAGCAGGTCTATGCCTCGGCCATCGTCAGCGGTGCGCTGAGCCTGGATGCCGCACGCGGCAGCGACGGCCCCTTCGACCCGCGCATCCATGCGGTGCGTGGCCAGCCCGGCCAGATCGAGGCGGCCGCCGCCTACCGCCAGATCCTCGCCGGCAGCGCCATCCGTCAATCGCACCAGGAGGGCGATGAGCGCGTGCAAGATCCTTACTGCCTGCGCTGCCAGCCCCAGGTGATGGGCGCCTGCCTCGACCAGGCCCGCTATGTGCGCGACGTGCTGCTGCGCGAGGCCAATGCGGTGACCGACAACCCGCTGGTGTTCGCCAACCAGGACGGCACGAGCTATATGGTTTCCGGCGGCAATTTCCACGCCGAGCCGGTGGCCCTGGCCGCCGACGCGCTGGCCTGCGCCATCGCCGAGGTGGGCGCGATCGCCGAGCGCCGCATTGCCATGCTGATCGACGCCAGCGTGTCGCGCCTGCCGCCCTTCCTGACCGCCAACGCCGGCCTCAACTCGGGCTTCATGATCGCCCATGTGACCGCCGCGGCCCTGGCCAGCGAGAACAAGAGCCTGGCCCATCCCGCCAGCGTCGACAGCCTGCCCACCAGCGCCAACCAGGAAGACCATGTGTCGATGGCCACCTACGGCGCGCGCCGCCTCGGCCAGATGCTGGACAACACCGGCCACATCATCGGCATCGAGCTGCTGGCGGCCGCGCAGGGCATCGAGTTCCTGCGCCCGCTGGCGAGCTCCAAGGCCCTGGAAGGGGTGCACGCCCTGGTGCGCCAGAACTGCCCGCCTATGCCCACCGACCATTACCTGGCGCCCGATATCGAGCATGCCAGCGCCCTGGTGGAAGACGGCCAGCTGAGCGTGCTGCTGGTGGCCGAGACCGGCCTGAAGGTGTTCGGCTGAGGCTCAGCCGGCCCGGCGGCTCAGATCTGCTTGCGCAAGCCCTCGCCCGGCGCCTCGCCGGGTAGCAGGCGGCGCGGCCCGGCCAGCGCCGAGGCATGGCGGGATGTCAGCACCCAGCGGCTGCCGTCCCGCTCCCACACATCCACCACCGCGATGGGCGGACGGCCGGCCCGGCCCTCCCTACCCTGGGGGCGCAGCACAAAGCTGACGATGGCCACCGCGCCGAGTTCGCGCACCGCCATGTCGGCGGGCTGATAGTCCGTCGCGCCGGGCTGGCGCATGCGCTGCAGCCAGGTCTCGCGCGGCGTGCTGGTGGACGGCTGTTGCTGCACCAGCAGTTCGAACTCCGCCCCCAGCAAGGCATCGAGCTGGGCGGTGTCGGCCTCGCGCAGCGCCCGCAGCAGGGCCTCTTCGAGCTGCAAAAAGGCCTGCACGGCGCGCGTCACATGCTGCTGCGACCAGGCCGGCGCCGGCAGGGCCGGCACCAGGGCCAGGGCGAGCAGCTGACGGCGGCGCAGGCCGCATGGCATCAAGCCCATCAGTAGATGGTGCGCGCGCCGTTCATGTAGCACTTGTTGTCCACATTGGACAGGTTGCGCTGGATCAGATAGTTCTTGCTGCCGCTGACCGTGTTCAGGGTCATGTTGTAGGAAGCACCATTGGCGGCAGTCTGCTGGAAATGCCCGAAGGTCCAGGCGCATTTGTCGGCATTCTCGGCGCCGCTGGCGTCGACCCAACCGCTGCTCGGGTTCGGATCGGTGAGCGTCTCCTCCAGCTCATGCGCCACCACCGACAGCATGCCGTCCACCCCCGCGTTGCCGTTCGGGCTGGTCGACTGTGCCGCGCAACTGGCGAGGCAGCGGTTCGCATTGCCGACGAAGCTGTACTTGATATTGGTGCTCTGGATGTTGGCGCTGGTATGCCAGCCGCAGTACTTGTTGCAGAAGCCGCTGGTCTCGGCCACGTCCGAGGAGGTCAGCACGAAGTAGACCGCGTTGCTGTCCTTCTTGCCGCTGCTGCTGATGTAGTTGGAGACGATCTTGGAGATGTCGGCATCGCGCAGGCGGGTGCCATTGGTATAGCCGACGCTGGCTTCGCTGACCGTGCCGATCAGGCCGCTCACCGTGCCATTGGAGCCCGTGTAAGTGCTGTTGATGGCCAGGTAGGGCGAGTTGCTCACGCCGGACATGAAGTCGCGCACGATCTGCTGGCCCGCCGCGGTATCGCTGCCATTGCTCTGTGCCCAGTTGCCGTACCAGATCAGGTGGACATTGGGAGCGCCGGTCATGACCGGCCCGCCGCGCCAGCTGATCGCGCTGAGCGTGCCGGTGCCGCCGGTGGACGCCGCCTCGATGGTGGGATGGCCGGGGTTGAGGCGGTGCGAGATCTTGTTCGGCACGGTTTCCTTGTCGGCGTCCGCCATCGCGGCGCCCGAGAGGCCGAGGGCCAAGGCCAGCAAACTGGTTCCGGTGATCGATGTCATGGTGCTGCGCTCCAGTGGAAGACGTTGACGAGCCGGGCCGCGCCCGGACTGAGCTTGATCAAGTTACGCCGGCCGCGCCGGCAGCGTGCTGGGGAAAGCACTTAGGCCTCGGGAATCGCCCCCCCCTGACTGGGGGTCGCCTGCGCCGCCGCCTCGGCGCGCGCGACGTCGTGCGCCAGCCCCTCGGCCAGCAGGTCGATGAGGTGAAAGCCGAAGGCCGGATGCTGGTAGTAGAGCTGGCGCACCGTGCTCTCGTGGATCTGAAGCACCGTGCAGGCACTCAGCGCCTGCACGGTGTGGGTGCGCCGGTGGTCGGGCGCGAACAGGGCGATCTCGCCGAAGATGCGGCCCAGCGGCAGCTGCTGGCCGATGTCGGCCAGCCGCATCTCGCCCTGCACCAGCAGGTAGAGATGCTCGGCCCGATCGCCCTTGCGGA
The DNA here is from genome assembly GCF_058788955.1 of Roseateles sp. FW301-B2. Taxonomy (NCBI): domain Bacteria; kingdom Pseudomonadati; phylum Pseudomonadota; class Betaproteobacteria; order Burkholderiales; family Sphaerotilaceae; genus Roseateles; species Roseateles sp. FW301-B2. The sequence continues at coordinate 62,860 of NZ_JBYTBE010000002.1, forward strand.
AGAGCACCTGGCCGGCCTTGAGCTTGCGCACCTTCATATGCGGCTTGAGCCAATGCCCGACATGATCGGCCGCCGCCGCCGCGCCCTTGACGGCATGCGTCAGCCGCGTCACTTCCACGGCGCGGAAGACATTGATGGGCAACAGCAGCAGCGACGCCGCCAGCGTGCTCATGGAGGGGCTCAAGGCCCCATAGACCATCAGGGCCAGGCTGCTGGCCACCGTCAGCCAGCGCAAGGGCAGCATGGTGCGCACCAGCGAGCCGCCGACCTGCAGCCCCACGCCCAGCACGGCGCAGCCCAGAGCGAGGATCTGCAGCGGCGTGGCCAGGCTGTCCAAGAAGCTGCTCTGTATCGCCGCCAGCAGCGTCTGCCACATCATCGATCACCCAGCACTGCATACACCTCGACAGCGGCGGCTTTGCCCTTGAGCAGCACCGGGCCGAGTGCCTCCGTCGGGACCTGCCCCTGCAACGCCAGTTGGGTGGCTGCATCGATGAGGATGGCGCGCCCCGCCTCCTTGGTATGGGCCTCCAGGCGCGCCGCCAGGTTCACCGTGTCGCCCACGCAGGTGTAGGTGGCGCGCTGCTGCGTGCCGGTGTAGCCGGCCACCATGTCGCCGCTGGCAATGCCGATGCCGATGCGCAGCGGCGGCAGGCCGGCGGCCAGCTGCTCGCGGCTGAACTGCTCCATCATCGCCACCATCTCCAGCGCCGCCGCCACCGCCGCGGCCGCCGGCTGCTCCAGAGGCAGGGGCGCGCCGAAGATCGCCATCAGGCCGTCGCCGATGATCTGGTTCACCACCCCGCCCATGCCGCTGATGGCGTCGAACATCAGGGTGTAGTAGGTGTTGAGCAGCTCGATCACCTGCTCGGGCGCGAGCGTCTCCACCAGGCCAGTGAAGCCGCGGATGTCGCAGAACAGCACCGCCCCATGCACGCGCCGCCCGCCCAGGCTGAAGCCCGAGCGCTCCAGGTCCTGCGCCACCTCCAGGGTGGCAAAGCGGCTCACCAGCTCGCGCTGGGCGTCGCGCAGGCGCTTCTTCTCCAGGCTGGCGCCGATGCGCGCCTTCAGCAGCACCGGATTGACCGGCTTGGACAGATAGTCCTCGGCGCCCAGCTCGATGCAGCGCACCACGTTCGCCAGCCCCTCCAGGGCCGAGGTCACGATCACGGGCAGCTCGCGCAGCTCGGGGTCCTCCAGCATGCGGCTGAGCACCTCGAAGCCATCCATCTCGGGCATCTCGATGTCCAGCACCAGCAGGTCGTAGCGGCGCTCGCGCAGCATGCGCAGGGCCTCGCGGCCGTTCTCGGCCAGCTCGGTCTGGTGGCCCAGCTGGCCCAGCTGGCGCGCCAGCAACAGGCGATTGACGCGGTTGTCATCCACCAGCAGCAGCCGGGCGGCATCGTCACGCATGGCCGAGGCTCCGCAGCGCCGCGGCGCAATGCGCGTAGGCCTGCTCCAGGTTCTGCAGGCGCGCCGCCAGCTCGGCATCGTCGGCCTCTCCCGTGCTTAGCGGCTGCTGGCCGCGCTGCTCCAGCTCGCGCGCCAGCTCGGCCAGGTGCAGCGCGCCGAAGGTGTTGCCATTGGACTTGAGCGTGTGGGCGGCGCGCCGGAAGCCCGCCGCATCGCCGCTCATATGCGCCTGGCGCAGCGTCTGCAGCAGGCCCGGCGCATCCTCCAGAAAGGTCTGCACCAGCTCGGCCACGAAGTCGGCGCCGGCACTGTCCTGCAGCTCGGTGAAGATCTGTGCATCGATGACATTCATCTCTCAGCCTCCCTGGCCGCGCATAAGGGCCTGTACCAGGGCCTCGGTGCGTATCGGTTTGGTCACGTAATCGTCCATGCCCGCGGCCAGACAGGCCTCGCGATCGCCCTGCATGGCGTTGGCGGTCATCGCCACCAGGCGCGGCCGGCGGCCGGCCGGCCAGCGGCGGCAGATCTCGCGCGCCGCCTCCAGCCCATCCATCTCGGGCATCTGCACATCCATCAGCACCAGGTCGTAGGGCTGGCGCTGCACGCTCTCCACCGCCTCGATGCCGTTGCTGGCCACGTCGGCACGGTAGCCCATCTGCGCCAGCAGGCGCAAGGCCAGCTTCTGGTTCACCGCGTTGTCCTCGGCCAGCAGGATGCGCAGCGGGTGGCGCGCGGCCAGGCCGGCGTCGATGCCGGGCCTGTCCTGCGCCGGCGGGCGCGGCGCCAGCGCCTCGCCCGAGAGGCCCACCAGGGCGTCGAAGAGCTGGCTCTGGCGCAGCGGCTTGTGCAGATAGGCCTGGAACAGCCCGTCCTCGGCACCGGCCTCCTTGCGCCCCAGCGAGCTGAACATCACCAGCGGCAGCTGGGGCCAGGTCTTGCGGATGCGGCGCGCCAGCGTCAGGCCATCCATGCCCGGCATGTGCATGTCCAGCACCGCCAGGTCGAAGCGCCCGCCCTGCTCGAGCAGCTGCAGCGCCTCCTCGCCCGAGGCGCAGTCGCGCGGCAGCATGCCCCATTTGGCGGTCTGCAGCGCCAGCACGCGGCGGTTGGTGGCGTTGTCGTCGACCACCAGCAACTGCTTGGCGCGCAGCGCCGGCTGCTGGCCGATGAACTCGCGCCGCGCGTTGGCGGGCGGCTCGGCGGGCTCGGCGCGGATGCAGACATGGAAGCTGCTGCCGCAGCCCGGGCCGGCGCTCTCGGCCCACATGCGCCCGCCCATCAGCTCGGATAACTTCTTGCTGATCGCCAGGCCCAGGCCGGTGCCGCCGTACTTGCGCGTGGTCGAGCTGTCGGCCTGGCTGAAGCTCTGGAACAGCCGGCTCATGCCGGCCTCGCTGAGGCCGATGCCGGTGTCGCGCACGCTGAACTGCCACGCGTCGTCGCCCAGCGCCCTGACGCTCAGCACCACCTCGCCGCGCTCGGTGAACTTGACGGCGTTGGAGAGCAGGTTCAGCAGGATCTGGCGCAGCCGCGTGACGTCGCCGTTCAACGCCACCGGCAGCTCGCCCTCGAACAGATAGGCCAGGTCCAGCCCCTTCTCGGCCGCGCGCGCCGCCACCAGCTCCAGCGCCGACTCCACGCAGTCGCGCAGCTCGAAGGGGTGGTGCTCGATGTCCATGCGCCCGGCCTCGATCTTGGAGAAGTCCAGGATGTCGTTGATGATGGTCAGCAGGGTCTCGCCGGAGTCGCGGATGGTGCCCGCGTAATCGCGCTGTTCGGCATCCAGCGGCGTGTCCAGCATCAGCCCGCTCATGCCGATGATGGCGTTCAGCGGCGTGCGGATCTCATGGCTGACCGTGGCCAGGAATTCCGACTTGTGCTGGCTGGCGGCCTCCAGCGCGCGCGTGCGCTCGCGCACCTTCTGCTCGGTGAGCGCCTCGTTGAGGCGCGCGTTCTCGAAGCGCATGCGCATGGCTTCGAGCAGGGCCGCGCCATGCTGATGGGCAAACACCAGCACCACCAGCGAGAGCCAGAACATGGTCAGGGCGCCAAGCAGCGCCGGGGTGCTGCCATCCAGCACGCCGCGCAGCAAGACCGGCAGCATCAGCGGCAGGCAGAAGGCCAGCACACTGGCGCGATGCACCGCCGCGGCCGAAGCCACCGCCACCACATTGCCAAGCACCGCCAGCATCACGACCAGGATACGCAGCAGGGACGCCTCGAAGTAGTAAACGACGGCCCAACCCCAGCTGGCACCCAGGGCCAGATGAAAGGCCTGCAAAAGCCACTCCGCACGGCGTAGCTGGGCGCTCGCCAGCAAGCGCCGCGCCCATGGGGCCAAGACGAGGAAATAGGCCAAGGTCAAGCCAGCCTGGGCCAGCAGCCACCAGGCCAGGCCCTCGCTCGCCCCCGTCTGCGTCAGCGCCCAGGCAAACAGCAGCACGCCGATCGGGGCGACCGTCATGCCCAGCCCGGCATTGCGAAACAGGTATTCGAAGCGGGCCATGACCAGCTCCTGCGCCATGCCCGCGCCCGGCGCCGCCTCAGCCGTCATGGCGCGCCTCCGCATTCAGCAGCGCCTGCACCAGCGCCTCCACGCGTATCGGCTTGGCCAGGTAGTCGTCCATGCCGGCGGCCAGGCAGTCCTCGCGGTCACCCTGCATGGCGTTGGCGGTCATCGCGACGATGCGCGGCCGCGCCCCGGCCGGCCAGCGCGCGGTGATGCGCCGGCTCGCCTCCAGGCCGTCCATCTCGGGCATCTGCACGTCCATCAGCACCAGGTCGTAGGGCTGGCGCTCGACGCTCTCCACCGCCTCCAGGCCGTTGCTGGCCAGGTCGGCGCGGTAGCCCATCTGGCTCAGCAGGCGCAGCGCCAGCTTCTGGTTCACGGCGTTGTCCTCGGCCAGCAGGATGCGCAGCGGGTGGCGCTCGGCCAGGCCGGCATGCTGGCTGGGGCCCACCGGCGCCAGCACGCGCGCCGCGCTGCGCTCGCCCAGCAGATTCATCAAGGTGTCGAACAGCTGGCTCTGCCGCAGCGGCTTGTGCAGATAGGCGGCGAACACGCCCTCCTCCACCCCCGCCTCCTTGCGCCCCAGCGAGCTGAACAGCACCAGGGGCAGCTGGGGTCGGGTCTTGCGCAGCAGGCGCGCCAGTGTCACGCCGTCCATGCCCGGCATGTGCATGTCCAGCAGGGCCAGGTCGCAAACCCCGCCCGCGGCCATCCAGGCCAGGGCCTGCTCGGCGCTGGCGCAGTCCTGCGGCAGCATGCCCCAGCGCGCCGTCTGCAGCGCCAGCACGCGGCGGTTGGTGGCGTTGTCGTCCACCACCAGCAGGCGCTTGCCGTGCAGCGCCGGCTGCGGGCCCGCCAGCGCGCTGCGCGCCGCCGGCGCCGCCACCGCCGGCAGCGCGAGCGTGAAGTGGAAGCTCGCCCCCGCGCCCACGCCGGCGCTCTCGGCCCACATGCGGCCGCCCATCAGCTCCACCAGGCGCCGGCTGATCGCCAGGCCCAGGCCGGTGCCGCCGTACTTGCGCGTGGTCGAACTGTCGGCCTGGCTGAAGCTCTGGAACAGGCGGCTCATGCCCTGCGGGCTCAGGCCGATGCCGGTGTCGCGCACGCAGAAGTGCAGCTGCCCCTGCGCCTGCATGGCCAGGCTCAGCACCACCTCGCCGCGGCCGTCCTGGTTGTCGGTGAACTTGACCGCATTGCTGAGCAGGTTCAGCAGCACCTGGCGCAGCCGCGTCACGTCGCCGTTCACGACGGACGGCAGGTCGTCCTCGAACACATAGGCCAGGTCGAGCTGCTTCTCGGCCGCGCGCGCGCCCACCAGGTCCAGCGCCGATTCCACGCAGTCGCGCAGATCGAAGGGATGGGCCTCGATGTCCATGCGCCCGGCCTCGATCTTGGAGAAGTCCAGGATGTCGTTGATGATGGTCAGCAGGGCGTCGCCGCTGTCGCGAATGGTGGCCGCGTAGTCGCGCTGCTCGGCGTTCAGCGGCGTGTCCAGCAGCAGGCCGCTCATGCCGATGACCGCGTTCATGGGCGTGCGGATCTCGTGGCTCATGGTCGCCAGGAAGGCGCTCTTGGCCTCGTTGGCGCCCTCGGCCGCGGCGCGCGCCTCCCTGGCCTCGGCAAACAGCTGGGCATTGCGGATCGCCACGCCGACGCCGGACGCCAAGGTGCTGAGCAGGTTCTGGTCGGCCGCGGTGAAGCGGCCCTCGCGGGCGGTGCTCTGCACGCTCAGCACGCCGATCGCGCGCTCACCCACGCGGATCGGCACGCCCAGATAGCTGGCGGCCTGCTCGCCGAGTTGCTCGGCGCCCAGGGCGTCGGCGGCGGCATCGACGTCCTCGTTCAGCAGCAGCGGCTGGCCGGACTCGATGATCTTGCCGGTCAGGCCCTCGCCCATCGCCTGCTGATCCAGTTGCTCGCCATGCATATAGGGGAAGCGGATCAGGCCGGCGGCCTGGTCGAGCAAGGCGATGTAGGCGATGTCCGCGGCGAAGGTGACGCGCATCTTTTCACCCACGGTGTGAATCAGTTCATCCAGGTCGATGGTGCTGGTGAGCGCCTGGCCCAGCGCATTGACGGTGGCGAGCTCGTCGGCGCGCTGCTGGGTCTGTTCGAACAGGCGTGCGCTCTCCAGCGCCACGCTCATGCTGCCGGCCAGGGTGGTGAGCAGGCGCACATCGGCGGCGCTGAAGGCGTTCTCGCGATCGACGTTGTCGAGCCCGATCACGCCCACCACGCGCTCGCCGGAAAGGATCGGCACGCGCACCAGGCTGAGCGTCTCGGCCGTGCCCGGCAGGGTGCTGCTGACGATGCCCAGCGCGGCCAGGCGCGCGGTCTTGTCGTCATTGATCAGCAGCGGGCGGCCGCTCGCCACCAGGTGCAGGCCCAGCGCCGAGATCGGCCCGTCGGGCACCTCGAAACGCCGGCCGCGCTCCAGCATGTAGTGGTAGTGGCGCCGGTTCGCCTGCATGTCCAGGCTGGCGATGCTGATGCTCTGCGAATCGAACAGCTCGCGCAGCTTCTCGCCCACCAGCTCGTAGATCGAGTCGGCATCGAGCTTGTTGGCCAGGCCCTGCTGCACGCCGTTGATCACCGCCAGCTCGGCGGCGCGATCGTCGGTCTCCTTCAGCAGGCGCTGCGTTTCGTCGAACAAGCGCGCGTTCTCCAGTGCCACCCCCATCGATGAGGCAATCGTCTGCAGCAGGCGCACCTCGGCCGCGCCATAGGCATGCTCGCGCTGGTGGTCCTCGGTGTCGATGATGCCCAGCACCTGGTCGCCCACGATCACCGGCACCTTCAGCACCGACAGCGCCTGGTCGGTGCCGGGCATCAGCGTGATGCCGGCAGCCTCCATCTCGGCGGCGGTGTTGAGCACCACCGGTTGGCGCGTGGCGACCAGCCTGGCCCAGCTCCCCTGAGGGTTGGGCGCGGCCGGCGGCACATGCAGGCGCTGGTTGTGCTCGTAGACATAGAGGCTGTGCAGGTGATCGCTGGCCGCGTCGTACCAGACGATGCCCAGGTTTTCCGTGTGCAGCACCTCGCGCAACTTGTCGCCCACCAGGTCGACGATGCCCTGGAAGTCCAGCGAGCCCGCCATGCCCTGCTGGATGCTGTTGATCACCGCCAGCTCGGCATTGCGCTGCTCGGTCTCCTTGAGCAGGCGCTGGGTCTCGTCGAACAGGCGCGCACTCTGCAGCGCCACGCCCATCGCCGAGGCCACCGTCTGCAGCAGGCGCAGCTCCGATTCGCCATAGGCCTGCTCGCGCGAAAAATCCTCCAGCACCATCGAGCCCAGCAGCACATCGCCGCCGACGATGGGCAGGTGGATGGACGAGAGGCTGGAGTCGGTGCCCGGCAGCGCGCGTATGCCCAGCGCCAGCTTCTCGGCCGGGCTGTTGGTGACCACCGGCAGCCGCGTGCTCATCAGCCGGCTCATCACCGGCCCGCTCGCCAGCGGCTGCGGCGGGATCTGCAGGCGCACACCATGCTCGTACTCGTAGAGATGGTGCACGGTCTGGCCGGCGTGATCGAGCCAGCGGATGCCGATGTCCTCGGTCTTGAGCACCTCGCGCAGCTTGTCGCCGACCATCTCGACGATGCCCTGGAAGTCCAGCGAGCCCGCCATGCCCTGCTGGATGCTGTTGATCACCGCCAGCTCGGCATTGCGCTGCTCGGTCTCCTTGAGCAGGCGCTGGGTCTGGTCGAAGCGCTGTGCGCTCTGCAAGGCCATGCCCAGGGCGGCGGCAATGGTCTGCAACAGCCGCACCTCGGCCGCGCCATAGGCATGCTCGCGCTCATGATCCTCCGCCACGATGGAGCCCAGCGCCAGCTCGCCGCTGACGATGGGCACCTTGGCGATGGACTTGGCCTGATCGGTGCCCGGTATCGCACCGGTGCCTGCCACGACTTGCTCCGGCACCGAGCCGTAGACCACCGGTTCACGCTGCTCGACCTGCTTGCGCCACAGCTCGGGTTCATGGGCCAGTTCGCGCGGCGGCAGCGTCAGGCGTTGGCCATGCTCGGTCTCGTACAGGTGCAGCACGGCACGCCGCTCATGGTCGAACCAGCGTACGCCGACGCTGGGGCAGGCCAGGATCTCGCCGAGCTTGACGCCCACCAGCTCGACGATGCCCTGGAAGTCCAGCGAGCCGGCAATGCCGCGCTGGATGCTGTTGATCACCGCCAGCTCGGCATTGCGCTGCTCGGTCTCCTTCAAGAGGCGCTGGGTCTCGTCGAACAGGCGCGCATTCTCCAGCGCCACGCCCATGGTGGCGGCCACGGTGGTGAGCAGGCGCACCTCGGGCATGCCAAAGGCCTGCTCGCGCTCGTGGTTCTCCATCACGATGCGGCCCAGCACGCGGTCGCTGCCGACGATGGGCACCTGCAGCATGCTGAGTGCCTGGTCGGTGCCAGGGATCGCCTTGACGCCGGCCGCCACCTGCTCGGCCACGCTGTTGAGGATCTTGGGCTCGCGCCGCGTGCTGAGCTCGTCCCAGCGGGCGCCCGGTTCGTGCGTGCGCGTCGGAATCTCCAGGCGCTGGCCATGCTCGATCTCGTAGAGGAAGTGCACGCTGCGCGTGGCATGGTCCAGCCAGCGGATGCCGATGTCCTCGCTGTGCAGCACCTCGCGCAGCTTGTCGCCCACCAGCTCGACAATGGCCTGGAAGTCCAGCGAGCCCGCCATGCCCTGCTGGATGCTGTTGATCACCGCCAGCTCGGCATTGCGCTGCTCGGTCTCCTTCAAGAGGCGCTGGGTCTCGTCGAACAGGCGCGCGTTCTCCAGCGCCACGCTCATGCTGTTGGCCAGGGTCTGCAGCAGGCGCACATCCGATTCGCTGAAGGCCTGCTCGCGCTCCAGGTCGACCAGGGTGATGACGCCGCGCACCTGCTCGCCCGACACCAGCGGCACATAGACGGCCGACTTGGTGCTGCGCGTGCCCGGCAGCACATAGCTGCCGTAGCGCGCTCGCGCCATGTCCATCTGCTCGTTGATCACCAGGCTGCTGCGACTGCGCCGTATCTCGGCGCTGAAGCCGCGTTCCTCCATGGGCTCGGAGGCGATCACGAGCCGCCGTCCGTCCTCGTAGGTGTAGGGGTAATGCTCCAGGCCGGTGCTGGCATCGAAGACGCGGATGCCGACATCGCGGCCGTCGAAGATCTCGCGCACCTTGTCGCCCACGGCGTCGTAGATGCCCTGTATGTTCAGCTCGGCCGCCAGCGCCGCCTGCACGCTGTTGATGATGGCCAGCTCGGCGGCGCGCTGCTCGCTTTCCTTGAAGAGACGCTGGGTCTCGTCGAACAGGCGCGCGTTCTCCAGCGCCACCCCCAGGCTGGCCGAGATGGTCTCGACGAGGCGGATCTCGTCGGTGCCGAAGGCATGCTCGCGCTGGAAGTCCATCAGCACGATCACGCCCAGCAGATGCTCGCCGGCAATGATGGGGATGAAGGCGCCACTGAGCTCGGCATCGCTGCCATCCAGCAGGGCGGCGTAGGCGTAGTCGCGCCGGCTGTGATAGATGAGCGGCTTGCGGGTGCGCCGGATCTGCTCCCAGGCCCCGCCGGGGTTGGGCACATAGGCGCTGGACTGCAGGCGCTCGCCATGCTCGTAGACATAGAGCGGGCGCATCAGGCCGGCGGCGGCGTCGTACCAATGGATGCCGATATCGCCCGAGCGCAGCACCTCGCGCAGCTGGTCGCCCACCAGGTCGACGCTGGCCTGGAAATCCTGCGAATCGGCGATGCCCTGCTGGATCGCGTTGATGATGGCCAACTCATGGGCGCGCTGCTCGGCCTGGGCCTTGGCGGCCGCCAGCGCCGCGGTGCGCTCGGCCACCTTGGCCTCCAGGCCCTCGCCCCAGCGCGCGTTGTCCAGCGCCACCGCGGCCTGGGCGGCGAGCAGGGCCAGCAGGTCGCGATCGGCATCGGCAAAGCGCCCGAAGACGCCCTCGATGTCGGCATAGACATGGCCCAGCACGCGGCGCTGCGCCACCAGCGGCGCCACCAGGCAGCTGCGCTGCGCCAGCGGCGCGGCACCGGGCGGGCCGTGGCGCAGGCTGACGCTGCGGCTGCGGCGCGCCTCCTGCAGCCAGGGCGTCACCGCCTGCAGCAGGGCCGCCGCCGACTCGCCGCGCGGCAGCATGGCGCCGGCGATCTCCAGCGCGCCGCCGCCCTCCAGCACCAGCATCACGCGCTCGGCGCCGGTCAGCTGGGTGAGCTCGTTGATGAGGAACTCCTGCAGCTCGGCCGCGCTGCGCAGCTCGTTGAGGCGCAGGCCGCTGTCCACCAGGCGCTTGAAGGGCTCCACCGGCAGGCTGGGCAGGTGCAGATAACCCTCGCGCTCGGCCTCGGCCAGGCCACGCTGCGCCGCCTCGGCCAGCCAGGCGCGCACCAGCTCGCGGTTGCCCAACACCTTGTTGAGGTAGCTGCGGCGCAGGCCCTCGTCGCGCAGCTCGCGCACGCCGTCGAGCAGGAACACATAGGCCTGCTGCAGCGCGGCCCAGGCCTGCTCGCCGCGGCCCAGCGCGGCCAGCGCCTGACTGTGATGCCACCACAGATGCTGGCGCTGCACGAAATCGAGCTTGCTCAGACCCTGGCCGCGGTGCAGGGCGATGCCGCGGCTGCTGGCACGCAGCGCCGCAGCCGCCTGGCCATCGGCCAGCAAGGCCTTGGCCAGGCCGTCGTGCGCCGCCATCTGCATGGCCGGATCGCTGCCCGCCAGGGCGGCCCGCTGGGCGGCGCGGAACTCGCGCACCGCCAGCGCGCTGTGGCCCTGCGCCAGCGCCAGCTCGCCGCCCAGGCTGGCCGCCATATAGCCGCCGATCGGGTCGGCATAGAGCTGCAGCAGCGCCACATAGTCGGCGCGCGCGGCCTCGGCGGCGGCGTAGTCGCCCAGCTGGATGGCGATATCGGCCAGCGAGGCCAGGGTGTTGGCCAGGCCGGCCAGCGCACCCAGCTCGCGCTGCAGGCGCGCATTCGCCTGGCGCAGCTGCAGGGCATGGCGGTACAGGCCCAGCTCCACATAGGCGTTGGCGATGTTGGAGCGCACCAGCGCGCAGCGCTCCACATAGCCGGCGCGCTGGAAGGCCGCCTCGGCCTGCCGGAAGCCCTGCAGCACCGCCGAGAGATCGGCCTGCATGAAGGCGAGCAGATTGAGCGCATTGCCGAGCGCGAACTCGTCGCCGCTCTGGCGCGCCAGCGCCAGCGCCTGCTCGGCCGCCGCGCGCGCCTGGGCCGGGTGGCCCAGATTCATCTGCGCGTTGGCGACGATCCAGAGCGCGCGCGCCTGGCCCGAGGCATCGCCCAGGCGCGCATAGAGCGCCGCCGCCTGCTCCCCGCTGGGCACGCCCATGCGGCCCTGGCGCACGCGGAACTGCGCCTCGCCCAGGCGCGTGAGCGCCAGCGCGCGCAGCGCCGGCTGGCCGCAGCGCTCGGCGCGCTCGAGCGCCAGCGTGGCCACCGCCAGCGCCTCCTGCAGGCGGCCGCGCCGCATCAGCGCCATCGCCATCGCGGCATAGCCCTGCGCCTGTGCGGCCGCATGCTCGGCGCCAGGCACCAGGGTCAGCAGGGTCTCGGCATCGCTGAGCGCCGCATCGAAGCGCCCCAGCGCCACCGCGGATTCGCTGCGCAGCGCCAGCAGGGCCACGCGCTGCGCCAGCGGCAGCCGGGCGTCCGCCAGCGCCTCGCCGCAGGCGGCGCGTGCCTCCTCATGGCGCCCGCTCCAGGCCAGCTCGGCGGCACTGTTCCATCCTGCCGGCACGGCCGCGCCGCGACGGCTGGGCCGGGCGGGCTTGCTGCGGGCGCTGGCTGGCAGGGCTGCGGACATCGTGGACGGCACTCCGGTCGCGACGATTGAGGCCCGAGTCTAGGCCCGGGCCGGCGGTACGGGCGCCGGGCTATCCCGGGGTCAGGGCAAAACCTGACACCTGTTGTGGTGACAGCCGCCATCATGTGGCTTTCGACCCGGAGGAATTCGTCATGCCCAACAAGAAACTGCTGCTGGCCCTGATGGCCGGCGCCTGCTGCATGCTGGCCCAGGCCCAGGAAACCAAGGTGGCCGTGGGCATCTCGGGCTGGACCGGCTTCGCCCCGCTGACCCTGGCCAAGGAGGCCGGCATCTACAAGAAGCTGGGCCTGGACGTGAGCATCAAGAAGATCCCGCAGAAGGACCGCCACCTGGCGATCGCCTCCGGCGATGTGCAATGCGCCGCCACCACGGTGGAGACCTGGGTGGTCTGGAACGCCAACGGCGTGGCCACCACGCAGATCTTCCAGCTCGACAAGAGCTATGGCGCCGACGGTATGGTGGTGAAACCCGGCATCGCCAGGATCGCCGACCTGAAGGGCAAGACCGTGGCCGCCAGCGCGCCCGGCACCGCGCCCTACTTCACGCTGGCCTGGATGCTCAAACAGAACGGCCTGTCGGTGAAGGACGTCAAGGTGGTGAACCTGGAGCCGCAGGCCGCCGCCAATGCCTTCATCGCCGGCAATGCCGACATCGACGCCGGCATGACCTACGAGCCCTACCTGAGCGGCGTGCGCGCCAAGCCCGAGGCCGGCAAGATCATCGCCACCACGCTGGACTACCCGGTGGTGATGGACACCTTCGGCTGCACGCCCAAGTTCCTTGCCGAGCACCCCAAGGCCGCGCAGGCCCTGGCCGACGGCTATTTCGAGGCCCTCGCGCTGATCAAGGCCGAGCCCAGGAAGAGCTTCGAGATCATGGGCGCCGACGTCAAGCAGGCCGGCGAGGCCTTCGAGAAGAGCGCCGCCTACCTGCGCTGGCAGGACAAGGCGGCGAACCAGAAATTCTTTGCCGAGGAGCATCTGCGCTTCAGCAAGGAGGCGGCCGTGCTGCTGATGGAGCTGGGCATCATCAAGGCCATGCCCGACCTCGCCCGGCTGGCGGACACGCGCTTCATCGGCGCCAAATGAAGCCGCTGGTGCCGGTCGGCCCGGGCGCCAAGCTGGCGCTGGGGCTGGCCTTCTTCGTGCTCTTCACCGCGGTCTGGGCCGCCGCCACCTTCGGCGGACTGGTCTCCAAGACCTTTCTGGCCGACCCGCTGACCATGCTGGTATCGGGCTGGACCCTGCTGACGCAGATGGGTTTCGCCACCGACATCGGCATGACGGTGTGGCGTGTGCTGGGCGGTTTCCTGATTGCCGCCGCGCTGGCGCTGCCGCTGGGCGTGCTGATGGGCACCTACAAGCCGGTGGAGGCCTTCTTCGAGCCCTTTGTCTCCTTTGCCCGCTACCTGCCGGCCTCGGCCTTCATCCCGCTGCTGATCCTCTGGGCCGGCATCGGCGAGGCGCAGAAACTGGCGGTGATCTTCATCGGCAGCTTCTTCCAGCTCACCCTGATGATCGCGGTGACGGTGGGCAACACCCGGCGCGATCTGGTGGAGGCCGCCTACACCCTGGGCGTGGGCGATGCCGGCCTGATACGCCGCGTGCTGATCCCCGGCGCCGCGCCCGAGATTGCCGAAACCCTGCGCATGGTGCTGGGCTGGGCCTGGACCTATGTGATCGTGGCCGAGCTGATCGGCGCTTCCAGCGGCATCGGCCACATGATCACCGACAGCCAGGCCCTGCTGGCCACCGACCAGATCATCTTCGGCATCATCGTGATCGGCCTGATCGGCCTGGTCAGCGATTTCGCCTTCAAGGCCATGAACCGCGCCCTGTTCCCCTGGGCCCAGCTCGGCAGGTAGGTGCGGCGATGAGTTCTTCCATGCTTTCCATACGCGGCGTTGCGCGCACCTTCACCAGCGGCAGCCAGCACACCCTGGCCCTGCAGGCCACCGACCTGGCCGTGGCGGAGAACGACTTCCTCACCATCCTGGGCCCCTCGGGCTGCGGCAAGAGCACGCTCTTGCGCATCGTCGCCGGCCTGGACCAGGCCAGCCAGGGTCAGGTCTTGCTGGACGGCCAGCCGGTCAACGGCCCCGGAGCCGACCGCGGCATGGTGTTCCAGAGCTACACCCTGTTCCCCTGGCTGACGGTGCTGGACAACGTCGCCTTCGGCCTGCGCGAGCGCGGCCTGCCGCGCAAGCAGCAGGTCGAGCAGGCCCAGGCCTGGCTGGCCAAGGTGGGGCTGCAGAAGTTCAGCCAGCATTACCCCAAGCAGCTCAGCGGCGGCATGCAGCAGCGCACCGCGCTGGCGCGCGCGCTCGCCAACGAGCCGCGCATGCTCCTGATGGACGAGCCCTTCGGCGCCCTCGACCACCAGACCCGCGAGCTGATGCAGGAGCTGCTGCTCGGCATCTGGGAGCGCGAGAAGAAGACCGTGCTGTTCGTGACCCACGACATCGACGAGGCCATCTTCATGGGCTCGCGCGTCGCGGTGATGAGCGCGCGGCCGGGCCGCATCAAGCTGGAGCTGCCGGCGGACCTGCCGCACCCGCGCCACTACGCCGTCAAGACCAGCGCGGCCTTCTCGGCCCTCAAGCGCGAACTCACCGAGGCTTTGCGCAGCGAGGTGCTGGCGGCGGCCATGCTCTGAGTTGAGGCGGACAATGGGCTGACCATGCCGCGCCTGCTCGCCCTGCTCCTGCTCTGCTGCGCCCAACACGCCGCGGCGCTCAGCATCGCCTTCATCAACCCGGGCCGCAGCGACGAGGCCTTCTGGGTGGCGGCCACCCAGGCCATGCAGGCGGCGGCGCAAAGCCTGCAGCTGCAGCTGGAGGTCCTGTACGCCGAGCGCGAGCCGGCGCGTGCCCTGCAGCTGGCGCGCGAGATCGCGGCGCGCCCGGCCCTGCAGCGCCCCGACTACGTGATCCTGGTGAACGAGAAGGGCACCCTGGTCGCCAACGCGCAAACCCTGGGCGGCGTGGGCATCAAGAGCTTTGCCGCCTTCAGCGGCCTGCTACCGCAGGAGCGCGCGCAATGGGCGCCGCGCCAGGGCCTGCCGCTGTTGCTGGGCAGCCTGGAGCCGCACGCCGTCGAGGCCGGCTATCTGACCGCCAAGGCCCTGATCGTGCAGGGCCTCAAGCAGGGCCTGCGCGCCGAGGACGGCCGCGTGCACCTGCTGGCCATCGCCGGCGACCGCTCCACCCCGGTCTCGATCGCGCGCAACGAGGGCATGCGCCGCGCGGTGGCCGAGGCCCCCAGGCGGTGCTGGACGAACTGGCCTTCGCCGACTGGAAGCGCGAGCAGGCGGCCGAGCTGATGCGCGGCCTGCTGCAGCGGCGCCCGCAGGCCCGCCTGGTCTGGGCCGGCAGCGACCAGATGGCCTTTGGCGCCATGGAGCTGGCCCAGCAGGAGGGCCGCATGCCGGGCCGCGACTTGCTGTACTCGGGCATCAACACCTCGGCCGAGGCCATGCAGGCCCGCATCGACGGCCGCCTCAGCGCGCTGGCCGGCGGCCATTTCATGTGCGGCGCCTGGGCCTTGCTGATGCTTTACGACCACCACCACGGCCGCGACTTCGCCGACGAGGGCCTGGAGCTGGAGCAGTCCATGTTCATGCTCTTCGACGCGCGCAGCGCCGAGCGCTATCTGGCGCGCTTCGGCAAGAGCATCCGGGGCCTGGATTTCCGGCCCCACAGCAAGCATCTCAACCCCAAACTCGCGCAATACCAGTTCGGGGTCGATGTGCTGCTGCGCTGAGTCAGCCCGCCGCGGCGCGCGCCGGCGTGCGACTCAGCGGCACCGCGCGCACCGCCACGATCTCCCAGCCGCTGGCGGCCGGCCGCACGATGGTGAGGGTGAAGAACTCGCCCACCACCTCGGTCGCGCCGTTGGCGCCGGGCCGCTCCACATAGATCGCGTTGTCGGTCAGATAGGTCTGGCCGTCCAGTGGCTCGACCCGGCGCAGCACGGTGCGGTGGCTCAGGTCCTTGGCCACACGCGCCAGCGATTGCTCGAAGTAGGCCTGGATCTGCGCGCGCCCCGCCAGGCGCGGCCCATCGCGGCCCAGGCTCAGGGTGGCGTCGGCGGCGTAGAAGGCGCTCAACGCGGCGGCGTCGCGGGCATTCCACTGCGCATCCACGGCGGCGGCCAGCCCGGCCAGTTCGCCGTCGCGCGGCGCGGCAGTGGCGGTGGTGGAAAAGAAGGCGAGCTGGCAGGTCATGAGGACCAGCCAGCAGCAGCGCGTCAGTGCGTTCAAGAGCATCTCCTGGGGTGAAGGCTGGGCGCGAGTCTAGGAAAGCGCACAGCCGCTGTCGCCGGCGCTGCGACCAAGCCGGGAAATCCGGCCCTCAAACACGCCTAACGCGGTTTGACCCTGGCCCCGTCCTGCAGGTCCTGCGGCGGATAACTGACCACCTGGCTGCCCGCATCGAGGCCGCCGGCCACCCAGGCCACCGCGCCATTGCGCGCCTCCAGCTTGACCTCGGTGAGCCGGGCGCGACCGCCCTCGACGCGGAACACCGCATGGCGGCCGGCCGCGGCGCGCGGCAGCGGGAACACCGCGCTCACCGGCACCAGCAGGGCGCCCTCGGCGCTGCGCGTGAGGATGCGCACGCCCACGCGGTAGCCGTCGCCGAGCTGCTGGCGCTCGGCCGGCGGGCTCAGCAGCTTGACCAGCACGCGCACGCGCTGTTCCTCCACGCCCAGGGCCGAGACCTTGGTGAAGGCGCCCGGCTCGACCCGCAAGACCTGGCCCTTGAGCACGGCGGGGCCGCCCCAGCGCTCGATCTGCACCGGCTGGCCCGGCCGCACCGCCAGCGCGTCGGTGCTGAGCAGCTCGGCCACCACCTCCAGTTGGGCCGTGTCGCCCAGCTCCAGCAGCGGCGCGCCCAGCGCCACCACGCCCTCGCTGGGCTGCTGCACGCGCAGGACCTGGCCCGCCACCGGGGCGCGCAGCACAAAGCCGTTGCCGGCAGCGCCGGCGCCACCGGCGCCGCCATAGACGCCCAGCGCGGCGCGCGCCTGCGCCGCCTCGTGCTGGGCGATCTTCAGCTCGGACTGCGCCGCCTTGAGGTTCTGCTGCGCGGCCTGCAGGGCCAGCGCATCGCTGTCGCGCCGGGCGGCGCTTAGATAGCCCTGGCGCGCCAGTGCCTCGCTGCGCGACAACTCCTGCTGCGCCTGGGCCTGGGCGATGCCGACGGCGGCCAGGCGCGCGGTGGCGGCCTGCACCGCATCGCTGGCGGCCTCGGCGCGCGCCGCCAGCTCGGCGCGGCTGCGCGCGTCGGTGAGCGCGGCCAGCGTCGGCTGCAGCACGCCCAGCACCGCGCCGGCCTGCACCGCGTCGCCCTCCTTCAGCTGCGGGCGCAGCCAGCGGCCGGCCAACGGCGCCGACACCAGGTAGCGCTCCTGCACGCGTGTCTTGGCGTCCTCCTCGATGCCGAGCTCGAAGCGCCCGGCCTGCGCGCTGGCGATCTCCACCGCCTGCGGCCGCGGCGCAAAGGCCCAGGCCAGCACCAGCAGCAGGGCCGACACCGCGCCACCCATCAGCCATTTGTTCTTGGTTTGCATCTCGCTCATTCCCTTGTCTTCAAAGCCGCCACCATGTCGAGGCGGTCGATGCGGCGGCGCACCACCAGCGCGCTGGCCACGCCCGCCAGCAGCACCGCCAGGCAGGCCAGCGCATAGGTGCGCGGCTGTATCACCACCGGAAACAGGAACTGGTCGTTCTTCAGCGCCTCCACCAGGCCATGCGTGAGCAGCCAGCCCAGGCCCATGCCCAGGGGCAGGGCCAGCGCCATGCTGATCGCCATCTCGCCCAGCAAGAGGCCTGAGACCTCGGCGCGCGTGAAGCCCAGCACGCGCAGCGAGGCCAGCTCCCAGGCGCGCTCGGCCAGCGCGATGCGGGCATTGTTGTAGACCACGCCCACCGCGATGACGCTGGCAAAGGCGGTCAGTATGGTGCTCATGATGCGAACATTGCGCGCGCTCACGTCCTGCATATTGCGCAGCACCGTGGCCTTGCTGAAGGCGCCCACCACCCTGGGCAGGGCGCGCAGCGCCCGCAGGGTCTCGGCCTCGCGGCCACGCTCGACGATGAGGGCGAACTGCGAGCTCACATCGCCCTCGTCGAGCAGGTGGTTGAGCGCGCGCCGCTCGATATAGGCGTTCAGCCCCATCATCTCGCGCACCGTCGTCTCCAGCGGCAGCTCCAGGCGGCGCGGCCGCCCCTCCAGCAGCTCCACCAGCACCGGGTCGCCGGGGCGCAGGCCCAGCTTGTCGGCCAGGCGGTCGG
The DNA here is from genome assembly GCF_058788955.1 of Roseateles sp. FW301-B2. Lineage (NCBI taxonomy): Bacteria > Pseudomonadati > Pseudomonadota > Betaproteobacteria > Burkholderiales > Sphaerotilaceae > Roseateles > Roseateles sp. FW301-B2. The sequence continues at coordinate 80,919 of NZ_JBYTBE010000002.1, forward strand.
TCATCACCAAGCCGCTCGCGCTGGGCAGGCTGGCACGGCCGTCCACGTCGACGATGCGGCGCGCCTGCGGTGCGGCGGCCAGGCCCTGCAGGGCGCCGCGCTCGCTGCGCGCGCCGTGCGGGAAGCGCACCGCCACGTCGCGCCCCGATTCCACCGCCAGCACGCCCGGCAGGCGCTGCAGCTCCAGGCGCGCGCTGTCGGGGCCGGCCTCACTCATCCAGACGATCACGTCGCTGCGCATGCTGGCGTTGAACTGCGAGTCGACGACGAAATCGATCGCATCGCGGAAGAAGTTGCCCAGCACCACGATGCCCACCGCCACCGCCACGCCGACGATGGACAGCAGGGTGCGCCAGGGGCGGCGCTCCATCTGGCGCAGGATCATGCGCAGCGACACGCCCGCGCGCAGCCAGGGCAGGCGCTCGACGATGGCGGGCCGGTAGCGCCCCGGCGCGGCCGGCCGCATCGCCTCGGCCGGCGCCAGCCGCACCGTGGCGGCAATCGCGTTGAGCGTGCCCAGCACCGCCATCAGCAGCGAGAAGCCGCCGCTCCACAGCAGCAGCCGCACATCCAGCACATGCTGGAAATGGCGGAACTTGAAGAACTCGACATAGAGCCCGGTGAGCATGCTGCCCAGCCAGTCGCCCAGCAGCACGCCCAGCGTCAGCCCCAGCAGCATGATCACCAGCACCAGCTTGAGGTAATGCGCGGCGATGCTGCGGTTGGGGTAGCCCAGGGCCTTGAGCGCGGCCACCTGCTCGCGCTGCGTGGTCACCAGGCGCGACACCACCACGTTCAGCAGAAAGGCCGCCACGCCCAGGAAGATCACCGGCGCCACCGTGCCGAGCACGCGCTGCTCCTTGATCTCGTTGCTCAGCATGGCATGCGAGCTCTGGTCCTCGCGGCCATAGGCCTCGCGCCCGCCATAGGGGGCCAGCACCGGCTGCAGCGCCGCCATCGCCACCGCCGGCTCGGCGCCGGGCGCGAGCTTGAGCGCCACGCGGTTGAAGGCGCCGCGCATGTCGTAGGCCGAGGCCAGCAGCTCGTGGTCCATCCAGACGATGCCGAAGCCGCGCATGTCGGGCATGCCGCCCAGGCCGGCGAAGATGAACTCGGGGCTGAGCGCCGTGCCCACCACCAGCAGCTCGCGCCGCCGGCCGTTCACCAGCGCCGACAGGCGCGCGCCGGGGGCCAGGCCGCGCGCCTCGGCAAAGGCGGCCGAGAGCGCCACCTCGACGAGCGGGCTGCCGGTGGCGTCGGCGGAGGGCAGGCGGCCGCTCTTGACGAACACGCGGTTGAGCCGCGCCGGCTTGCGCGCGTCCAGGCCGATCAGCTGGCCCAGCACCGGGTCCACCACGCCGGGCAGCTCCAGCCGCACCAGCTGGTCCACGCGCGTGTCGACCTGGGCCACGCCGGGCAGCGCCGCCAGGCGTTCCTGCAGCGCCAGCGGCGCGCGCTTGACGCTGGCAAATACATCGGCAAAGCGGCCCTCGGCATAGAAGTCGTCGCGCGCCAGCGCCAGCGAGTCCACCGCCGAGAGGCAGGCGATGAAGCCGCCCATGCCGCTGGCCACCACCAGGGCGATGGTGAGCACCTGGCTCCAGAGGCTGCGCAGGTCGCGCAGCAGCTTGCGGTCGAGCGCTCTCATGGCTGGGGTCTCATCACCACTGCAGCTCCGAGGGCGTGAGCTTGTGCGCATTCGTCTCGATGCGCTGGATCGCCCCGTCGCTCAGATAGATCACCCGGTCTGCCATGCCGGCGATGGCGGCGTTGTGGGTGATCACGACGGCGGTGGTGCCGAGCTCCTGGTTGATGCGCGCGATCACCTCCAACACCAACTTGCCGGTCTGGTAGTCGAGCGCGCCGGTGGGCTCGTCGCACAGCAGCACGTCCGGGCGCTTGACGATGGCGCGCGCGATCGCCACGCGCTGCTGCTCGCCGCCCGAGAGCTGGGCCGGGAAGTGATCGGCGCGCGGCAGCAGGCCCACCAGGCCAATGGCCTCGTCCACCGCCATCGGCGCGCTAGCGATGTCGGTGACCAGGGCCACGTTCTCGCGCACCGTCAGGCTGGGAATGAGGTTGTAGAACTGGAACACGAAGCCCACATGCTCGCGCCGGTAGCGCGTCAGCTCGGCCTCGCTGGCGCCGCTGAGCTGGTGCTCGGCAAAGCGCAGCGTGCCGCTGCTGGGGATGTCCAGGCCGCCGAGGATGTTCAAGAGCGTGCTCTTGCCGCTGCCCGAGGCGCCCAGCAGCACGATGAACTCGCCGCGCCGCACCGCCAGATCCACGCCGCGCAGCGCGTGCACGGCGGTTTCGCCCTCGCCATAGGTCTTGCTGAGGGCCCGGGCCTCGAACACCGGGCTGGCCTGGGTCGCTGTTTCGCTCATGCCTGCTAGCCTCGCGCCTGCCCGCCTCGGCGGCATTGATCGACATCAAGCCTCAGTAGCGGCCCGACCGCCCGCTCTAGTAGCGGCCGGTCGACCCCGCCACGCGCAAATACACATACGCGACCCAGGCCACCAGCCCGCGCCGCAGCACGCCGCGCAGGCCGGTGTCGTCGGCGGCGGCGACCTGGCGCGAGACCGCCAGCGCGGCCTCGAACTCCTGCGCCACGCTGCGCGCGAAATCGGCGTCGGCGACGATCACGTTCGCCTCCAGGTTCAGCAGCAGCGAAAGCGGGTCGATGTTGGAGCTGCCGACGGTGGCCCAATGTTCGTCCACCACGCCCACCTTGGCATGCAGAAAGGCCGGCAGGTACTCGAACACCTGCACGCCCTGCCCCAGCAGCTCGGCGTAGAGGGCATGCGCGGCCATCGCGGCGATGCGGTAGTCCACCTTGCCCTGCAGCAGCAGGCGCACGCGCACGCCGCGGCGCGCCGCATCGCGCAGCGCGCGGCGGAAGGCATGGCCGGGGTAGAAGTAGGGCGTGATCAGGTCCACGCTCTCGTTGGCGGCGCGGATCGCCTCCACATAGGCGCGCTCGATGGTGCGGCGCTGGCGCAGGTTGTCGCGCAGCACGAAGGCGGCGCACACCGGGGGCAGGTCTTGCAGGGTCTGCTCGCCACGTCGCAGCCGCGGCATGCGCAGCCGGTTCACCAGGCGGCGCAGGCGCGCCACCGGCATCGGGCTGCGCACCAGGGCCAGCAGCTCCTCGCCGAAATCGCGCCCCAGCCAGGCGCGCGTCCAGACCGCGCGCAGCGCCTGCTCCATCGGCTGCACCAGCGGGCCGCGCAGGCCCACCGCATAGTCCAGCCGCGGCAGCTCGGTGGCGCCATGGTTGAGGTCCATGCGGTCGTCGATGATGTTGATGCCGCCGACGAAGCCGACCTCGCCATCCACCACGCAGAGCTTCTGGTGCAGGCGGCGCAGCTGCCCGGGCTGGAACCAGCGCCACCAGCGGTCGATGGGGCGAAAGATCGCCAGCGCCACATGCGAGCCGGCCAGCTCGCGCTGCAGCCAGGGCAGGCTGGCCTTGGAGCCGAAGCCGTCCACCACCACGCGCACGCGCACGCCGCGCGCGGCCACCGCCTTCAGCTGCGCCAGCAGGGCCTGGCCGGCGCTGTCGTGGTGAAAGATATAGGTGCCCAGCCAGACCTCGTGGTGGGCGGCGGCGATCGCCGCGGCCTGGGCCGGGAACAACTCGTCGCCGCCGCGCAGCAGGCGCACCTCGTTGCCGCCCACGTAATCGGGCCTGGGCACGCTGTGCCAGGAAAGCAGGTGCGGCAGGTTCTCGGCCTCAGCCAAGTTCGAACTCCGCCACCAGGGGCAGATGGTCGGACATGCGCGCCCAGGCATTGCCGCGCGGCACCTGCATGCTGAGGCATTCCAGCCCGCGGGTGTAGATGCGGTCGAGCGAGAACACCGGCACGCGCGAGGGGAAGGTGGCAGGTCTTGCCTTGCCGCTGGGCGGTGCGGCGCGCGCCAGGCCGCAGTCGCGCATCGGCGCATCCAGGCGCTCGCCCCAGTCGTTGAAGTCGCCCGCCACCGCCAGGCGTGCGCCGGCCGGCACATGGGCGGCGATGAACTCGGCCAGGCGCTGCACCTGGCGCACCCGGCTGCTGTGCATCAGCCCCAGATGCGCCACCACGGTGTGGATCTCATGGCCCTGCCAGGTCACCGGCACATGCAGCAGGCCGCGCTGCTCGAAGCGATGGTCCGAGACGTCGTGGTGGCCCACGTCGCCGATCGGCCAGCGCGACAGCAGGGCATTGCCATGCTCGCCATGCTTGGTGACGGCATTGGTGCGGTAGGCCACCTCATAGCCCTCGGGCGCGAGGAACTCGGCCTGGCCCTGCTCGGGCCAGCCGAACCAGGTGCGCTCGAACTGGCGCGCCTCGCGGTGGTGGAAATGGCGCACCTCCTGCAGGAACACCAGATCGGCGTCCAGCGCCTCGATGCCCAGGCCCAGGTTGTGGATCTCCAGGCGCTTGCCGGGGCCGACGCCGCGCACGCCCTTGTGGATGTTGTAGGTGGCGATGCGCAGGCGCTGGCTGGCGAAGGCGCTATGGCTGCTATGCAGCCCCAGCGAGGAGGCGCGAAAGCCCGCTCTCATGTGCCCTCCTCCTCGTGTAGCTGCGCCAGGAAGCGCGGCAGCTGCAGCACCGCCTCGGCGTTGGAGGGCGAAAAGCACAGATCCGCCGCCTCGCGCCAGGGCAGCCAGCGGTATTGCAGATGCTCGCGCGGGGCCAGGCGCACCTTGGTGCCGGCCGGCACGGTGAGGCCGAACACATGCTCGGTGTTGTGCGTCACCCCCGGCGCATAGCGATGCCGCCAGACCGGGTAGATCTCGTAGACATTGGCCAGGCCCCAGTCGCGCAAGACGCCGCCGGCGATGCCGGTCTCCTCGGCCACCTCGCGGCGCGCGGTCTGGGCCAGCGGCTCGTCGGGCGTGTCGAGCGAGCCGGTCACGCATTGCCAGTAACCGGGCCGGTCGGCGCGCTCCATCATCAGCACCTGCAGATCGGGCGTATGGATCACCACCAGCACCGATTCGGGGATCTTGAAGGGCTTGGAAAAGGTCTCGGCGGCTTGCATGCCCCCAAGCATAGCGAGCTTCAACTGCGCTGCGTTCGCAGCGCCCGCATCCACATGAGATTGATCAGCATCAGCGCCACCAGGGTGCCGCCGCACACCCACAGCGCCACGCTCACGCCAAAGCCCTGCACCAGCGCGCCGGCCAGCACGCCCGAGGCGGCCGGCACCACCTGGGAGATGATGGTGTACATGCTCAGCACGCGGCCGCGCACCGCCAGCGGCGCCTCGGCCTGGATGCCGGCCACAATCAGGCTCAAGCCCATGCCGCCCAGCATGCCCACCGCGGCCAGCAGAGCCAGGGCCGGGCCCACGTCATGGGCGCTGCCCAGCAGGGCCAGGGCGGCGCCCGCGCCCAGCGTGGCCGCGAAGATGGCCGCGCCATGCCGCACGCGCGGGCCGAGCACCATGGCCAGCACGCCGCCCAGGATCAGCGAGAGCGCCAGGCTGCCCAGCAGCAGGCCGCGCTGCAACTCCGCCAGGCCCAGCTGGGCGGTGGCCAGCTTGGGCAGCAGCACCTGCATCGGCCCCATCGCCAGGTAGCCCGCCATCGCCACCAGCATCACCTGCAGCAAGAGCGGCCGGCCGCGCACCGCCGCCAGGCCCTCGCGCACCTCGGCCGCGACCGACTGCCGGTGCTGACTGCCGCGCCGCGTGCGTACCGGCAGCAGCAGCACCGAGGCCAGCGCCACCAGCACGACGATGCCCTGCACCACCAGCGGCCAGCCGCCGGCGCGCTTGAGCAGGGCAATCATCAGGGGCCCGAGGCCGAAGCCCAGCATCACGAACACATTGAACAGCACCGAACTGCCCTTGAGCTGCGCCGCCGGCACGATCTGCGCCAGCGCCGCCATGCGCGCCGGCGAGGCAAAGCTCCAGGCCACGCCGGCGCAGGCGGCGGCCAGCAGCAAGGTGGGCGCACCCGCCGTGCCGCGCTGCTGGGTGAACCAGAGCGCCGCCGCCGCCAGCGCGAACACGCCCTGCGCGGCCTGGATCACGCGCCCGGGCGCGAGCCGGTCGCACAGCACGCCGGCAAACCAGCCCAGCAGCAAGGGCGGGCCGAAGCACAGGCCCAGGCCCAGGCCGGAGAGCCAGGCCGAGCCCAGCATGTCCTGCGCGAACAGGATCACGCTGTAGTTGATCATGTGCCCGGCCGTGAAGGCGCAGAGGCAGGAGGCCAGGAACCAGGGCCGGGCCTTGCTGTTTTCGTTCATCGCGGCTGCAGATGGATCAGCGTGGGCTGGCCATCTTCCACATGCCAGCTCGGGAAGCTGGAGGTCGAGGTGTAGACGCTGCCGTCCGCGGCGATCTCCACATCGCGGGTGAAGGCCACGCGGCGCGGCAGCGGGTACTGCGTCCAGCGGCCGCTGGCGATCTCCAGCGCATAGAGCGAATCGGACTGGTTGCCGTTCACCCACACCACGCCGCGCGCCCTGTCCACGTTCAGCGAATAGGGCGTGTCGCTGCCCTTGGGCAGCACCGGCAAGTCATAGCGCGTGAAGCGGCCGCTGGCGGGGTCGTAGCAGACCACCGCCGACTCGGGGAAGGCGGCGATCCAGAGCCGGCCCTGGGCATCGGCGCGCAGCCGGCGCGGGCCCTTGAAGGGGGTGGCGATCATGCGCACCTCGTCGGTGCGGGGATCGATCACGCCGATCTCGTCGGTGTGCAGGCGCGCGAACCAGACGCGGCCGTCGGGCGTCACCTCGATGCCATAGGGCAAGGGCGTGCCGGTGCCGGCGCGGTCCACCTTGAGCCAGTTGGTGAGCGGCAGGCCATGGCGCATCAGCCAGTAGAGCGCGCCGATGTAGCGGGTGGTCATGCGCTCGCCGAAACCGCGCGCCGGCAGGTCGTAGCGCTTGAACTGGCCGCTGCTGCGGTCCAGCATGCCCACCTGGTTGGACAGGGCCAGGGTGAACCAGACGCGGTCCTGCGCATCGATGCGGATGGTGTGCGGGTAGAAGCCGCCGCCGATCTCGTGCAGGCGGAAATCGCCCTTGGCGGGGTCGAATTCGACGATGCGGCGCTGCGCCGAGGGGGTGATGAAGAGATGGCCGTCGCGCGGCGACTCGGCCAGCGAATGCGCGTTGGAGGTCGAATCGTGGCGCGGGAACTCGCGCAGGCGCGCGCTCAGCAGGCCGCCGGGCTCGTCGCCGGGCAGGTGCGGGATCTTGTAGACCGTCATGCGGCCGCTCCTGGGGTCGAGCGCCCAGAGCCGGTCCTGGATGTTGTCGGCCACATAGAGGGTGCCGTCGCGCGCCAGCAGCACGTCGTGGGCCTGCGACATCGCGTCGCCCACCGGCCATTCGCTGATGCGGGCCTGGGCCAGCTCGGGGGCCCAGGGCGCGGTGGCGCCGACGCGCTCGGGATGCTCGCGCAGCGCCTGGTAGCCCTTGGCCAGGATGGCCGGCAGGGCCTTCTGGTCCTCGCTGGACAGGCGCGAGCCGTAGCGCATCATGCGCTGGATCGCTTCGCTCCATTCCTGCTCGCTGCGCTCGCGGCGCAGGAAGGCATTGCCCTGCTGATGGCAGAAGGTGCACTGGGTCTGGAAGTGCAGGCGGCGCGCTTGGTCGCCCAGATCGAGCGCGGCCAGCCAGGCATTCGCCGGCCGGGCCTCGGCCAGGCGCAGCGGGTCGGTCTCGCGCTGCAGGCGCAGCACGCCATTCTTCACTTGCGCGAGCGGCAGGGTCAGGTCTTGATAGCCGGGCTTGCGCAGGTGCAGCTGCTGGGGCGCGCCGGCCTGCTCATCGGGCAACTCGGCACGGCCCTGGGCATCGCTGAACACGGTGTGCTCGCGCCAGACCTGGAAGGGCTGACCGGGCGGCGGGTAGCCGCCGTCGCTGCTGGGCAGGGCCGGGGCCTTGAGCGGAAAGACGCGCAGCATCACCGTGGCCAGGGGCTGGCCGGTTTTTTCGTCCTGCACTTGCAGCGTGGCGGCCGTCGCCGGCAAGGCCAGCAGCAGGGTCAGCGCGCGGAGGGAGTTCTTCATCGCAGCTCCTCAGGAGAACTCGGCGCCGACGCGGCGGCGCATCAGGGTTTCGTAAAGCGCCGGCGCGAGCCGGCTCAGCAGGTAGGCGGCACGCGCCGTCGCGCTCGGCAGCAGCAGGCGCTGGCGCCGGGCGGCGGCGTGCAGGATGCTTGCGGCCACCGCGTCGGCGCTGGCCAGGCCGCCGCTGACATCGCGCCGGCGCGCCAGCGGCCTGCCGTCGCCGCCCAGCGCCGCGGCCTCGATGCCGGTGGCGATGAAGCTGGGGCAGACCAGGGTCACCGCGACGCCCGTGCCCTGCAGCTCGCTGCGCAGGCTGTCGAAGAAGCCATGCAGCGCATGCTTGCTGGCGGCATAGGCGCTGCGGCCGATCAGTGGCGAGAAGCCCGCCACGCTGCTGATCACGACGATGCGGCCGCGCGCGGCCAGCAGCGCGGGCAGCGCCGCCTCGGTGCAATGCACGGCGCCGAAATAGTTCACCGCCATGACGCGCCGCACCACCTCGGCGCGGCAATCGCGCGCCAGCGCGCGGGCGGCGATGCCGGCGTTGTTGATCAGCAGCGTCACCCCGCCCCACTGCCCTTCCACCTGGGCGAAGACCTGCTGCACCTGGGGCTGCTCGCTGATGTCGCAGGCCCAGGCCTGGGCCTGCAGGCCGGCGCGGCGCAGCTCGGCCGCCAGCTGCTCGGCGGCGGCGCCGTCGCGGTCCAGCAGGGCCACGCGCGCGCCGGCCGCGGCCATGCGCCGGGCGAGCGCGGCGCCCAGGCCGCCCGCCGCGCCGGTGACCACGGCCACCTGCTCGTGCCAGTCCGCCCTCATGGCGTAGCCTCGGGCCCGGCCGCGGGCGCGCGCTGGCGGCTCGCCCACCAGAGTTCGAACACCTCGGCCGAGCTCTTGCGCGGCCGATAGCCCAGCTCGGTCTTGAGGCGCTGGTTGTCCAGCACCGGGCGGTAGCGCAGGAAGCGCAATTGCTCGGGGCCGTAGCGCGTCAGGCTCAGCTTGTGGCCGATCGCCAGCCCGATCTGCAGCAGCAGCGGCGGCAGCACCAGGCAGGGCTTGCCCATGCGCGCGGCCAGCTCGCGCAGGCCCAGCGCGCCATCGCCGGCCACGTTGAAGATGCCAGCCCGGCCGGTGCGCAGCGCATGCTGGATGATGCCCACCACGTCCTGGTCCCAGATGAAGACGAAGGGACTGGCGGCGCCGCGCAGCACCAGGATGCGCGGCTTCTCGAACAGCGCGGTGATCTGGTTGTTGACGCGCTCGCCCAGGATGGTGCCGACGCGCAGCACGGTCTGCTGGAGCGCCGGATGGCGCTGCCGGTAGTCGGCCAGCATCTCCTCCACCAGGCGCTTGTGCCAGGCATAGGCGAATTCCTCGTTGCCGCGCACCGGGTCGCTTTCCTTCAGCCAGGCCGGGTTGTCGGCGTGATAGCCATAGGCCGCGCCCGAGGAGGAGATCACCACCTGGGTCACGCCGCTGGCCACGCAGGCCTCCAGCAGGCGCCGGGTGCCGAGCACATCGACCTCGTACTCGAGCTGCCGATCGCTGCCCTTGGGCGGCGTGACGATGGCGGCCAGATGCACCACCTGATCGATCCGGTGCTGCTGCATCAGCGCCTGCAGATCGGCGCTGCGGATGTCCCCCTGGGCATAGACCACGCCGGGCAGGCGCTGCGCGGGCGGCGGCTCGCGCAGGTCCATGGCCACGATCAGCTCGGGCCGCTCGCTGGAGGCCGCCAGCGCCTCCACCAGCTGCCGGCCCAGATAGCCACCGCTGCCGGTGACAAGCACTCTCGACGTCATGCTGCCACCTCCTTGCGGCCATCGCGCCAGAGCCAGAAGCTCGACAGCCCCATGCCCGCGGCGATATGCCAGATGCCCCACCAGGCGGTGATGATGGCCATGCCACCCAGGCCGCCGAAGAAGTTGAAGATCAGCACCAGGCCCAGGCCGGAGTTCTGGATGCCGGTCTCGAAGGCCACGGCGCGGCAATCGCGCTCGGGCAGGCGCGCCAGCCGGCCGAAGCCATAGCCGCCGGCCAGGGCCATGGCGTTGTGGGCCAGCACCAGCAGCACCACATAGCGGCCCCATTCCATGAAGATGGCCCAGTTGAGCGCCAGCGCACCCACCACGAAGGCCAGGAACACCAGCATCGAGAAGCGCTTCATCGGCCCATGCAGGCGCTGCGCCAGCGCGGGCGAGCGCGCCTGCACCGCGAGGCCGGCGGCCAGCGGCAGGCCCAGCAGCAGGCCCACCTCCAGCAGCATGCGCAGCGGCTCCAGCGAGAAGCTGCGCAGCAGCGCCGCCAGCGCCGGGTCCCGGGAGGCCCAGAACGTCACGTTGAGCGGCGTCATCACGATCGCGCCCAGGGTCGAGAGCGTGCTGATCGAGACCGACAGCGCCGCATTGCCATGCGCCCGGTGGGTGAAGAAGTTGGAGATATGGCCGGCCGGGCAGGACGAGACCAGCAGCATGCCCAGGCCGATCGAGGGCGCCGGCTCCAGCAGCTGGATCATCGCGAAGGTGGCCGCCGGGAACAGCAGGTGGTGGCTGAGCATGCCGATGGCGAGCGCGCGCGGCCTGGCCAGCGCCTGCTTGAAGTCGTCCAGATGCAGGTCCAGCGCGATGCCGAACATCACCAACGCCAGCACCAGGCTGAGGGCCAGCTGGGCCTGCGGGTTGAAGTTCAGCCGCACCAGATCAATGGCTTGCGGGTTGGCAGCGAGCATGCTTTTTGTCTCCGGGTTCGGATGCAGGCCCTCTGCGGGGCCTGTAGAGCGGCGATTGTTGGGGCTGGCGCCCGCTTTGCCGAGGTTGCAAACGCCACAAACGGGTGAAATCCGGACAGCTGGCTACACTTTGCCCCACATGCAGCATCCAGACTTTCCCTTGCTCGACGAGCGCATCCACCGGCCGCACAAGCTGCAGGCCCTGGTGGACATCCTGCTGGGCCTGGGCGTGCCGGCGGAGGCCGCGCTGGCCGGCACCGGCCTGCAGCGCGCCGATTTCCAGCGCGCCGAGCTGCGCGTCAGCGCCCAGCAGCTGCTGAGCGTGTGCGCCAATGCGCTGCGCCTCTCGCCGCAGGCCGATGTGGCGCTGCGCGCCGGCCTGGCGGCGCGCATCACCCAGTTCGGCCTTTATGGCTATGCGCTCTTGAGCAGCCCGACGGCGCGCGAGGCGGTGGCGATGGCGATGAAGTACCGCGCCCTCACCGCCCCGCTGGTAGGCATGGAATTCGCCGAGCGCGGCGCGCAGGTGGCCTGGCAGTTCAGCGATGCCTACCGGCTCGGGGAAGGCTCGCCGCTCTACCGCTTCGTGCTGGAGTGGCAGCTGGGCACCCAGCTGGCCCTGCACCGCGATGTGCTGGGCACCGACTTGCGGCCGCGCGTCGTCTGCCTGCCCTACCCGGCACCCGCCCATGCGGCCCGTTATGCCGAGCTGCTGGGCTGCCCGGCCGAATTCGGCACAAACGGCCGCTGCGAGCTGCTGTTCGACGCCAGCTGGCTCGAGCATGTGCCGGCCCAGGGCAACCCGGCCACCGCCCTGGTGGCGCGCGAGACCTGCGAGCGCCTGCTGGCCGAATTCCAGCAGGCGCGCGGCGTCACCAGCCGCCTGATCGCCCTGCTGCTGCAGGCGCCGGGGCGTTTTCCCGGCATCGAGGACGTGGCGGCGGCATGGCAGATCAGCTCGCGCACGCTGCGGCGCCAGCTCGCCGAGGAGGGCAATGCCTTCCAGCAGGTGCTGGACAAGGTGCGCTGCCAGCTGGCGCTGGACTATCTGCGCCAGACCCAGCTCAGCAACGATGAGATCGCCGCCTCCCTGGGCTATAGCGAGGCTGCCAACTTCCGCGCCGCCTTCAAGCGCTGGACCGGGCTGACGCCCAGCGCGGCCAGGCGCAAGGGCTAGTGGCGCTCCCAACTTCCTTGCCGGCACCGCCGGACTCGACCCGCGGCGGATCCACGCCTTGTCTTCCAACCCTGGTCGCGCCGGGACAAAGGCAGGCGGCGAGGCTTGCCATTTGGAGATAGCAAGTCCGAGTATTTTCATAGCGAGCGCCGAACTTGCTGGCCCCTGGCCTATCTATCATGCCGCCCGTGATGGCCGTCCCGGCCGCTGCCCTCCGGAAGCAGAACCCCATGTTCACGAGCCGACTCATCCACGCTGCGCTGCTGGCGGCCGCATTGCTGCTGGTGCACCCAAGCCCCGCCATTGCGCTGAACACAGCCGCCAAGACAGCGGCCGCCGTTCCGGAGGACGAGCCTCTCAAGATCGATCTGCGGCACAACTACTTCAGCCGCCGCGGCTCCTGGGTGACCCTGTTCCCGACCGCCACGCAGGGCACGCTGCGCTACTACTTCGCACGCATGTACAACCTGCGGGGTGACTGGCTGGATCTGGGCTTCCTGCCCGCCGGCTTGGCGCGTCCGGTGGCCTTCACGGCGCAACCCAGCCACCTGAGTGTGCAGGCAGGCGCCGGTGGTGACGCATCCGCCCAGGTCTACTTGCTGGGCCCGCTGGACTCGGTGATCGACGGCCGCGGCTTCGAGCTTCAGCTGGCACCGGCGCGCACCGATCTCGCCCTGCATACGGTGCACGGCGATAACGGCGACGAGCTTGTCGTTGATTCGGAAGGATGGGCCTGCCGGGTACAGGTGCTGTCCGGCACGCTGGTGCAGGTGGATGGGCATTGGCGCGTCCGCCCCGTGCAGGGCCGGCTGCGCGTAGCGATCCGCATGGCTCGTGGCGTGGTGCCCGCCCCTCTCGACGTGCGCCCTGCCGCTGATATGGCTGCCGTTGCACGCGACTGGGCGGACTGGCGTGCGCGCATGCCCGCTGTCAGCCCGGCCAACCAACGAACGGCCGAAGCGGCGTGGTGGACATTGTGGAACTTGCACGCGCCGCAAGACGATGTGTTCGTTACGCAGGCCGTGCTGGAGTCCAAGGCCTACATGAATTCGGAATGGCCCTGGGACCATGCCTTCGTCGCCCTGGCGCTCGGGCTCACGCAGCTGGACGCGGCGCTGGACGAATTCATGATCCCGTTTGCCAATATGGACGCGCGGGGCCAGTTGCCTGACCGCATGCTGCCCGACGAGATCTACCGTGGCGCCACCAAGCCGCCGATTCATGGCTGGGCCTTGCTGAAGCTGATGGAGCGCCATCGCTTCAGCCGGCCGCAGCTGGAGCGCGTGTATGCGCCGCTGGTGCGCTGGACAGAGTTCTGGTTTGCGCAGCGCGATGCCAACCGCAATGGCCTTCCGGCCTATGGCGGCGAAAACAGCGGCTGGGAAAGTGGCTGGGACAACGCCACCGCCTTGGGCGACCCGAAGCTTCGTTATGAGTCGCCCGATCTGCAGGCCTATCTGGTGCTGCAGATGCGCGCCTTGGCGCGTATCGCCGAGCAACTGGGGCGTGCAGATGAGGCGCAGGCTTGGATCCGTCGCGCCGATGAGCACCAAGCCCGGTTGATGCGCCAACTCTGGCACGGCGATCGCTTCGTGCTGAGAGTGGAGGACACGCAGGCCACCACCACCAGCGACAGTCTGCTGCCCTTCATGCCCCTGGTGCTGGGCGAGCGGCTGGACAAGCCTGTGTTCGAACAGCTGGCGGATGAGCTGGCGCGGCGCTTCCTCACGCCCTATGGGCTGGCCACCGAAGCGCCCGCGAGCCCCCGATATGCATCCGATGGCTACTGGCGCGGTCCGATCTGGGCACCCACCACCTATCTGCTCATCGACGGACTGCGTCGCGGTGGCCGTCCCGAACTGGCGCGCGACATCGCCCGGCGCTTTATCGGCATGATCGAACGAGCCGGTGGCTTCTATGAGAACTACGATGCGCTTTCGGGTGCACCGCTTTGCAACAAGGCGTTTGCCTGGACCGCGGCCGTCGACCTGCTCTTGATGCACGAGACATTCGCGGGCTTCGGACGGTGATCGGTGAACCCGGCACCAAGGGTGTCATGGGCCATCGACTGTCGTACCGGACAAATACCTAGCGATCCCGCTTGCGCCCCCTCCGCGCCGGTGCAGGTACGGGCGCACTGAGGCCCTGCGCTGGCAACGAAATTTCCAGGCCCCAGGGGCGTGTCTGGCATGTACCGCCCAGGCGGCGCGCCTGCAGTTGCAACAGTTCCAGCCCGGCCCTGGGCGCGGCCAGGCCGTCGCAATAGCGCAGGCGCAAGAGCTGGTCGCTGCCATGGAGTTCTGCCTCCAGGCTGAGCCGGCGCGCACCGCGCGCCAGCGCCAGCGCGATCAGCTCGCTCAGCAGGCGCAGGCATTGCGCGCGCGGGTGCTTGAGGCTCAGGCCCGGCGCCACCTCGCAGCGCAGCTCGCAGCCCTGGGTCTGCAGCAGCGGCGCGTAGACGGCCTGCAGCTGGGCCAATTCGCTCGCCAGCAGGAAGTCGCAGACCTGCTGGTCCTGCGCGTCACGCCGGTATTGCGCCAGCGCCGCCATTTGTTGCACCAGCGGCGGCGCGATCAGTTGCAGGGGCGCGTCGGCCTGGCGCAGCTGCCGACCCCAGGCATCGAGCTGCGCGGCCAGCAGGCGGTCCAGGCCCAGCAGTTCGGCATGCTCGGCAGCCTGGGTCTCGGCGCGCTGCAGGCTCTGCTCCAGGCGCCCCAGCAGCCCCTCCAACCAGCTCGCCAGCCGGTTGGCCCGGTTGCTGTCGGCACGCGACCAGCTGGCGCCCGCGGGCCGCCACAGCAGCAGGCGGCCGATCTGCTTGGTCGCCAGGCGCAGGCTCAGCTCAAGCCGGGCGGCGTCCGGCGCGGCCGGCGCGGCGGCGCGCTGACCCGGCCGCTCACTCAGCCGTTCATTCAGGCGCTCCCACTGCAGGTCGATCCCGCTCAGCCCCAGCGCCTCCACCAGGCGCGGCAGCAGCGCCCGCCACTGGCGCTCGAACTCAGCCAGATCATCGAGCGGCCAGCTCTGGCCGGCCAGCGAGAGCAGCAGCGCATCGGCGCCATGCGGATCGGTATCGAAGCGGGCCAGCGCCTCCAGCTGGGTCGGCAGCTGGCCCTGGTCGAGGGTGGATTCGAGGCGCTGGCGCTGCTGCTGGTGGTGCCAGCTGGGGCCCAGCTCGCCCTGCTCGCGCATCAGGTCGGCCAGCCGCCCATGGGCCGCCGCCTGCAGATGGCGCGACTGCAGGGCCTCGGCCAGGCTCAGGGCCTGGCCGGCCCAGCCCAGCGCCGTTTCGCCGCTGGTGAGTTCGCATAGCAGCAGCGCGGCCTGGGCATGCAGCCAGCGGTAACCGCAGCGCTGCGCCGAGACCAGGGCCTGGTCGGCGAGCCTGAGCGCCTGCGCGGCATCGCCGCTGTCGCGCGCGCAGCGCGCTTGGTGCCAGATCGCCTCGGCCTGGTAGTCGGCATGGCCGGCCTCGCGGGCGGCGGCCAGGGCCTCGTCCAGCACCACGCGTGCGGCCTGCGGGCCCTGGGTGGCGCGCAGCGAGGCGGCACGGTTGAGCGCAATCTTGGCGCGCAGATAGGGGTCTTGCGCCAGCCTGGCGTAGTGCAGCTCGGCCTGGTCCAGCACGCGGCCGCCGCGCGCCCAGTCGCCCAGCGCATAGCACAGGTGCGCCAGGCCGATCCGCGCCAGGCAGGCGGGGCGCGAATCGTCCTCGGCCCAGTCGAGCGTTTCGCTCCAGGCCTGGCAGGCCTGCACATAGTCGCCGCGCTGGTAATGCAGGCGGCCCAGGGCCTCGCTGAGTTCGGCCGCCTCGCTGAGCGAGCGCTGGCGCTCCACCTCGCGCCTGAGGGTCTGCAGCTCGGCCTGCAGCTCGCCCTGCAGCTCGGCGGCCCGGCCCCAGCGCTCCAGCACGAAGAAGGCGCCCAGCAGGGCGGCACGCGCCCGGGCCGGATCGGCCGCCTTCATGCCGGCACGCAGGCGCGGCAGGGCCAGGCGCGGATGGCGCATCAGGATGCGCTCCCAGCGGACGCGTTCTGCTGTGCCTCGGCCTTGCTTGCTCATGCTCATCGGGTCTCGATATTTGGAGGCGCAAGCATAGCGACTCCGAGACCCTGGCCCGGCGGCCGACTCAACGATGTCGAAGCATCTGCACCTTGCGCGCCAGCGCCGCCTTGGCCGGTGGCGTGCAGCCGCAGTCCACACCGGAGGGCACGTCCAGCACGGTCAGCTCGGTCGGGGTTCGAATCAGCAGTTGGTCCGGCCCCCAGATGTACAGATCTTTGGCATCGCGCCAGCTCGGCGTGCTGCCAGCTTCCGTGCTGTTGAAGGTGGCGGAGCCGGCCACCCACTCCAACGCGCCACCCGCCTTGAGGCGGAAGACGCGTCCGGCATAGCGGTCGAGCAGGAAGACGGTGCCGGCCTGGTCGATAGCCCCGGCAGCGGCCACGAAGGGCAGTTGCTCCGCCAGCACCTGCCCCTTGCCATCGGCCATCAGGCGCCGCAGCGTGCCCGCATAGTCCTTCGTCAGCAGGTCGCCGTTCGGGAAGATGGCCAGCAACTCCGAGCCTTGGCTGAACGCGTAGCCAAGGTCACTGGCCTGGAGCAGCTTCTGGCTCTTCAGGTCATAGACCGCGGACGAACCACGAGCAGATTCGAACACACGGCCGCGCGCTACGTCCCATAGCAGCCGATCGCAATAGCCTGCGCCCATGTCGGCTGAGGCATCGTCATTGGGCCAGGTCGCGAGCACGCGCTGGCTGCCGTCACGCGCAATGGACACCAGTTCATTGCCGTAACTGCCATTGCGTGTGCGGTGACAGACCAGGGCCTGGTCAGGCAACATCAGCATGCCGTCCATGCTGGTGTTGCCGGTGGGCCAGTTGGGCGCAACCGCCTGCCCGTCCCGGTCAAGCGGCCACAGGACCGGGTTGGACGAATGGCTCACCCAGGTGATGCCACCGGCCGTGACGGACACGGCGGCGATGTAGTTGACACCTCGTAGTGCCTTGGATCCGAATGGCAAGGCTTCCATGTTCAGGGCGCCGGCCACCACCTCGGCCCCGGGGATGCGCCCGTTCACGGCATCCCACTCCAACACGGGCGCCGAACCATCCGCCTTCGGCACATAGGCGTACACGATGGTCTGGAACAGCCAGTTGTTGGCGACGGCGTAGAGCGCGCCATCGCTGGCACGCCGAGGGCGCTTGAAGTCCAGGGCCCTGCGCCAGTCGCGCCAATCGCCCAGCGTTTCCACCTTGCCGCTGGGCAGGACACGGCGCAGCTTGCCGCCGTCTTCCGCCAGCAGAGTGCCGTCCGCATCGAAGCCGATTTCGCCCACCCGCCACCAGACCGCCGAGCTGCGATCGCCGTCGGCCTGAATGGCGCAGGCCGGAGCACCAGCCCAAAGCTCGGCCGGCCCATTGCCCGGCACCCGGTAGATGGAACAGCCCACGCCGTAGTACAGCTCTCCGCTCACCGGGTGCACGGTGATCCGGGAGTACTCGGTCAGTTGCTGGCCATGCAAGGGATCCGGCAGCGACACCACCGTGGTGACCTGCCCCGAAGGACCGACGGACCGGATGCGCTGGCTGCGCACGTCCACCACAAAAACCTGACCCTTTTGGTTCACGGCCAGATCCACGGGCCGGTTGAACCGCGCCGCAGCGCCCGCGCCATCGGCCGTGCCTGGCTCGTAAGGCGAGCCGGCCAGCGTCACCACACGCCCGGACCCGAAGTCGATCTTTCGGACCACATGACTCACCGAATCCGTGAAGTAGAGATGGCCCTGTGCATCCTGTGCCAGCGCGCCGATCTCGTCCATCTTGGCGTCCAGCAGCGGCCCGTCACGGTGCCCGCGCCCGCGGCCGTCGCCCAGCAACAGGCGCATCTGCAGCCGGGCATCCAGCTGCAACTGGGCCGCGCGGCTGATGATCTGCCCGACCTCGTTGCTGGCCTGCGCGCGGTACCAGTTGCCGGCTTCGCGGCTGGAAGCCGAGGCAATCACCAGCCGGGCGTCGCTCGCGCCCGTCAGTGACTGCCAGGTCTTGCCCGCGTCACGGCTGAACTGCCACTGCAGCGTGGCCGCTGCCCCTGCAGCCACTTGGGCCGTGAACACCGCATCCTGGCCGATACCCACTTGCAGGGATTGCGGCTCGCTCTGCCAGCTCAGTGCCGGCGCTGCGGCTTGAATCGTCAGGCGCGCCACCTGGCTGAACACCTGACCGGCGCGGTTGCTGGCACTCAGCCGGAACAGGCCACCATCATCCTTGGCCGACACGGGGGCCACTTGCAAGCGCGCTGACTGCGCCTGCGGCACGTCCTCCCATTGCGTGCCGTTGCTGGAGCGCTGCCACTGCAGGGTGGGTGCGGGTTGGCCCAGCACCTGGGCCTCGAAGCTCGCGGTCTGGCCGCTCTGCACGCGCACGTCCACCGGCTGCACCGTGAAGGTCGGCAGCGCCGGCGCGGGATAAACCTCCAGGCTCGCCACCGCGCTGGTCACGCTGCCCAGGGTGTTGGCCACCACCACCCGCACGCGCAGGCCGTTGTCTGCCAAGCTGGCCTGACCAGGGCTCCACTGTGAGGCCGTGGCACCGGCTACGTCGGACCAAGCCAGGCCGTCACGGCTGCGCTGCCATTGGTAACTCAAGTCCGTGCCCGTGGCCGTGACCGACCAGCTCAGGCTGTCCCCGTCGGCCAGCAGCAGCGAGGCCGGTGGCACGGCGATGGCCGCAGCCTGCGGCTTGCGGGTGACCGTCAGGGTCGCTGCCGCACTGATCAGCGTCTCGGTATCGCCACGCACCTGCACGCGAAACTGCGTGCCCGAGTCACTCATGCCAACGGCGGGCAGCTGCAGCACATCGGCCTGCTGCGCCGCCAGGTCCTGCCAGGCGCCCGAGACCAGGCGCTGCCACTGGTAGCGACGGGCGTTCAGCGCCTTCACCGCAAAGCCCGCGGAGCTGCCCTCGAGCACCGTGGCATCGGCCGGCTGTCCCGTGATCTGCAAATGTGTTGTGCCTGGGTCCGGTGCAGCCGCCCCACCACCGCCACAGCCGGTCAAGAACAGTGCAGCACATAGCCACACGGCGCAAAGCCATCGGCACGGCCCCTTTGCTGAAATTGACGCCCTCACGCCCACCCCCTGGAATAACGCTTTCTTTATGCGTCCTGGAGTGTCTTCGATTCGCAAGCCCTCAGTAAGCCCCCCTTTTTGGTTGGCCTGGCTGGATGGAGCACCAAACGAAAAAGGGCCGCTGCTGCGGCCCTTTCTGTTGCTGACAATCCGCTCGCGATCAGGCCGCTGCGGCACCCGCATTGCGCAGGCGGATGTGCAGCTCGCGCAGCTGCTTCTCGTCCACATACGAGGGTGCGCCGGTCAGCAGGCATTGCGCGCGCTGGGTCTTGGGGAAGGCAATCACGTCGCGGATCGAGTCGGCCTTGGTCATCAGCGTCACCAGGCGATCCAGGCCGAAGGCCAGGCCGCCGTGCGGGGGTGCGCCGTACTGCAGCGCGTCCAGCAGGAAGCCGAACTTGACCTGGGCGTCTTCCTTGCTGATCTTGAGCGCGTCGAACACCTTGCTCTGCACCTCGGCGCGGTGGATACGGATCGAGCCGCCACCCAGCTCCCAGCCGTTCAGCACCATGTCGTAGGCCTTGGCGATGCACTTGCCCGGGTCGGTGACCATCAGGTCCTCATGGCCGTCCTTGGGCGCGGTGAAGGGATGGTGCACGGCCGCCCAGCGGTCGTTCTCTTCGTCGTGCTCGAACATCGGGAAGTCCACCACCCACAGCGGTGCCCAACGGTCTTCGAACAGGCCATGGCTCTTGCCGAATTCGCTGTGGCCCACCTTCAGGCGCAGCGCGCCGATGGCATCGTTCACCACCTTGGCCTTGTCGGCACCGAAGAACAGCAGGTCGCCGTCCTGCGCGCCGGTGCGCGCCAGGATGTCGGCCACGGCCTTGTCGTGCAGGTTCTTGACGATGGGCGACTGCAGGCCTTCGCGGCCCTTGGCCACTTCGTTGACCTTGATCCAGGCCAGGCCCTTGGCACCGTAGATCTTCACGAACTCGGTGTAGCTGTCGATCTCGCCGCGGCTCATGGCCGCGCCGCCCGGCACGCGCAGGGCAACCACGCGGCCACCGGGGGTGGTGGCGGGGGTGGAGAAGACCTTGAAGTCGACATCGCCCATCGCGTCGGTGAGTTCGGTGAACTCGAGCTTGACGCGCAGGTCCGGCTTGTCGGAGCCGAAGCGGTGCATCGCGTCCGCGTACTTCATCACCGGGTAGGCGCCCAGGTCCACGTTCAGCGCCTTCATGAAGACGTGGCGGATCATGCCCTCGAACATGTCACGGATTTCCTGCTCGGTGAGGAAGCTCGTTTCGATATCGATCTGGGTGAATTCGGGCTGGCGGTCGGCGCGCAGGTCTTCGTCGCGGAAGCACTTGGTGATCTGGTAATAGCGGTCGTAGCCGGCCACCATCAGCAGCTGCTTGAAGAGCTGGGGCGATTGCGGCAGCGCGAAGAAGGTGCCGTCGTGCACACGGCTGGGCACCAGGTAATCGCGCGCGCCCTCGGGCGTGCTCTTGGTGAGCATGGGCGTCTCGATGTCGATGAAGCCATGCTCGTCCAGGAACTTGCGCGCCTCCATCGCCACGCGGTAGCGCAGCATCAGGTTGTTCTGCATGTAGGGGCGGCGCAGGTCCAGCACGCGGTGCGTGAGGCGCGTGGTCTCGGAGAGGTTCTCGTCGTCCAGCTGGAACGGGGGCGTCACCGAGGGGTTCAGCACTTCCAGCTCATGGCAGAGGATCTCGATCTTGCCGCTGGTGAGGTTGGCGTTCTCGGTGCCGGCCGGGCGCGCGCGCACCTTGCCGACGATCTTCAGGCAGAACTCGTTGCGCACGTCTTCCGCCACCTTGAACATCTCGGCGCGGTCGGGGTCGCAGACCACCTGCACCAGGCCCTCGCGGTCGCGCAGGTCGATGAAGATCACGCCGCCATGGTCGCGGCGGCGATGGGCCCAGCCCATCAGGGTCACGGTCTGGTCGAGCAGCTTCTCGCTGACTTGGCCGGCATAACAGGTACGCATATCGTTTTCTCCGAATTCTTGGGTGCGCTGCGCCTCTTGCGCAGCGGGGTCAGGTCTTGTCTGGTGGCTCTGGTCGGGCAGGCTGCCCTCAGGGTTGAACGCCGGCCGGGGCGATCAACCCGGTAGATTTCGTTCGGTCGGGGCGGCTGCCGCATGGCCGGTGTTCGGCGCCACCACCCCCATCGAGATGATGTACTTGAGCGCCTCGTCCACGCTCATGTCCAGCGAGCGGATGCTGGTGCGCGGCATCATCAGGAAGAAGCCCGAGGTCGGGTTCGGCGTGGTGGGCACGTACAGGCTCACATGCTCCTCAGGGAAATGCTGCGCCACCTCGCCGCTGGGCGAGCCGGTGACGAAGGCGATGGTCCAGCTGCCCTCGCGCGGGTACTGCACCAGCACCGCCTCGCGAAAGGCGTTGCCGCTGCTGGAGAACAGGGTGTCCGAGACCTGCTTGACCGAGCTGTAGATGCTCTTGACGATGGGGATGCTGGACATCAGCTTGTCCCATTGCCTGAGCCACCACTGGCCAAAGATGTTCGCCACGAACATGCCGGTGAGCAGCAGGCCGCCCACCAGGATCACCAGGCCCAGGCCCGGCACGTCGCTAAGGCTGGAGATGCCGTCGTGCAGCGAACTGGGCGAGACCACCTTGAGGGCACCCAGCAGCGAGTCGAACACGCCGTTGACGACGCCCAGCACCTGATGCAACACCCAGATGGTGATGGCAAGCGGTAGCCAGACGAGCAGGCCGGCGATGATGTACTTTCTCACTGGGTTCCTTGTGCGGCCCGGCCTCGCGGCCCGCGGCGGGTCATGTCAATGGCAGGCGCAGGAGCCCCCGCAAGGCGTGGACGAGGCCGCGGCCGGCGCGGCGTCGGCCGCGGGCGCAGCGGCGGCAGCGGCGCCGCCTGCCGCGGTGGCCGGTGCGGCCGTGCCGGCGCTGCCACCCTTGAAATCGGTGGCGTACCAGCCCGAGCCCTTGAGCTGGAAGCCGGCGGCGGTGACTTGCTTGCTGAAGCTCTCGGCCCCGCAGGCGGGGCAGGTGCTCAGCGGGGCATCAGACAGCTTTTGCAGCACGTCTTTGGCGTGACCGCAGGTACTGCAGCGGTAGGCGTAGATCGGCATGAGGGGTCTAAGCTATTGATAGGAAACGCGAATTATAGGGGCGAGGCCTCGTTGGCCAGCCCCGCGACATGGTGCTTGTGCTCGCGGCGGTTCTTCAGCCACTGCGGGGCCAGCGAGCCCAGCACCATCGCGACGATCGCCACCAGCAGGCCGGCCAGCTGCCCCGGGAAGCCCTCGCCCAGGCTGCTGACCTGGGGCAGGAAGGCGATCCAGACCGCAATGCCGCCCACCAGCGAGAAAATCGCGCCCTGGGTGGTGGCGCGCTGCCAGTACAAGCCCATCACCAGCGGCACGAAGGCCCCCACCAGGGTGACCTGGTAGGCCGAGGACACCAGCTCATAGATCGAGGTGCCCTGCATCGCGATCGCATAGGCCAGCACCAGGGCGGCGAACACGATGATGGTCAGGCGCATCGCCAGCAGCTGCTGGCGGTCGCCCATGTGCGGGCGCAGATTCTTCAGAATGTTCTCGACGAAGCTGGTCGAGGGCGCCAGCAGCGTGGCCGAGGAGGTGCTCTTGATGGCCGAGAGCAGCGCGCCGAAGAACAGGATCTGCATGATCAGCGGCATCTTGCTCAGCACGAACAGGGGCAGCAGCTTCTGGTAATCGTCGCGCGCCACGTCCAGGGCCTGCTGGCCCATCACCACCACCGCACTGGCGACGATGAACATGGGCACGGCGGCGAACAGGATGTAGCTGATGCCGCCGATCATGGCGCCGTTGCGGGCGGTCTTCTCATCCTTGGCCGACATGACGCGCTGGAACACGTCCTGCTGCGGAATGCTGCCCAGCATCATGGTGACGCCGGCGCCGACGAACATGGCGATCTCGGTGAAGCTGGGCTCGGGCAGGAACCTGAACAGCTCCTTGCTCTGCGCCATCGCGAACACCTTGTCGGCACCACCGGCCAAGTCGGCCGAGAACACCGCGATCACCGACAGGCCGATCACCAGCACGATCATCTGGATAAAGTCGGTCCAGGCCACCGCCAGGAAGCCGCCGATCACCACATAGATCAGCACCGCCAGGGTACCGACGATCATGCCGGCGGTCTCGCTCATCGCGCCATTGGTCAGCACCGAGAACACCAGGCCGAGGGCGGTGATCTGCGCCGCCACCCAGCCCAGATAGCTGAGGATGATGGCGCTGGAGCAGAACACCTCGACGCCCTTGCCGAAGCGCTGGCGGTAGAAGTCGCCGATGGTCAGCAGGTTCTGGCGGTACAGCTTGGTGGCGAAGAAGGCGCCGACCAGGATCAGGCAGGTGCCGGCGCCGAAGGGGTCCTCGACGATGGAATTCAGGCCGCCCTGCACGAACTTGGCCGGGATGCCCATCACCGTCTCGGCACCGAACCAGGTGGCGAAGGTGGTGGTGATCACCATGATCAGCGGCAGGCTGCGGCCGGCGATGGCGAAGTCACTGGTGTTCTTGATGCGGGTGCCGGCCCAGACCCCCAGGCTCAGGGTCCCCAGCAGGTAGAGCACGACAAAGACGATCAGCGTGGTGTTCATGGCAAGCGTCTCGGGCAGGGCCCGGCAAAGGAAAGCGCGCCGGATTATCAGCGCAACGCAAGCCGTGGGCCATGCGGGCTTGTCTGAGAGCGTGTTTGCGACCCCGTCATAGTGCCCGTTGCCCCGCAAAGGCAGCGGATGCAAGGCGCAAACCGCAGCCGGGTTGGACACCCGGCGAGGATTTGCAACGCCGCAGACGCTGTCTTTGCGGGGCAACCCGAAGGGCAAGGCAGCCCAGGGGCGCACTCGTCGTTGCCCACCTTGGCCAGGCGGCGAGCCTGGCCTGCGGCGCGCGCCTAGATTGCGCCCCTGGGTTGCCTTGCGGGCACCATGACGGGATCACAAACACGCTCTGGGAGCCCTCTCCAATCAGAACCAATGCACGCGCATCAGCACATTGGCCGCCAGCAGCCCCAGGGTGAAGCCCACCGCACCATAGAGCAGCGCCTGCAGCAGCCGGTTGGTGCGGCGCTGCTCCTGGATCAGCGCCTGGATGGCGCGGCCATCGTGCGGCGAGGCCTGGCGCTTGAGCGCGTCGTGCAGCAGGCGCGGCAGCTCAGGGAAGAGCTGGGCATAGCGCGGCGCCTCCTTCTTGAGTTGGTGCACCAGGGCGCGCCAGCCCACCTGCTCGTTCATCCAGCGCTCCAGGAAGGGCTTGGCGGTGGCCCAGAGGTCCAGCTCGGGGTCGAGCTGGCGGCCCAGGCCCTCCACGTTCAGCAGGGTCTTCTGCAGCAGCACCAGCTGCGGCTGGATCTCGACATTGAAGCGGCGCGAGGTCTGGAACAGGCGCATCAGCACCTGGCCCAGCGAGATGTCCTTCAGCGGCCGGTCGAAATGCGGCTCGCAGACCGCGCGCACCGCGCTCTCGAGCTCGTCCACGCGGGTGCCGGCGGGCACCCAGCCGGACTCGATGTGCAGCTCGGCCACGCGCTTGTAGTCGCGCTGGAAAAAGGCGATGAAGTTCTGCGCCAGGTATTCCTTGTCCACCTCGGTGAGCGTGCCGATGATGCCGAAGTCCAGCGCGATATAGCGGCCGAAGGTGGCGGGCGCCAGGCTCACCTGGATGTTGCCGGGGTGCATGTCGGCGTGGAAGAAGCCGTCGCGGAACACCTGGGTGAAGAAGATGGTGACGCCGTCGCGCGCCAGCTTGGGGATGTCCACCCCGGCGTCCCTGAGGCGCTGCACCTGGCTGATGGGCACGCCGCTCATGCGCTCCATCACGATCACCTCGCTGGTGCACAGGTCCCACATCATCACGGGCACCATCACCAGATTCAGGCCATCCATATTGCGGCGCAGCTGGGCCGCGTTGGCGGCCTCGCGCACCAGGTCGAGCTCGTCGTGCAGATAGGTGTCGAACTCGGCCACCACCTCGCGCGGCTTGAGACGCCGGCCATCGGCGCTGAGGCGCTCGACCCAGCCGGCGATGGTGCGCAGCAGGGCCAGGTCGTCCTCGATCACGTCCAGCATGCCGGGGCGCAGCACCTTCACCGCGACCTCGCGGCCGTCCTTCAGGGTGGCGAAATGCACCTGGGCGATCGAGGCGCTGGCCACCGGCTCGGCCTCGAAGCTGCCGAACAGCTCTTCAATCCTGCGCCCGAAGGCCTTTTCCACCAGGGCGCGCGAGGTCTCGGCCGGGAACGGCGGCACATCGTCCTGCAAGCGGGCCAGTTCCTCGACGATGTCGCCGGGCACCAGGTCGCGGCGGGTGGAGAGCACCTGGCCGAACTTGACGAAGATCGGCCCCAGCCGCTCCAGCGCCAGGCGCAGGCGCACGCCGCGCGGCTGCTGCCAGCTGCGGCCCACCGAGATCAGCCGGCGCAGCCAGCGGAAGCGCCGCCCGCTCAGGCCCGAGAGGGCCATTTCGTCCAGACCGAAACGGAAGATGGTCCAGCCGATGACCAGCAGGCGGGCGAAGTACCTCATGCCGGCCCGCGGCCACCTGACATGGCCGCGTTGCGGGCCCCATCGGCGAACTTGGCGAACTTGGCAAAGGCCTGGGCGATCGCCCCGCCCCAGCGCGCCAGCTGATGCGCGGGCGCCGGGCCGACCAGCTGGGCGAGCTCATCCTCGAGGTCCCAGCGCAGGTTTTCCATCAGCCAATTCATCTCGGCGGCAAAGGCGGCGTCCCCCTGGATTTGCACGTCGGGCTTGGCGCCGGTGAGCGCACCGAAGGCCAGCGCGGCAGGGTTGGCGGCGTCGATCTCGATGCGCAGCGCGTCGGCCGGCGCGGCGTCGAGCCGCTCCCACAGGCCGGCGGGCGTGACCTGCAGGGCCAGGTCGGGGGCGGCCGGCAACAGCCCGGGCCAGCCGCGCAGATGCACCAGCACCGACTTGCCGGCCTGCGGCTGCAGCCGCGCCATCGCGTGGCTTTCCCGCGAAATGACATGGTTGAGCAACAAGGTGATGCGATCCTGCACCGCCGGTGCCCAGAGTCTTGACCAATCGTTCAGCATGCGCGGATTGTAGACAGGGCCTCACCCCGCCTCGACTTAGGGGGGGACCCCGCCCGGGAGCGCCGGTTAATTGAGAGAGAATCCGCGCTCATGTCCAGACAAGGGGGCTGGACTGACGGCACCCATTGCGTGTCGCGCAGCACCACCATCGACGACAGAAGCAAACAAAAGGCACCGGGGGCCACGCCGAGATGTTCGAGGACCGCAGCTACAAGAGAACCTTCTACAGCGCACCGCAATCGGTCCAGTCATTGATCGCCGCCTTCCTGGAGCCCAGCCTGATCGTGCTGTGCTTCTTCCTGGTGAACGACTATTTCGACGAGCCGGTGCTGCGTTCCACCTACACGCTGTGCCTGCTGGTGTTCGCCCTCACCTTCCCGGGCCGCAACCGCTTCGCCGAGCACCCGGTCAGCGCCACCCTGGACGTGCTGGGCTCCTGGATCACCCTGCTGCTGATCCTCGGCATGTTCGGCTACGCCACCAACAGCCTGCACTACTTCGAGGACAAGGTGCTGATGTGGTGGGCCGCCATCACGCCGCTGGCGCAGCTGCTGGCCATCCTGATCGGCCGCCGCCTGCTGCTCTGGCAGGCCTCGCACCCGAGCTCGCGGCGCAGCGCGGTGATCGTGGGTGCCGGGCCGTTGGGCGCCAAGGTGGCCAAGGCCCTGGCCGCGGGGCCGCATGGCGGCGTCGAGCTGCTGGGCTTCTTCGATGACCGCCAGGACGAGCGTCTGCACCCCGACGCCAGCCCGCAGCTGGTGGGCATGCTCAGCGAGCTGAGCGACTATGTGCGCAAAAACAATGTGCGCGAGGTCTACATCACCCTGCCGCTGGGCTCGCAGCCGCGCATCGTGCAGCTGCTCGAGCAGATCCAGGGCACCACCGCCTCGCTGTTCTTCGTGCCCGACGTGTTCGGTATCAGCATCATCCAGGGCCGCCTGCAGGACGTGAACGGCGTGCCCGTGGTGGGCATTTGCGAAACCCCCTTCACCGGCATCAACGAACTCGTCAAGCGCGCCAGCGACGTGGTGCTGGCCGGCCTGATCCTGGTGCTGATCTCGCCCATCCTGCTGGCCATCGCGATCGGCGTGAAGCTCAGCTCGCCCGGGCCGGTGATCTTCAAGCAGCGCCGCAACGGCCTGGATGGCGAGGAGATCATCGTCTACAAGTTCCGCTCCATGCGCAGCCAGGACAACGGCCCGGTGGTCCGGCAGGCCACCAAGGACGATCCGCGCATCACCCGCTTCGGCGCCTTCATCCGCCGCACCTCGCTGGACGAGCTGCCGCAGTTCATCAATGTGCTGCAGGGGCGCATGAGCATCGTCGGGCCGCGCCCGCATGCGGTGGCGCACAACGAGGAATACCGCAAGCTCATCAAGGCCTATATGGTGCGCCACAAGGTCAAGCCCGGCATCACCGGCTGGGCCCAGGTGAACGGCCTGCGCGGCGAGACCGACACCATCGACAAGATGAAGGCGCGCGTCGAATACGATCTGGAATACCTGCGCAACTGGTCGCTGGGCCTGGACCTGCAAATCATCGTGCGTACCGCCAAGCTCATGCTGTTCGACCGAAATGCATACTGACGACCCCGCCATGACCACCAAGATCGCGCTGCGGCAAAACCTGACCCCGTGCCTTGCACTGCTGCTGACGATGGCCGGCGCGGCGCAGGCCGAGACCAGCCCCTATTACCTCGGCGGTTCGCTGGGGCTTTACCACGTCTCCAATATCTACCGGCAGAGCAATGCCGCCAACAGCGACGAGGTCGGCAATGCCAGCCTGCTGGCCGGGCTGGACCAGCGCCTGGGCCGCCAGCGCCTGTTCGGCGATGTGTCGGTGCAGGCCAACCGCTACCGCCACAACAGCGAGCTCAACAACATTGCCTACGCCGCCAAGCTGGGCCTGGACTGGGCCAGCATCGAGCGGCTCTCGGGCACCCTCAGCGCCAGCAAGAAACGCTCGCTGGCCGACTACAACATCGGCAGCGGCATCACGCCCATCTTCAAGAAGAACACCGAAGACAACAGCCAGCTGCAGGGCATCGCGCGCCTGGGCCTGGTGACCAAGCTGACGCTGGAGGCGGTGCTGACGCACCGCCAGCGCGAGTTCAGTGCAATCGAGTACACGCGTCTGAATTACCGTGAAGATGCCGCGTCGCTGGGTCTGGTGTGGCGGCCGAGCAGCCCGGTACGGCTGGGCCTGGCGGCACGCCACACCAAGGGCAAGAACCCGCGCTACCTGGTGCAGGGCGACGTCGTCACGCCGGACGAGTTCACGCGCAATGATGTCGATCTCACGGCCGACTGGCAGGCCACTGCCGCCAGCAAGTTGTACGGACGCCTGAGTTCAAGCCACGCCGCCCACAGCTTCTCCAACCTTCGTGACTTCTCCGGCTTGACCGGCGTATTGGTCTGGGATTGGCAGCCCACGGCCAAGTGGAACCTCAGCGCCAAGCTGTTGCGTGACTCGGGGCTGGACAATTACTACCTCGGCTTTGCCAACTTGAACTCGGACTTCAGTCGCCTCGCCGAGACGTTACAGCTGAACAGCGGTTACGAACTCAGCGCCAAGCTGATCCTGGATGCCAGCCTGAGCTTTAACAGAACGGATCGGACCGACAGCCTATTCCAGACTGGCAGCAACGACCACGACCGCGCCTTCAGTCTGGGCGCACGCTGGCTCTACTCGCGCGGCCTGGAGCTTGGCTGCCAGATCAGTCACTCGGGTCGCAGCAGCACGGTGGCCCAGTACGCCTACAGCGCCAACACCTACGGCTGCTACGGCCAGGCCGTGATCAGGTAAGCCAGCCATGCCAGCCACCGTCCTGCTCACCGGCGCCACCGGTTACATCGCCTCGCACACCTGGCTGGCCCTGCTGGCCGCCGGCTACCGCGTGGTCGGCCTCGACAATTTCAGCAACAGCTCGCCCAAGGTGTTGGAGCGCCTGGCGCGCCTGAGCGGCCAGGCGCCGCTGTTCGAACGCGCCGATGTCAACGACGCCGCCGCGCTCGAGGCGGTGTTCGCCCGCCACCGGCCCGACGCGGTGGTGCATTTCGCCGCCTTCAAGGCGGTGGGCGAGTCCGCCGAGCAGCCGCTGGCCTATTACCGCAACAACGTCGGCGGCCTGCTCGGCACCCTCGAGGCGATGCGTCGCCATGGCTGCAGCCGCATCGTGTTCAGCTCCAGCGCCACCGTCTACGGCATGCCCGAGCGCCTGCCGCTGCGCGAGGACGCGCCGCTCTCGGCCCTCAACCCCTACGGCGCCACCAAGCTGATGGGCGAGACCATCCTGCGCGACCTGGGCGCCGCCGATCCGCAGTGGCAGACCGCCGCCCTGCGCTACTTCAACCCGGTGGGCGCGCACGAAAGCGGCCTGATCGGCGAAGACCCGCGCGGCATCCCCAACAACCTGATGCCTTATGTGGCCCAGGTGGCGGTGGGCCGGCGCGAACGCGTGCAGGTGTTCGGCGGCGATTACGCCACCCCCGACGGCACCGGCGTGCGCGACTACATCCATGTGGTCGACCTGGCCGAGGGCCATGTGGCGGCGCTGCGCTTCCTGCTGGGCGGGCGCGAATCCATCACCGTCAACCTCGGCACCGGGCGCGGCTACAGCGTGCTGGAACTGGTGCGCGCCTACGAACAGGCCAGCGGCAGGCCTATCCCCTATGCCATCGTGGCGCGCCGCCCCGGCGACGCCGCTGCCAACTACGCCGACCCCAGCCTCGCGCGCGAGCGCCTGGGCTGGGTGACCCGGCACGATCTGCAGCGCATGTGCGAAGACAGCTGGCGCTGGCAGCGCATGAACCCGCAGGGATTTGAAGCATGAGCGTCATCCAGGTGCAGCCCGTCATCATGGCCGGCGGCAGCGGCACGCGGCTGTGGCCGCTGTCGCGCGCCGGCTATCCCAAGCAATTCCTGGTGCTGGCCGGCAATAGCAGCCTGTTCCAGCAGGCCGCCGAGCGCCTCGCGGGCCTGGCTGCGGCGGACATCGCCGTCGCGCCCACCCTGGTGGTGGGCAACGAGGAGCACCGCTTCATGGTGCTGGACCAGTTGCGCGAGACCTCGGCCACGCCGGGCGCCGTGCTGCTTGAGCCGGCCGGCCGCAACACCGCACCGGCGCTGACCCTGGCGGCCCTGCAGGCGCTGGAAGAAGGTGCGGACGGCGGCGCGGACCCGGTGCTGGTGGTGACGCCCGCCGACCAGACCGTCACCAACGACCCGGCCTTCACCGCCGCGCTGCAGGCCGCCGTGCGCGCCGCGGCCGACGGCGCCATCGTGATCCTGGGCATCACCCCCGACCGCCCCGAGACCGGCTACGGCTACATCCGCAGCAGCAGCGACGCGTGCGGACTCAACGTCGAGGCCTTTGTCGAGAAGCCCGACGCCGCCACCGCGGCGGGCTATCTGGCCGCCGGCGGCTACTACTGGAACAGCGGCATGTTCGTGCTGCGCGCCAGCGCCTGGATGAAGGCGCTGGAGGGCTTTCGCCCCGACATCGCCGCGGCCACCCGTGCCGCGTACGCGGCACGCCAGCTCGACGGCCTGTTCGTGCGCCCCGACAAGGCGCTGTTCACGCAGGTGCCGGCCGAGTCGGTCGACTATGCGGTGATGGAGCGCTGCCCCGGCAGCGACTTCGTGCTGCGCATGGTGGAGCTGGATGCCGGCTGGAACGACCTGGGCGCCTGGGAGGCGGTGTGGCAGGTGGCCGAGAAGGACACCCAGGGCAATGCCAGCCGCGGCGACACCATCATCTCCGACAGCCACAACACCCTGGTGCATGCCACCAGCCGGCTGGTGGCCGCGGTGGGGCTGGACAACATCGTCATCGTCGAGACCCCCGATGCGGTGCTGGTGGCCGAGCGCAGCAAGAGCCAGGACGTGAAGAACATCGTGGCCCGGCTCAACAAGGAAAAGCGCGGCGAGCAGACCCTGCACCGCAAGGTGCACCGCCCCTGGGGCTGGTACGACAGCATCGACATGGGTGCGCGCTTCCAGGTCAAGCGCATCATGGTCAAGCCGGGCGCCTCGCTGAGCCTGCAGAAGCACCACCATCGCGCCGAGCATTGGATCGTGGTATCCGGCACGGCCGAGATCACCAACGGCGAGCAGGTCCTCTTGCTGAGCGAGAATCAAAGCACCTACATTCCCCTGGGCCAGGTGCATCGCCTGGCAAATCCGGGAAAAGTACCGCTGGAAATCATCGAGGTCCAGTCGGGCTCCTATCTGGGCGAGGACGATATCGTCCGATATGAAGACAGCTACGGCCGCGGCTGAGCCGGGCCAACCTTGAACTGCTTTTTTGGAGATTGATCGTGAGCGTGATTGCCGTCGTTGGTTTGGGATATGTGGGCTTGCCTCTGGTGATCGAGTTCGGCAAGCAGAGCCGCACGATCGGCTTCGACATTGCCGTCGACAAGGTGGCCAAGTGCCAGGCCGGCACCGACCCCTCGCGCGAACTCACGGACGAGGAGGTCAAGGCGGCCACCTTCGCCGAATACTCCAGCGACCCCAAATGCCTGGCCGAGGCCGACGTCATCATCGTTGCCGTGCCCACGCCGGTGGACGAGGCCCATATCCCCGACTTCAAGCCCCTGATCGGTTCCAGCACCAGCGTGGGCCGGCACATGAAGAAGGGCGCCATCGTGGTGTACGAGAGCACCGTCTACCCCGGCGCCACCGAAGAGGTGTGCATTCCGGTACTGGAGCGCGAGTCGGGCCTGAAGTGGAAGAAAGACTTTTTCGTCGGCTACAGCCCGGAGCGCATCAACCCGGGCGACAAGGAACACACGCTCACCAAGATCCTCAAGATCGTCTCGGGTGACACGCCCGAAACCCTGGATGCGGTGGCCAAGGTCTACGAGCGCATCATCATCCCGGGCGTGCACCGCGCCTCCAGCATCAAGACGGCCGAGGCCGCCAAGGTGATCGAGAACACCCAGCGCGACCTGAACATCGCGCTGATGAACGAGCTCTCCATCATCTTCGACAAGATCGGCCTGGACACCTCCGAGGTGCTGGAGGCCGCCGGCACCAAGTGGAACTTCCTCAAGTTCAAGCCGGGCCTGGTGGGCGGCCATTGCATCGGCGTCGACCCCTATTACCTGACCCACAAGGCCGACATGCTGGGCTACCACCCGCAGGTGATCCTGGCCGGCCGCCGCATCAACGACGGCATGGGCAAGTTCATCGCCGAGCAGACCATCAAGCACATGATTGCCGCCGGCAGCTATATCAAGGGCGCCAAGGTCAATGTGCTGGGCCTGACCTTCAAGGAAGACTGCGCCGACCTGCGCAACTCCAAGGTGATCGACATCATCCATGAGCTGCAGAGCTATGGCGTCGAGGTGACCGTCACCGACCCGGCCGCCGACCCGGACGAGGCCCAGCACGAGTACGGCGTGCGCACCGTCAGCTGGGACGAGCTGCCACGCGCCGACGCCATCGTCGCCGCCGTCGCCCACAAGGAATACAAGGCCCTGTCGATCGACGACATCGGCCGCAAGCTCATCAAGGGCGGCGCCTTCATCGACGTCAAGGCCGCCTTCGACGCCAAGGCGATCCAGGCCGCTGGGCTCAAGCTCTGGCGTCTGTAATCCGATCGAGGCCAATCCAGCATGACCATCCTCGTCACCGGCGGGGCCGGTTTCATCGGCAGCAACTTCGTGCTGGACTGGCTGGCCCAGAGTGACGAGAAGGTCGTCACCCTGGACGCCCTCACCTACGCCGGCAATCTGGAGAACCTGGCCAGCCTGCAAGGCGACGCACGCCATCTGTTCGTGCAGGGCGATATCTGCGATCGTGCCCTGGTGGACCGCCTGCTGGCCGAGCAGCGGCCGCGCGCGCTGATCCATTTCGCCGCCGAAAGCCATGTGGACCGCTCGATCAGCGGCCCCGGCGCCTTCATGCGCACCAATATCGAGGGTACCTACACCCTGCTGGAAGCGGTGCGCGGCTACTGGGGCGCGCTGGACGACACGGCCAAGGCGGCGTTCCGTTTCCACCATGTCTCGACCGACGAGGTCTACGGCTCGCTGCAAGCCGAGGACCCGCCCTTTGCCGAGACGAATGCCTACGAGCCCAACAGCCCCTACTCGGCCAGCAAGGCCGCCAGCGACCATCTGGTGCGCGCCTGGCACCACACCTACGGGCTGCCGGTGGTCACCACCAACTGCTCCAACAACTACGGCCCGTTCCACTTCCCCGAGAAGCTGATCCCGCTGATGATCGTCAACGCGCTGGCCGGCAAGCCGCTGCCGGTGTATGGCGATGGTCGGCAGATCCGCGACTGGCTCTACGTCAGCGACCACGCCAGCGCCATCCGCGCGGTGCTGGCCGGCGGCCGACTGGGCGAGACCTACAACATCGGTGGCTGGAACGAGATGGCGAATATCGACATCGTCAACGCCGTGTGCGCCCTGCTCGACGAGTTCCGGCCCGACCCCGCCGGCCCCTATGCCCGCCTCATCAGCTATGTGAAAGATCGCCCCGGCCACGACCGCCGCTACGCCATCGACGCGCGCAAGATCGAGCGCGAGCTGGGCTGGCGGCCGGCCGAGACCTTTGCTTCGGGCATACGCAAGACGGTGCAGTGGTACCTCGCCAACCCGGAATGGGTGGCGCGGGTGCAGAGCGGCGCCTATCGCGACTGGGTCTCCAAGCAATACGGGAACTGAGATGAAGATCCTCTTGCTCGGCAAGAACGGGCAAGTCGGCTGGGAGTTGC
This sequence comes from Roseateles sp. FW301-B2, assembly GCF_058788955.1. Lineage (NCBI taxonomy): Bacteria > Pseudomonadati > Pseudomonadota > Betaproteobacteria > Burkholderiales > Sphaerotilaceae > Roseateles > Roseateles sp. FW301-B2. The sequence continues at coordinate 114,742 of NZ_JBYTBE010000002.1, forward strand.
AGCGTGCCCTTGCCCCCCTGGGCGAGCTGGTCGCGCTCGATCGTCATGACGGCGGCGACCTCGCCGACGGCGCCGCCCTGGGCGCCACGGTGCGCGCCCATACGCCGCAGGTGATCGTGAATGCCGCCGCCTATACCGCCGTCGACAAGGCCGAGAGCGAGCCCGCCCTGGCCGAGCAGATCAACGCCACGGCCCCCGCCCTGCTGGCCGGCCTCGCGCACGCCAGCGGCGCGCTGCTGCTGCACTACAGCAGCGACTACGTGTTCGACGGCAGCGGCGAGGCGCCGCGCAGCGAGGACGCGCCCACCGCGCCGCTGAGCGCCTACGGCCGCAGCAAGCTGGCCGGCGAGCAGGCGATCCGCGCCAGCGGCTGTGCGCACCTGATCCTGCGCACCAGCTGGGTCTATGCGGCGCGCGGCGGCAATTTCGCCAAGACCATGTTGCGGCTGGCCGCCGAACGCGAACAGCTGAAGGTGATCGCCGACCAGATCGGTGCGCCCACCGGCGCCGATCTGCTTGCCGACCTGAGCGCCCACATGATCCGCGCCACCCTGGCCAAGCCCGCGCTGAGCGGCGTCTATCACGCGGTGGCCGCGGGCGAGACCAGCTGGCATGCCTATGCGCGCCATGTGATCGAGTTCGCGCGCGCGCGGGGTCAGGCCTTGCGGGTGGCGCCCGATCAGCTGCTCGCCATCCCCAGCAGCGACTACCCCACGCCGGCGCGGCGGCCGCTCAACTCGCGGCTCTCAACGGCCAAACTGCGGGCCGCATTCGGCCTCAACTTGCCGCATTGGCAGTTGGGCGTCGAGCGTATGCTGACCGAAATTCTCCAGATTGCGCCATGACGAAACAACGCAAAGGCATCATCCTCGCCGGCGGCTCCGGCACCCGCCTGCACCCGGCCACGCTGGCGATGAGCAAGCAGCTGCTGCCGGTGTATGACAAGCCCATGGTCTATTACCCGCTCAGCACTCTGATGCTGGCGGGCATGCGCGACATCCTCTTGATCAGCACGCCTCAGGATCTGCCGCGCTTCGAGGCCCTGCTGGGCGATGGTAGCCGCTGGGGTATCAATCTCAGCTACTGCGTGCAACCCAGCCCCGATGGGCTGGCCCAGGCCTTCATCCTCGGCAAGCCCTTCATCGACGGCGCGCCCTCGGCCCTGGTGCTGGGCGACAACATCTTCTACGGCCACGATTTCCAGGGCCTGCTCAGACATGCGGCAGACACCCGCGAGGGCGCCACCGTGTTCGCCTACCACGTCACCGACCCCGAGCGCTACGGCGTGGTGGAGTTCGATGGCCAGCAGCAGGCGCTCTCGATCGAGGAAAAGCCCCGCGCCCCGAAAAGCAACTACGCCGTCACCGGCCTGTACTTCTACGACGAGCAGGTCTGCGATATCGCCGCGGCCATCAAGCCCAGTGCGCGCGGCGAGCTGGAGATTACCGATGTGAATGCCCAGTACCTGCGCCAGCAGCAGCTGCAGGTGGAGATCATGGGCCGTGGCTATGCCTGGCTCGATACCGGCACGCACGACAGCCTGCTCGATGCCAGCCAGTTCATCGCCACGCTGGAGAAGCGCCAGGGGCTCAAGGTGGCCTGTCCGGAGGAAGTGGCCTTCCGCTCCGGCTGGATCGATGCCGCGCAACTGGAGCGTCTGGCCCAGCCCATGCTCAAGAACGGCTACGGTCAGTACCTGATGAAGCTGATCAGCGACAAGGCCTTCTGATGCTGGCCACGCCGACCAGCCTGCCCGAGGTGCTGATCATCGAACCGCGCGTGTTCGGCGACGCGCGCGGCTTCTTCACCGAAAGCTGGAACCAGGCCGCCTTCGACCGGGCCGTGGGCCGCGAAGTGCGCTTTGTGCAGGACAACCACTCGCGCTCCTCGCGCGGCGTGTTGCGCGGCCTGCACTTCCAGCTGCCGCCGCACGCGCAGGGCAAGCTGGTGCGGGTGGTGAGCGGCGCGGTGTTCGACGTGGCGGTGGACATGCGCCGCAGCAGCCCCAACTTCGGCCGCTGGGACGGCGTGGAGTTGAGCGCCGAGAACCACCGCCAGCTCTGGATACCGCCCGGCTTCGCCCACGGCTTCCTGGTGCTGAGCGAGAGCGCCGACTTTCTCTACAAGACCACCGACTACTACGCACCGCAGGCGGAAGCCGCGGTGCGCTGGGATGATGCTGCGATCGGCATCCAGTGGCCCGACGCCGGCGTGCCGCTGCTGCTGGCCGAGAAGGACGCCAAGGCGCCGCCGCTGGCCGAGGCCCGCAGCTTCGACTAGTTCGGCGCCACCGGGCGCGTGCCGCGCCCGATGCCCCAATGCTCTAACCCCAAGGCCTGCATCAGCGGCGGCTCGTAGAGGTTGCGGCCGTCGAACACCACCGGCTGCTTGAGCGCGCTCTTGATGAGCTCGAAGTCCGGGGTGCGGAACTCCTTCCATTCCGTCACGATCACCAGCGCATCCGCGCCCTCCAGCGCGGCGTTGGCGGAGGCGGCGTAGCCCAGGCCTTCCAGGCCGGCCAGCGCCTTCTGCGCCTCGGCCATGGCCACCGGGTCGTAGGCGCAGATGGTGGCGCCGCGGCGCAGCAGCTCGGCAATCACCACGCGGCTGGGTGCCTCGCGCAGATCGTCGGTATTGGGCTTGAAGGCCAGACCCCAGAGCGCGAAATGGCGGCCGCGCAGGTCATCGCCAAAGCGCTGCACCACCTTGTCCACCAGCACCAGTTTCTGGCGCTCGTTGGCCTCGTCCACCGCGCGCAGCACGCGCATGCCGCTGCCGGCCGCCTCGGCCGTGCGTATCAGGGCCTTCACGTCCTTGGGGAAGCAGGAGCCGCCATAGCCGGCGCCCGAGTAGAGAAAGTCATGCCCGATGCGCGGATCGCTGCCGATGCCGCGGCGCACCCACTCGATGTCGGCGCCCACCTGCTCGGCCAGCAGGGCCATCTCGTTCATGAAGCTGATGCGCGTGGCCAGCATCGCGTTGGCCGCGTACTTGGTGAGTTCGGCGCTGCGCAGATCCATCACCACCAGGCGGTCGCGGTTGCGGTTGAAGGGCGAGTACAGGGCACGCATCAACAGCGTGGCGCGCTCGTCATCCGAGCCCACGATGATGCGGTCGGGCTTCATGAAGTCCTCCACCGCAGCGCCCTCTTTCAGGAACTCGGGGTTGGAGACCACCGAGAACTCCAGCGCCACGCCGCGGCGCGCCAGTTCGCCCTCGATGGCGTTGCGCACCGCGTCGGCGGTACCCACCGGCACGGTGCTCTTATCCACCACCAGCTTGTAGTCGGTCATGCGCGCGCCGATGCTGCGCGCCGCCGCCTGCACATATTGCATGTCGGCCGAGCCATCCTCGCCGGGCGGTGTGCCCACCGCGATGAAGAGGATGGTGCCATGGTCCACCGCCGCGTCCACATTGGTGGTGAACTGCAGGCGGCCGCTCGCCACATTGCGGCGCACCACCTCGGCCAGGCCGGGCTCATGGATGGGGATCTCGCCCTCGTTGAGGATGCGGATCTTGTCGGGGTTGGTGTCCAGGCACACCACATGGTTGCCCATCTCGGCCAGGCAGGCGCCCGTCACCAAGCCCACATAGCCCGTGCCTATCGTTGTGACCTTCATCGCCGGTGATCCCTCACGCTGCCACCTGGCAGCTTCAGCAATCTAACAGCCCGGCGTGACAAGAAACCCGGGAAAAGCCAGGCTCAGGTTTTGTAGTACTCGCGATACCAGGCCACGAAGCGGCCCACGCCCTCGGGCACGGGCATGGCGGGGCGGAAGCCCGTCCAGGCGGCCAGCTCTTCCACGTCGGCATGGGTGGCCGGCACATCGCCGTCCTGCAGCGGCATGAAGTTCTTCACCGCCTCGCGGCCGCAGGCCTGCTCGATCGCCTCGATGAAGCCCATCAGCTCGATCGGATCGTGGTTGCCGATGTTGAAGACGCGGTAGGGCGCGTTGGAGCGCGCCGGGTCGCTCTTGTCGGAGTCGTAGTCGGCGTCCGGCGTGGCCACGCGGTCCAGCACGCGCACCACGCCCTCGGCAATGTCGTCGATATAGGTGAAGTCGCGCACCATCTTGCCGTGGTTGAACACATTGATGGGGCGGCCCTCCAGGATCGCCTTGGTGAACAGGAACAGCGCCATGTCCGGCCGGCCCCAGGGGCCGTAGACAGTGAAGAAGCGCAGCCCGGTGGTGGGCAGGCGGTAGAGATGGCTGTAGGTATGTGCCATCAGCTCATTGGCCTTCTTGGTGGCCGCATACAGGCTCACCGGATGGTCGACGCTGTGGTGCTCGCTGAAGGGCATCAGCGTGTTGCCGCCGTAGACGCTGGAGCTCGACGCGTAGGCCAGGTGCTGCACCCCATGGTGGCGGCAGCCTTCCAGGATGTTGGTGAAGCCGACGATATTGCTCTCGATATAGGCGTGCGGATTCTCGATCGAATAGCGCACCCCGGCCTGGGCCGCCAGGTGCACCACGCGGTCGAACTTCTCGGCCGCGAACAGCGCTTCCATGCCGGCGCGGTCGGCCACGTCGAGCTTGACGAAGCGGAAGCCAGGTTTGGGCGTCAGGCGCGCCAGCCGGTCCAGCTTCAGCTGGGGGTCGTAATAGTCGTTCAGATTGTCCAGGCCCACCACCTCATCGCCGCGCGCGAGCAGGATCTGGCTGACATGCATGCCGATGAAGCCGGCAGCGCCGGTAACGAGTACTTTCACGCAATTCCCTCAGATTCAGATGCGGCCAGCTGCTGAACGGTGGCCGCGGCGTATTCTCCCTCAGTCCATTGCCGCACCCGCCCCCTGTTCAAGCGTCGCTCGCTGCCGGGTCGACACCTAGAATCGCCGCCTGATCCAGCATCTGCCTGCAACAAAGCCTCACTTCATGTCCTCCAACAAACCCTGCATCCACCTGATCGCCGGCGCGCGCCCCAACTTCATGAAGATTGCGCCCATCGTGCGCGCGCTGCAGGCCGACGGGCGATTGGCCTGGAAGATCGTGCACACCGGTCAGCATTACGACCGCGACATGAACGAGGTGTTCTTCGAAGAGCTGGGCATCCCCGCGCCCGACGTGCGCCTGGGTTGCGGCGGCGGCAGCCACGCCGAGCAGACCGGCAAGATCATGCTGGCCTACGAGCAGCTGGTGGCGGCCGAGAAGCCGCAGGCCTGCCTGGTGGTGGGCGATGTGAACTCGACGCTGGCCTGCTCCATCGTGGCCAAGAAGGCCGGCATCCCGGTGGCTCATGTTGAGGCCGGCCTGCGCAGCGGCGACATGTCCATGCCCGAGGAGATCAACCGCCTGGTCACCGATTCCATCAGCGACTGGTTCTTCGTCACCGAGCCCAGCGGCTACCGCCATCTGCAGCAAGAGGGCAAGGACATGAGCGCCGTCTGGGACGTGGGCCATGTGATGGTCGACAACGTGCTCTACCAGGCCGAGAAGCTCAAGAGCCAGGACACCTCGGGCCTGGAGAGCGACGCCTACAAGCGCAGCCACCCCCGCTACGGCGTGGTGACCCTGCACCGCCCCAGCAATGTGGACAGCGCCGCGGCGCTGGAGAACGTGGCCACGGTGCTGCGCCGCGTCGGCCAGGAGCTGCCGCTGGTGTTCCCGGTGCATCCGCGCACGCGCGCCAATATCGAGAAGTTCGGCATCGACCTGGGCCCGGGCGTCACCCTGATGGGCCCGCAGGCCTATATGAGCTTTCTGCACCTGTGGAAGGACGCCGTGGTGGTGCTCACCGACAGCGGCGGCCTGCAGGAGGAAACTACCGCCCTGGGCGTGCCCTGCGTCACCATCCGCGAGAACACCGAGCGCCCCGTCACCGTCGATGAAGGCAGCAATGTGCTGGCCGGCACCGACCCTGCCAACGTCATCAAGTACGCACTCGAGGCGATTGCCGGCAACGGCAAGAAGGGCCGCCGGCCGCTGCTGTGGGACGGCCGGGCGGCAGAGCGCACGGTGCAAATTCTGGCGGGGAAGTTGCTAGGCTAGCCATGCGTGCGCGGCCTGTTGGGGGTTGACAGACGTCACGCTCAAGCTGAAAAGGAGACTGCCGAAAACACCGACACGCTGAGCCAGCAGCCGATTGGCAGGCCCCAACACTCCAACCGTTTCGATAGAGGGCGTTTTCATGCCGCAGTCCAGCATTCGTCGTCTGGCCTTTTCCTGTTGTACGCTCGCCGTCGTGCTCTTGCTTGGAGCATGTGGTGGCAGCAGCAGCGACAACTCGACTGACGCCAAGTCCTCCCAGGCGCAGACGCCGTCGGGTCAGGCCTTATCCGTCGAGGCAGCGTCCGAGGCGGCATCGGGAGCCCAAGGCCAGGCGGCATCGGCAATCGTGCCTGCCGATACGGCGTCGGCCGCCATTGCGGCCTCGTCAGCCAGCTCGGGAAGTGCAGCATCCGCGCGCACGACGCTCGCGGCGGCTCTGCCCGCAACCGCCAAGACGAACGCCGCCATTGTGGGCTCAGGCGGCTCCGGTTCGGGTAGCGGCAGTTCCGCAAGCCTGGCGGGTGTGGCCGCCAGCACCGTCACCCGCGGCGGCAGCACGACTACGGCCGGAGCCAGCGGCTTCCCCAGTAGCGTGGTAGCGAGCATCGTGGCGGCCCCCGACTCCTCTCGGCGCACCATACAGGCCGTGGCGACAGGCAGTGTGAGCCAGGCCACGACCACCACATACGCCCCAGCTTTCGCGGGCACGGCTTATTACGTTCACAGCGGCCTCGGCAACGACGCCAATGCCGGTACCAGCGACAAGCCCTGGCAAACCCTGCAGCGCGCCTCCAGGGCCCAACTCAATGCCGGCGATGCACTGTTGCTGCACTGTGATGGCACCTGGGCCGAACGCGCGAGCTTCAGCAAGGCATTCGCCCCGCAAGGCCAGGTTCTGATCGGTGCCTACGGCAGCTGTGCCAATGGACGTCGGCCACTGATCAAGGGCGGCACTGCGATTGCCGCAGCTGGTTGGCGCGTGGCCAGCACATCGGCCAATGGCACGGTCTATGCGAGCACGGTTGCCGCGCCGGTGACGGGGATGGTGCAGAACGGCAAGCCTATGCAGCGAGCCCGCCAGCCGAACTACAGCGCACCCAACACCGCTTTCTCGGCATCGTTATCAGGAACCGGCGGCACCAAGCTTGTGGTGTCGGCAGCCGACAAGGCGGCACTGAACGGTCGAGATCTGGTGGGTGCCGCGGTGGCTCTGCGAAGTGCGCCCTACATGATCGAGGCGGGCGAGGTTGGCGCGTATGACGCAACGACCGGCACCATTACCTTGAAAGCTGCACCGCGTACCGCGATCTCGGCTGGCGCTGGCTACTTCCTGGAGGGCAAGAGCTGGATGCTGGATGCGCCCAATGAATGGCTGTACGACCCCGCCAGCAACACGCTCTCGGTCTTCCTGCCCGCCGGCACCAGCGTGGCCGGGACCGCACTCGAATACGTTCAAAACGTGGCCACGCTCACCGTCTCGGGCATTCCGGGTGTGCGGGTGGAGAACCTTGCCATCAGCGACGCCGGTACGGATGGCCTGCAAGTAGTCGAAAGCGGCGGCGCGCGCGTCTCGCAGCTGTTGGTCAGCAATGCCCGCAGCAACGGCATCAATGTGCTCTCCACCAGCGGCCTCGCGGCGGCGCAGGGCGTGACGATAGATAACAACGTCGTCACCGGTTCAGGCGTTTCCGGCATCGGAAGTGCAGTCACGGAAAGCAAGATTTTGCAAAACACTGTGGTCGACACCGGCAGTGCCGTGATCGGCATACTGCGCCCGGTAGCCGGCATACGCCTCAGCCAGATCAAAAACTCGGTCGTGAGCGGCAACGACGTGCGTCGCTCGGGCTACAGCGCCATTCTGTTCGGCAATCAAGCCAATGTACAAATCAACGACAACCACCTGGAAGACAGCTGCCTGTTGTTGAGCGACTGCGGCGCCATCTACTCATGGGGATCCAGCGCATCCACCTTGCGCTCCAGCATCAGCAACAACCACATCCTGCGCACCAGCAGTCCAAACCTGATCGGCTCCGGCGCTGGCACGTCGGGTGGCGCGCCAGATCTTGTTGCAGGCATCTACCTCGATGAAGGTAGCGACAACCTGGACGTGACCTCCAACTACATCGACGATGCCCATGTCGGCATCAATCTGCACAAGTCCAAGTACAACGTCATTGCGCGCAATCTGATCTACGGCATCCGCGAGGCCGGCGTGAGGGTCCAGTCCTCAGGCACCGACAGTCTCTCGGTGATGGGGAACCGCGTCGAAGACAACGTCCTATTTGTGCCCAGCTACTTTGTGAAGGGCGCCGATGGCAACCCCGTGAGCGTAGGCGGCACTCCGCAGCTATGGATCCACCAGACCAGCGCTGCCGGCATGTTCAATTCGACGGCCAAAAACACGGTTGCGCGCAATGTGGCGATCCATATTGCCGGCGATAGCTCCTTGCGCTGGATCCTTCGGTCGGGAGCCAGCAACTTGGTCAACAACAGCAAGGCCTGGGCGGCATACGCACCCACCGACATCACGGCCGCACCCTACCTGGCCAGCGTTGTGTCGGTACAAGGCACCCAATTGCTGGGCAACTCGACCATGGAGAGTACCGCCCTGCCGTGGACGGCCTACTCCTACACCTCGGGTGCCAAGATCGTGCAATTCGGTACACAAGCCGCCTGCACCGGTTCCTGCGCGAGCCTGGTCCCGGCCACCTCGAACGACGTGCTGCAGCAGACCGGCCTGACGCCTGCTCTCACTGGACCGGATCTGATGTTCGTCCGCTACCGCGCACATGCACTCGACAAGCCCACCTCGGCCAAAGTCGAGGTGCGCGGCAATGTCGCACCCTATCCCAGCGCGGGCTATTTGGAACCGGCCACCGACATCGCGCCGTTGGGTCGACTGGTACGTGAAGCCTTCTTCGCCCGTAGTTTGAAGGGCGACATACGCCTGACGATCAAGGCCACCGTTGCTGCAACCTTGCTGGTTGACAGCGTTGAACTATTCCAGGTCAGCGCGATGCAGCTGTCATCGCCGCTGAGCTATGGTCGGCTGGTCGTCAATCAAAGCAGCCAGCCCACCAGTGTCAGCTGCATCAATGTGGGCTTCAACAATTGCACCACCGTCACGGAAACGGGCGCGCCGGTGACATGGCCGCTGGCACTGCCAGCCAAGAGCGCTCGCATGTTGTTCAGCAAGGACCCAAGCTGGCTGCAGAATTAGCGCCGAATTTTCAGCGCTTGAGCATCCGCTCGAGTCAGGCTATCGGGATCAACACCTCGCCCGCGCTGCGGCGCGGCGACCTCGGCACCAGGCTCTGCTCAGCGTCATAGCCGATTGCGATCAACATGACGATGCGCTGCGAATCCGGCAGTGCGAAGCGGCGATGCACCTCGGCGTCATTGCGCGCAGGCACACACCAGTTGAGGCAGCAGCTGCCCACGCCCAGATCCCGCAATGCCAGGATGAAGCTCATGGCGAACAGACCGCCGTCGATGTACGGCTCATGCCGTTCGCTGGCGTCGAAGAAGCCGTCTTCGTCTGCGGTCAGGATCGCTACATGCGGCACCAGATGGCCAAAGCCGCGATTGCCGTTCTGGAACGACAGCAGCTCCTTGCGTCGTTCTGCATCGCTGACGAGATAGAGGCGGCAGGGCTGGCGGTTGCAGGCCGAAGGCGCCAGCTGAGCGCTGCGAGAGGCCGCCTCGATCAAGGCCATCGGCACCGGCTCGGTCTTGAAGTTGCGACAGCTGCGGCGTGCTTCAGCCAGGCGTGCGAAACCACCCGCACTGGCGCTGAAAGCGGCACCGGCCAGGCTGTCCAGCGCGACCGGCGTGCTCAACTCGGGCGCCGCGGCCTTGAAGTCGGCGAACACCCGTTCCAGCTGCGGCAGCACCACGCGCTGCGGGTCCAGCTGTTCATTGACGATGCGGTCTCGGTAACTGCGCAGCGTCTCCAGCGCGCCCAGGAAGACCGGATCGGTCTGCGAATGGCCCAGGCTCGCCCAGCGCCGGAACAGCTTGATGGTGGCGTTGGCCGGCTCCACGCCGAACAGGCGGTGCGCGCCGGGCATCACCAGGCCTTTCTCGAGCTTGTGATACTGGAACAGCAGCTCGGCCGAGAGTTTGCTGCGACTGCCACTATCAGTGGGCCAGTACATGGCACGGTAGGTCTTGGCGATATCTTTGGCGAAGTACTTCAGCAGCCACACGCGACGCAGCTGTTGCTTGGTGGTCCAGTAGACATTCCAGGCGGCAGGATAGGACTGCAGGGCTTGCTTCAGCTTGGCTTTGAGACTCATGCTTTGTCGCCCCGGTTCGAAGCACCAGCCACCAGCGTATGCCAGATGAAGATGCTATTGGTCACCAAGTAGCGCCGCCACAGTCGCCGCGGCTCGGAGCACAGACGATGGAACCATTCCAGGCCCACGGAGCGCATCCAGTGCGGGGCCCGGCTGATCGTGCCGGCGTGGTAGTCGAAGGCCGCACCGACGCCCAGCATCACCGCGTTGATACGGCCGCGGTGCGCCGCCATCCAGCTTTCCTGCTTGGGGCAACCCAGGCCCACGAACAGCAGGCCCACCCCGCTGGCATTGATGGCCTGGCAGACCTCGGCATCCTCCGCTTCGCTGAGCGGCCGGAACGGTGGCGAGACGCAGTAATCCAGCCGCAGCTTCGGAAAGGCCTGTGCCAGCACCGGCTTGAGCAACTCGAGCGTGGCGGGGGTCGAGCCGTAAAAACCCACTGCAACGCCTTCGCGCTCGGCATCGGCGCAAAGCTTCCACATCAGGTCCGGCCCATTCACGCGCGGCTGTCCCGCAAAGCCGGCGCGGCGCAACGTCCAGGCCACCGGAGCCCCATCGGGTGTGGCCATATCGGCTTCCCTCACCACACGCATGAAGTCGGGTTCCTGGCGCGCCGTCACCACGGAATGCACATTGCAGATACACACATAGCGCGAGCTGCGCGCGCGCGCCCAGGCCATCAAGCGCGCGCGCGCCTGCTCCCAGCTCAGCGCATCGATCGGCACCCCGATCACCAGGCCGCGCTGGCGCTCCACACCCGGGGCCAGGCCCTGCGCCTGCACTGCCCTGCTCTCATCCACCATGACTTGCCACTCCCTTGCCTTGCGCTCGTCGCGCCCGCGCCGCGATCAGGCGGTAATTGTCGTAGACCGGTGCCAACACCTGGGCCGGCTGGTAGGGCTGGATGGACTGCACCGCAGGCTCACCGCGCAAGGCGGGCAGGCGCGCCAGCGCCGCTGCCAGGCTGGCGCTGAAGCTCTCGGCATCTTGGGCCGCGGCGATCTCGCCGTTCACGCCGGGCTGCACCACGCGCCTCACCTCGCCCACCTGGGTGCACACCGCCGGCAGGCCCGCACCCAGCGCCTCCAGCAACGCCATCGGCATGCCCTCATAGGCGGATGAGAGCGCAAACAGATCGGCAGCGCGCAGCCAGTCGGCGATCTGCGCCGGTGGCAGCAGGCCGAGAAACTTCATGCTGCCCACCATGCCGCTGGCCTGGCCCTCGCGCTCCAGCGCCGGACGCAGCACGCCATCGCCCACGATCAGCCATTGCAGCTTGTGGCCCTGGGCCTGCAGGCGGCACAGCGACTGCAGCAGCAGTTGCGGGTTCTTCTGGCTGTCCAGCCGGCCCACCGAGATCACCCAACTGGCCGAAGTGTCCAGCCCATGCCGCTGCGCGAACTCGGCGCGCAGCGCCGCGCGCTGGGTTTCGCTGGCCGGGTTGAACACTTCCGTGTCCACCCAGGTGGGCACAAAGCGGATGACCTCGGCCTTCGCCGGGAAGCGCCCCTGCAAGGCTTCCACACCCTCCTGGCGCACGCACCAGGCCGAGGCCAGGCCATTCACCACGCGGCGTTCGATGCTGAAGTACAGGCCCGGCAAGTGGCGCCACAGGATGTCGGCCTGGGCCGAGCGGATCACCGCCATGTCCTGATGGAAGAAGGCATTCTTGGGCCGCGTATCACGCAGGAACAGCAATGCCGGCTCGACGCGATGGAACTCCATCACATCGAAGCCCTGTCGCAAGGGGCTGCCATAGCGCAGCAGGCCGGCGCAGTACCGCACCGAAAGCGGGATGCGCGAGCGTTGCCCGGCATCGGCAACCCGCACCACCGGGAAAAAGTCGAACCCGCGCCTCCCCAGCTCGCAATGCGTCCAACGGCCCAGCGGACGCGCCGCGGTGTCGGTGCTCATGCCCACCAGACTGAAGCGCAGATCAGCCGGAGCCCATTTCAGGATGCCGCGCAGAAAGGTGTCTACCCCGCCGGGCACCACGCCCACCGGGTCGGCGGGATAGAAGATTCGCACAGCTGTTGTCGTCGATGGCATCTAGGAATCTCCGCGGTGGGCCACTCAGCTGCCCTCAACCGCCAGTTCGTAATACAGCGCCGGGCCATCGGGCAAGCCACCCGTGTCCAGGCGCAGTTGCAGCGCACCCTCACTCAGCTGGGTGGTCAACGGCGCGCGCCGCTCGCCCGCCAACGAGAGCGGCCACACGCGCAGGCGCTGCGCCTGCTGGCCGCGGTACGCCAAGCGTGCCTCGATGCTGCGTATCTGCGGCGGGTGAACGCCCAGCTGGCGCAGGCGCGTGCGCTCGGCATCATCGAAGCTCATGCCGGTATTCTGCGCATCGGTCAGCACGAACAGCAGCATGCGCCGGCTCTCGGCCAGCGGCTTGCCGTCCAGCGAAGAGAGCGCAAAGAGCGCCGGCCCCGAGGTTTGCAGCACCTCCAGCGCGCCCAGCTTGATAGCACCGCGCTGTAGCGTGGCCGCTTCGCTGCGTGGGGTCTGCAAGCTGATGCGCTGCGCGCCGGCGTCGAACAGCAGCTGGCCGGTGTCGGTCTCATAGCGCCGCTCGCGCATGCTGGTGCGATTGGCCGGGCCGATCAGCCCCTGCTCACGCAGAATGGTGGGCTCACTGATGAGGGCCTCGGCCCCCGCCTTCAGCAGGCCCGACTCCAGCTTGGCCAGCCAGGCCGGTCGCGCATCCGTCAGCTCGAACGCCAACTCGTTGGCGCGGGCCTTGGCCGCCGGCGCGCCGGGCGCTCCGACTTCGAGCCCGATCGCTGCCACCAGGCCCATGCGCGAAAGCCCCTCGGGCACCTGCTCCCAGCCACCGCTGCGCGCTAGCAGGCGCTCGCCATCCAGGCGCAAGCGAATGCGGTGCTGTGCCGGCGCCACATCGCCGCGCAGGAACAGCAGCGCCGCCAGACGCTCCGTGGCGCGGGCAATCGGATCGCCACCCACGCCAAATGGGTACATCGCCTGCATGCGCCGGTAGGGCGTGGGGCCGTAATCGAACTGCACCGGAAACTCGGCAAACTGGCAGATCGCATCCCAGTCCTGATGCGCCGCCACGGCCGGCATCAGCAGGGCCGACTCATGCCGCCACTGGTTCCAGAACGGCTGCCCGTACTCGCTCACCGTGAAGGGCTTGCCCCATTGGCGCGCATTCGTCAGCTCTCTCACGTAGCGCGCCACGTTGCTATGCACGCTGCTCTGCTCGATGCTGGAGCCCGCCTGGCCATGGTTGCTGGGCAGGCTATGGTAGCTGTGCATGTCCACCCAGGCGTTGCCGGCCCGGCTCAGATCGGCCTGCAGAAAGCCCCAGTTGTCGAAGGCCGTCGTGAGCCCTTTGAAACCCAGTTTGCGCACCTGCCGCTCCATCGCCTGGCGCGCCTGGTCCTCCAGCTCCACGGCAAAGCGCGCGAAGTCGATATCACGTGGGCCGCGGCCGCGCAGCTCGCCGGGCAAGGCCATGCGGCCCTGCAGCGACTCGCCGGCCGGCAGCGCGGCACCCCAGGCCCTGGCCAGAGCCGCGTCATCGGCGTAGCGCTGCTTGAGCCAGGCCTGGAAGCGCGGCTGCAGCGCCTCGGGGTAGCGGCCGCCTCCGGTGGTGGCCATGAAGGCCAGCGAGCCCTCGTTCACCAGGATCATGCCCAGCATGGCCGGATCGCGCAGCGGCGCCAGCCCGGTGTAGGGATTGGTGCGGCCCCATAGCCGCTCGACCAGCGCGGCCCAATGCTCGAAGCCGGCCTCCGACACCAGCGCATCGAGCTTGGCCTGGTGCTTTTTCACATAACGATTTGGCTGCACATCTCCGTAGGCGGCGTTGTCGGAGGTCATGCCATCCACCAGCCAGTAGATGCCCGCCTGCTTAAGTTGGGCGAGCAGGAAGTGCAAACGGTCCAACTGCTCGGGATCAAAATCGAAATCACCCTTGCGCCCGGCCATCAGGTGGGCGTCGACGAAATGCAGCCGCACCAGGTTGTAGGCACTGCGCCGCAGCGCCTCCACCAACCGCGGCGCATCGCGCTTGCTCGGCAAGCCGCCGCTGAGCCCGGAGAGCGCCATCGAGGCGCACAGAAAGCGCGTCGGCGTGGCACGCTGCTCGAAACCGATGTGGCCCTCGCCCACCACGCGGGCCCAACCATATTTGCCGGCGGCGCCGTCGGCGTTGAGGGCGCTGAAGTCCAGGGGGTTGTTGCTGCCGGTGACCTCGATCGAAGTGCTGGGCAGGCTGACCCACTGAACATCAGCTGACCAGGCTGCGCCCGAGCTAAAGCAGGCCCACGCCGCAGCCCAGGTAGCAAGCCGGGCGTTTGCGCTAAACATTAACTGTCACTCACGTCGCTGGCGAGCACTTGGCTGGCCACGGGCAACGCCGGATCGATCTGAGGCTTGACCACGCCCCGCAACAAACCCGCAAGGTCAACACACCAAGAAAGCACCGCGTAGCAGCCCATGACCAAGCTGCGCTTCTTCAACGCCATGAGCAGAGGTGGCGAAAGCAAGGCTGCCACAAACACCCAAACCGTGACCAGTTTCGCCAATGAGCCGAACGCCAGCATCAGCAACACGAGCCACCAACCCAGCACCACCATCAGCTTGCGCACACCCTTCAGCGCTGATCCGAACCAGGGCGTGCCGAGACTGGCACGAAGCAATTCGCCAGCGCCATTCACATAGCCCGAGCGCCAGCGCTTGCGCACCAAGATCCAGAGCGGATCGGTATGACCGTAATGACGCACGGCCACCAAGCCTAGCCGCTCCATGCGCCAGCCCGCCGCCGTGAGGCGCAAAGCAAGTTCAAGCTCTTCGCAGGAGTGCAGATTGCGGTTGGTGAAGTAGCCCACTGCCTCAATCGCCTCGCGGCGAAACAGCCCGCCGCCGTTGAGCCGATCCACCGGGCCCGGCTTCATGTCCCTTGGATCACGCTGCTTGCGCGCACGGAACTCGATATTGTCGAAATTCATGTCCTCGATCAGCCCACCAACGCCAGCCAGGCCGGGATCGACATCCAGGCGTTGCATGGCGGCCAGCAGCCAGTCGCGCTGCAGCTCCATATCGCCGTCGATCAGCAGGATCAGTCGCCCACGTGCGTGCTGAAAACCCAGCTGCGCGCCCACCCCGCAGGAGCGATCACGCTTGTGCAGCAGTTGCACCACCTCGGCGCCCTGCGCCAGCGCAAGCTCCACTGTCCGGTCGTCCGAGAGCGAGTCGGCCAGCAGAATCTGCGCAGAGATGCCTGCCGCGGCTGCGCGCGCAGTCGCCACCGTGCGCTCGATGTTGCGCTCCTCGTTCAAGGCCTTGATGACGATGGTGAGTTCGCAAACGCCCATGGTCATGGCTTCTGCAAGGCACCGGCAAGCGCGTCGGCACTGCCGCCCGCATTGCGACGCCACACCGGGATGCGCTGCGCCAAATGCTCATGCAGCGCTGATTCGCGCTCGCGCAGCAAGCTGAACGAAGCCCACAGAGTCGCGCGCGACACTTTGGGCGTGTCGAGCACGTAGTCCAGCGTGTCGAACAGATCCTGGTTCAGGCCCTTGGCCTTGATGCTGTAGGCGATCGAGATGGTGGGCACCTGCTGCGACCAGCCAGCCACCGTTGCGTGGGTGCGCGCGGCAATGAGGAAGCGGCTGGCGCCTACGATGGCCTTGAGTTGGGCGGCGTTGTAGCCGCGCGGCACGAGGGCCAAGCGTTCGCTTGCGCCACCACAGGCTGCGAGCAACTTGGCCATGTAGGCCGAGTCACTGTTCTCGGCATTGCCGTCGAGTGGATCGACGTGCGGCAATAGTGCCACTCGCAATGAAGTCTCGCTGAGCACGCGTGTGATGAAGGCTGAGCATTCGCCGAACAGGGAGCCGCCCGGGTTCTGCCGCTCCCAACCTTGCGCGATCAGCGGGCTCACGTTGAAGGCGAGCACACCATCCGTGGCGCCGGCATAAGGAGCCGGCAGTTCGGTGGGTTCAGGCTCAAGGCGGAAGGCGGGGTCGGCCACGAGCGTCGCGTTGCTCAGGCCCAGGCCCTGCAAATAGCGCAAGCTGGCTGTCTCGCGCACGGTAATCGCCGAGTAGCGCTTCAGGTGCTTGACCATGTAGCGCTCGATCACGGGATCCGCCGTGAAGGGCCCCACGGAGGCGGCAAAAAGCATGGTCGGCTTGCCTGCGCGGCGAGCCGCATCCATCAGGCCGCTCCAGATGAACAGCGAACCCGGTCCGTAGTCGAGCGAGATCACATCGCCACCGATCATCAGCACGGCATCGCATTGAGCGAAGTCGGCCGACACCTCCGGGCTTGGCGTGTAGCGCGGCTCCCAGAGCGGCAGCAGAGCCGGCAGACGGGTAATGGCCCGGTTCCACCATTTGATCGAAGCCGGTCGCGGCGGAGCCGGTACGAACTGACCGCCCTGGGCCGACATGCCTGGCCATTGACGCCCGTCGCGAGCTGCATCCAGCGTTGGCACCATGAACTCGGCGCCAGGAAAACGCTCCCGCACGATACCGATGACGGAGCGCACCAGGGCCTCGCAGCCGCGATTGCCAAAATTCTGCTGACCGGCAAGATAGAACTTCATGTCGTGATGTCTTTGAAAGCGTCTCAATCGGGATGTACCGAATCGACCGTCGCACGCTTGCCGCCCAAGCGCTGTGGCAGCATCCGCCATATCAGCACCCGCTCGGCGGCGGAAAATGGCTGGCTTACCCACGCCGCGCCCGCATAGAAAATCAGCACCACCGGCACCGCAAGCAACAGGCTTGCACGGCCATGCGTGCCTACCCAGAGGTCCAGCAACCATGCGGCAAACGCCGCCAACGCGGCGGCCGCTAGCAGCTTGCCCCAAGCCAGCCCATCGATACGAAAGCCAAAGCCGCTGCGACGCAGCAGCATCAAGGTAAAACTGCACCAAAGGATCTCACTGGTCCACAGGCCCAGCACCATGGCAGTGGAGCCAAGCCGTGGGGCCAGTGCCACCCCCAGCAACACGCCAGGCACCGACACCACGGTGCCCCAAAGCACCGCGCGACTGTTTTCCATGGTGGTGGCCAGCATCGACAGCACCAGATGGGTGCCGTTGAGGATCAACAGCAAGGTAAGCAAGAACAGGGTCAGCCCCGCATCCGGGTAGCGCCCGCCAGACAGCCAGTCGGTGAACGCGCCGCCGGCCACCGCAAACAGCGCAGCCAACGGCAGCAGCAACAGCAGATTGATCTTCAAGACCAAATTGCCTACCTCATTCAACTGCTGAGTGTTGCCCGGCTGCTGCTGCCGCGCCACCAACATCGGCCGGACGAGGCCCAGCAGCAGATTCGCCGGCAAGTACCGCTGCAGCACAAAACTGACTGCGTGCGCGAAACCAAAGCTCGCAGCCTCTGCTGCACCCAACAACCGACTGACGATGAGCTTGATGGCGTCGGGGCTGTAGAGCTGGGTCATGCACTGCGCCAGATAGAGCGGCAGCGCAAATGGCAGAAGCCGGCTCAACCCGAAGTCAGAGGCCCTCACCCCTACGGGTTCGTTGACGGCCTGCCTTGCCCCCAATGAATGCAAGCGCGCTCGATGAGCGCCGTGCATCAACCAGATGCCGAGCAGCAGGCCGAGACTGAAGCTAGCAAGCTCAACCGCGATGACATCGGCAAGCTTGAGCTCACCGTGCCAATGCCACAGCGCTACGACCACCAGCAAGCGCATGCCATTTCTGGCGATTGCGCAGATCTGCGCCCGGCCCTGCTCAAGCAGCGATTCAAATACCAGCTCCAGATAGCGGGCAGAACCTTCCGCGAAGACAACGCCGGCATACAGAGGCAGTGCCTCGCCAAGTATCGGTTGCCCCAACGCATTGGCAGCCAGCTGCGCGCACCCTGACAGGGCGACGGCAACAGCGGCTAGCGTCAGCATGCGATAGGCCAAAGACCACCACACCAACGTCGTGAGCTTGTGCAAGTTCTGGGGAAGCCGCGCCTCGGTCAGATAGCGCTGAGCGAATGCAAACACGCCAGCATTGCTGACCAACAGCGCAATTTCCAGCAGCGCGATGAGGACGATGTACGCGCCGTAGGAAGGCACATCCAGCACTCGAACAAGGACAAGCAACCAGCTCAGCCCGACCAGGCCGGCCGCCAGTTTCCCCACCGCGAAGAAGAGCATTCCGCTGCGAAGGCGCGCCACGCTGAATGGTTGCGCGCCCCCGGGATGCGAACCGGCACTCATGCGGCTACCCGCCTCGCGGTGTACTCAGGCCGGACTCCGCAGCAGACATGGCCATGATCGAAGGTGTGGCGAGCGCAGCGCTGGCGCGATAGCCCAATCGCCGCAACAGCACAACTTGTCCCATGGAAAAGAACACCAGCAACTGAACCACCGGCGTATCCACGGCATCGCGGTTGTAGATCACACCGAGGGCCGCCATTCCCAACAAACTGCCGGCCAGAAAAGCAGTTTCGCGCTGCGCTGCCGTCAGACCGCCATGACCACTTAGCCTTACGCCCATGAGGGCAGCAAGCGACAGCATTGCAAGGAATGACAGTGTGCCGACGAGCCCGCTATCCCAAAGCAAGGTACTCGCCCCCGTCGTGTCCAGCGCAATCGTGTACTTGCGCGCTTCATCGCCCATGCCCAGCAGGCTGGAGCCACGGCTTGCGCCCAGGCCGTGCCCCACGAAGAAGTGCAAGGCATCGCTGCCGAGATCGTGCCGCTGCCACCAGAACTTCAGGGCGGCCACCCGGCCCAAGCGGCCATACTCAGCACGGTACTCGTCGGGGTCGAAGGCGTATTTCAGCTGCTTGTCGTAGATCTGCTCAAGTGTCTGGCTGCCGCCACGCGCCTCATAGAAGGCAGTCTTGTAGACCCAACCGATACCGAGCAGCAGGGTGCCGCCCATCACCAGCGTCAGCACCGCGCGCACCGGCTGGCGCAACACCTGGCGCGCAAACAACAGCAGGAACACCAGGGCCAGCCAGACGAAGGCAGCCTTGACCTCGGCCATGGCGATGGGCGCCATGCACATCAGCACCAGCAGGCCGCCCCAGAGCGGATGCAGGCGTCGCTCGCGCATGCGCCAGAACAGCGCTGCCATCGCCAGGCACAGCAGCAGCGCCATGGCGGCGCTGTGGCCGCCGCTCTCGGGGTTGCCTCCCAGAGTCCCGACCACGGCATCCCAAGCTGCGGCGTCGTTGCGCTTGGCCGCAATGACAAAGCGCTGGTAGGCCGCCACCGGCCATTGCAGGCAGGCCACCACGATCACCGCATTCCAGAACCAGCGGCTGGCGCGCTCGGGCAGCGCACACCAGATCACCACCAGCAGCACGCCCCACATGAACCAATAATTCTTGGCCGCCACGAACACCTGGCCAAACGAGGGCAAGGCCACGGCGGTGGCAAACAGGCCGGTGGCCAGATAGGCGATGGCCAGCACCGTGAGCAGGCGCGGCCCGCGCGGGCCCGGCTGGCTGCGCCGCCCGCCTTCGGCCAGGCGCTGCGCCGCGGGCACGGGCCGCAAACGCTCGAGCAGGGCGCGGAAGGCGAACAGCAGGCCCATCAGGTAGGGCAGCCAGAAGGCTTGCTGGACATGGGCAAAGTAGTCAATCACGCCCGCCACGACGCTGGCAGCCACAAAGGCAAGCAACATCAGCACATCGAGCGGCAGCACAAAGAACACCACCAGTGCAGCCAGGCCCAAGTAGGGCAAGGCCGCATAGGGGCCAATGGCGGCATTGACCGCCGCCAACAGCATGGCCATCAGGACCAGCCCGGTGCCAAGCAGGAGGGCCGGCCACTCGAACTTGCGTTTGCCTGCTTGCATCATGATGTCAGCTCAATCCGCCGTACGGCTCAGGTAGTCGGCATAGGCCAGGCGCACACCGTCTTCCAGCGCGGTGCTGGCGATCCAGCCCAGGGCGGCGAGCCGGCTCACGTCCATCAGTTTGCGCGGCGTGCCATCGGGTTTGCTGGCGTCGAACACCAGCTCGCCCGTGAAGCCCACCACGCGCTGTACGGCTTGCGCCAGCTCGCGGATGCTGAGGTCGCTGCCGGTGCCGATATTGAGCAGGCTGCCGTCGTAGCCACGCTCCATCAGATACACGCAGGCATCGGCCAGGTCGTCCACGTAGAGGAACTCGCGCAGCGGTGTGCCGGAGCCCCACACCACCAGGCTCGGCTGGCCCGCCAGCTTGGCCTCATGGGCCTTGCGTATCAGCGCCGGCAGCACATGGCTGCTGGCGAGGTCGTAGTTGTCGTTGGGCCCGTAGAGATTGGTGGGCATCACGCTGATGTACTGGCGGCCGTACTGGGCGTTGTAGGCCTCGCAGAGCTTGATGCCGGCGATCTTGGCGATCGCGTAGGGCTCGTTGGTGGTCTCCAGCGGGCCGGTCAGCAGATAGTCTTCCCGCAGCGGCTGCGGCGCCAGCTTGGGGTAGATGCAGCTGGAGCCGAGGAACATCAGGCGCTGCACACCCGCCAGATGCGCGCCATGGATCAGATTGGCCTCGATCATGAGGTTCTGATACAGGAAGTCGGCACGATAGACGTTGTTGGCCTGGATGCCACCCACCTTGGCCGCCGCAATGAAGATGTAGTCGGGCTGCTCGCGCGCCAGCCACGCCTGCACGGCGCGTTGATCCAGCAGGTCCAGCTCGGCGCGAGCGGCGGTGACGATGCTGGTGTAGCCGCCGCGCTGCAGCCGGCGCACCAGGGCCGAGCCCACCATGCCGCGATGGCCGGTGACGAAGATCTTGGCGCTCTTGCTGTCTGCTTGCATCTGCACGGCCGCGCTCACTCGTTGTAGTCGTAGGCCTGGAAGCCGGCGAGCTTGACGAGGCTGTCGCGGCGCGCGGCGGTGTAGTCGGCCAGCACCATCTCGCTCACCAGCTCGCGCAGCGTGGTCTTGGGCGTCCAGCCCAGCTTTTCCTTGGCCTTGCTGGGGTCGCCCAGCAGGGTCTCGACCTCGGTGGGGCGGAAGTAGCGCGGGTCGACCTTGACGATCACCTCGCCCACCTTGCATTTGGCCTTGTCGCCCGTCACCGCCGCCACGCGGCCGATCTCGGCCGCGCCCTCGCCCTCGAAGGCAACCGTGATGCCCAGCTCGGCGGCAGCGAACTCGACGAACTGGCGCACGCTGTATTGCACGCCGGTGGCGATGACGAAGTCCTCGGGCTGCTGCTGCTGCAGCATCAGCCATTGCATCTCGACGTAGTCGCGCGCATGGCCCCAATCGCGCAGCGCGCTCATATTGCCGAGGTAGAGGCAGTCCTGCAGGCCCAGCGCGATGCGCGCGATGGCGCGCGTGATCTTGCGCGTCACGAAGGTCTCGCCGCGGATCGGGCTCTCGTGATTGAAGAGGATGCCGTTGCAGGCATACATGCCGTAGGCCTCGCGGTAGTTCACCGTGATCCAGTAGGCATACAGCTTGGCCACCGCGTAGGGGCTGCGCGGGTAGAAGGGCGTGGTCTCCTTCTGCGGGGTTTCCTGCACCAGGCCGTAGAGCTCGCTGGTGCTGGCCTGGTAGAAGCGCGTCTTCTTCTCCAGGCCGAGGATGCGGATCGCCTCCAGGATGCGCAGCGTGCCGATGCCATCGGCATTGGCGGTGTACTCGGGCGTCTCGAAGCTCACCGCCACATGGCTCATGGCGGCGAGGTTGTAGATCTCGTCGGGCTGCACCTGCTGGATGATGCGGATCAGGTTGGTGCTGTCGGTCAGGTCGCCATAGTGGAGCTTGAAGCTCTGGTGGTCGACATGCGGATCCTGGTAGAGGTGGTCGATGCGGTCGGTGTTGAACGAGGAGGCGCGGCGCTTGATGCCATGCACCTCGTAGCCCTTGTTCAGCAGCAGCTCGGCCAGGTAGGCGCCATCCTGGCCTGTCACGCCGGTGATCAACGCAATTTTCTTTGTAGCTGGTGTCACGGAACTTCCCTTCAACTCTTCAACTTGCTACCGAACACCCGCGGCACCAGGCCCGGGGCCATGGACTGCTTGAGGTCGGCAATAAACTGGGCTTGCTGGGCATAGGCCTGTTTGTCATCGGCATTGATGCTGGAGACACGCACCAGCATGCCATCCGGAATGATGCCGCGCAGCCCATAGCGCAGTTGCGCCAGCTTCTGCTCCTGCCCAGAAACCACCGCGTATTCGCCCACCGCCAACCAGAAGGTCACGGGCTCGATACGGCCACCCAGCTTTGCCACCATGCGGCGCACAGGCAGGCCACCGCCGGGCAGGGCCACTTCGGCATTGACACTCGAAACGATATCGAAACCTTGCGCCGGATAGCAGACATCGGGGCGATGCGCACGAGTGGCATCGGACTGGTCACCACCGTAGGCCACCGACAGCATGATGCGCGTGCCGTCGGCATTCACATAGGTGCGGCTAAGCGTCTGCGCGTAGAGCTTCTCGAGAATCGCCTTGAGATCGGGCGAGACGATGCCGACCGGCTGGCGCTCGTCTTCCACCCAGGCGCCGATGCGCTTGGGGAAAGTGAGCTCCAGATCGAGCTTTTGCTGCTGATCGGCCAGATGAATGGTGGGCCGAGCCACATGGCCCAGCACAGCGGCCGACACCAGGCAGATCGCCACCGCGACCGCATGTAGGCGCAGACGCTTCATTGCCGGACGCCCCGCTCAGCCCGGAAGAACAATCCCAGCAGCTTGTCCATCACCAGCATCATGCCGAGTGCCAGCATGAACAGCACCATGCCGGCGAAGCCATGCACAAAACCCTGGCCGGCTTCATCGCCGAAGTAGTAAGTCACCAGCACCAGGATCATCACGCGACAGATATTGGCCACAAAGGCGATTGGCACCAGCGCCAGGGCGAGAGCAATATTGCGGCCTGCCGAGGTGTACTTCATCAGGTTCATGTAAAGCATGCCCAGCGCCTCAAGCGTGAACATCGAATTCAGGCCGGCACAGGCGTCGGCCACCAGCAACTGGTATTGCCCGACGGTCAGCGTGACACCCGAGCGCCCCACCGGGTAGCCCATGTGGTACAGCAAGGCACTCGCCACCGCCGACACCGCCGATTTGAGAGGTGCGGTGACGGCAGCTACCAGGGACTCGGGCAGCGGCACCATGAAGAGCAGGAAGAACAGCGGGAACCAGATCAGGCGCAGGCCGCCCCACCCTTTGAAGATCAGTGCCAGCCCGGCAAGCACCAGGATCTGCGAGCCCATGTCGAAGATCCAGATGTCCTGCGACCAGCCCACCGCGAACAGCAGACAGGCAAACACCAGCAAGGCATAGCCAGACAGCGGCGCCGGCCTGTCCTCCAGTTCGACCAGACGATGGCGAGCTGCAAACAGGAGCCACAGGCTGACGGCAAAGATGATGGGGCCATGGCCCTGCTCATCGGTGCGCCAGATGCTCTGACTCAGCTCGACATAGACTGGCCCATACATGGCCAGCAAGGCGCCGAACACCAGCAGGGCTGCCGGCAGATCCAGGCCTCGGGGTAGCCATGTTGGCGTGACGCTGCTCGACATAGGGGTGCTGACATCCAGCCTGCTCACTGGATCAGAATTCGTTCATCACGGCGCCAAGCAGCTTCACCGAGCTGCCTGAGAGGCTGGCCACCAGATCCTGCAATTCGTCGTACTTGCACGCGTCTTTGCGGGCCACGACCAGGGCCGCACCGCACTTGGCCGCAACCACGCAACCATCCGCGCCAACAGCAGCAGCCGCAGTGTCAACGATGACGTGGTCGAACTTGGAGCTCAGTTCCCGCATCAACAGTCCGAAAGCAGGACGTTCGATCAGCTCGAGGGGATTGGGCGGGATGGCGCCAGCGGGCAGGACGAACAGGCTGGGCACGCCCTCAACATGCTGAATCACCTGCGCCTCGGTTCGGCCAGAAAGAATCGTGGTGAGACCGGCGGCGTTTGAGACCCGGAACACCTCATGCTGGCGTGGCGAGCGCAGATCGGCATCCACCAGCAAGGTGCGGCCGCCCAACTGGGCCAGCGCAACCGCCAGATTGGCCGCCAGATAGGTTTTGCCATCGCCACCTTGCGGACTGATTACCGCCAATGCAGTACGCGGCCCGACAGCGCCGTTCAGGCGCATGGTTACCTGGCTGCGGGTGGCACGAATAGCCTCGGCCTGCACGGAGAAGGGTTGGTTCAGGGCCACCAGTTCGGGGCTGGACACGCGCCGCTCGGCCGTGGCCAAGGGATAGTGGAACTGCTGCGCCAATGCGCTCAGCACATCGTCTTCGCTGGCAAGCCCAAGCGCCACCGCTGCCTCGCCGAAGCGCACGCCACGCTCGCGTTGATAGACCAGCACCTTCTCGACTTCCGCAGCGCTCAGGCTGCGGGCGTCTCGGATGATGTCACCGATGGTGCGACCTTGGATGGTCGTCGCTGCTTGTTCTGTGCTCACGGTCTTGGAATCCTCTGCTGTGTCGGCGTGCATGTTCAAGCACTCGCGCCCGAGCCGGTGTTCGGCCCAAGCAAACGGCTTTGCATCAGATTGGCCTTGGCCGTGCGACCAAAGAGCCGCTTCGCCGTGGGGCGAGGCATGGTGCCGATGATGGGCAAGGCCACCGCCTGCACGATGTCTTCGGCGCTGCGTACGCGACGATCGTTCATCTCGAGGATGATGGCCACACCAAGTGCCAACAGACCGCCAACGAACACCGCCAGCGCCATGTTCAGGCCCAGGCGGGGAGTGGTGGCCTGCACTGGCGCCACAGCCGGCGTCAATACCGAGACGTTGCTCTGATTGGCCTGGCTCTCCAGGGTGGTCTGGTTGAGGCGCTGCATGATCAGGTCGTAACTGCGCTGGGCATTCTCGACATCGCGCAGCAGCACCGAGCCTTCGTCGCGCACGGCCTTCATTTGCAGCACCTTGTTGCGCTGAGCCGCCAGCGAGGCACGCAGTTCATTCACGCGCTGCTGGTTGATCGAATTCGCCACCGACACGCCGCCGGTCACCTTGCTGGTCTCGGCGTCGACACGCTTGCGCAACTCGGCCAGATTGGCCTTGAGTTCGAGCACCTGGGGGTGGTTGTCGCCCAACTTGGCGTTCAATTCCTGCAGACGCGCCTCGGCGCGCGCTTGGTCGGCCTTCAGGCTGGCGATGAGCGGGTTGGCCAGCACTTCCTGGATGCGATCGGCCGAGCCGCCACGGGCGGCAGCCTGGCGGCTGCCCGACTCGCTGGCCTGCGCCTGCAGAGCCACATATTGGCTAGAAAGTTCGTTCAAGCGGCCGTTCTCAACGTCCAGGCGCTCGTCGGAAGCGATGATGCCCTTTTCCTTCTGGAACTCGGACAGCTGCGACTGCGCCTTCTCCAGCACATCCCGCGCTTCCTTGGCCCGCACGTCGAAGAAGGCCGAGTACTGCTTGGCGGGCTCGACACGCAACTCAAGATTGGTTTCGAGATAGGCCTGCACAAAGGCGTTCGCCAGCGCCGCGGCGAAACGTGGATCCGGCGCCTTGTAGGCCACGCTGATCACATTCGACTCGCGCGAGGGCTTGACGTCGAGGTTCTTCTGAAAGGTGTCGCTCAGCCACTGCTCGATAGTGCCCTCACCCTGTGTGTCGTCCTGCCACTGATCGCGAATGGTGGCATTCTCGGTCAGCTTGAGGTTACGCACCACGCGGTAGGCCACGCGATCGCTGGTGATGACGTCGATCTGGGTGGCAATCAGGCTCTGGTTGGGGCCGCCCGAGTAGAGCACGGCACTCAGCGGATCGGGCTTGACGTCCAGCACCACCGAGGCGACCGCTGTGTACTTCTTCGGGAGCACCAGGCTCACGATCAGGGTCACCAACAACATGGTCAGGAAGATCGCGGAAGAGATCTTCCAGCGCGCCCGGAGGATAGACAGAAACTGTGCGAATGACATGCTGACCTCGGCTTAGAACAAGCTCTCTTTGACGTACACCACGTCACCATCCTTCAGCTGCTCGTCCATCGCCGGCTGAATGACCTGGACCTTGCCGTCGCTGCCCTTGCGGTGCACGCGGATGCCCTTCTCGGTACCGCGCTGGTTGATGCCACCGCCGGTGGCCAGGCTCTGCATCAGGGTCATGCCGCGCTCCAGCCGCATCGGGCCGGGGCGCTGCACTTCGCCGTAGATGTAGACCATCGGGGCGCGGTCGACCCACAGCACGTCGCCGTTCTGGATCACCACGTCCTGGCCGCGGCCGCCGGGGGCGAAGATGGCGGGCAGGTCGATCTCGGTGCGGTAGGGCTGGCCGTTGCGGGTGCCGGTCAGCACCAGGGTCTCGCCGCCGGTGCCGGCCACGCCACCGGCATTGGCCAGCAGGTCGGTCAGGCGCGTGTCGGCCAGCTCCAGCGGATAGCGGCCGGGGCGGTTCACCTGGCCCAGCACGCTGGCCTGGTTGCCCTTGACCTGCAGCACCACGATGGTGACCTGCGGGTTCTTGACGAAGTTGCCCTTGCGCAGGCCGTCGGCGATCAGCGCCTCGGCCTGGGTGACCGAGAGGCCGCCGATGCGGATGGTGCCCAGCAGCGGGAAGGTCAGCACGCCGGCCTCGGAGACGCGCGTCTCGAGGGTCAGGTCTTGATTCTGGTAGACGCTGATCCGCAGCACGTCACCGGAACCCAGGCGGTATTCGGCCGTGGCGGTGGTGGCGGCCTGCGCGAGCGCGCTGCCGGCAGAAAAAACGCCGGTCGACAAGGCGCCGACCAGCGCGAGGCATGCGCCGAGGCGCTGCGTGTGCTTGACGTGGCTGGCGATCATTTCTTCAGGCCCATTCCCTTGGAGATGGCGGAGGCGTCCAGGCCGCTGGCGGCCGGTGCGGGTGCGGGCGCTGCGACGGAGGCCGCCGGCGTGGCCTCGGCAGCCGGGGCCGCGCCGGGCGCGCCGGGCGCGCCGGGCGCGCCCTCGGCAAACTTGCCGACGTACTCGATCTTGGCGGCCTCGCGCAGGGCCTTCATGTCCTTCTGCACCAGCTCGCTCTTGCGCTGGTTGGTGAGGAACTGCTCGATCGCGGGGCGCGCCTGGTCCTCGCCGACCGGCTGGCTGCGCGAGCCCACCAGGAACAGCACCTGCAGGCCGTTGGGGCCCTGGCTGATGACGGAGTCGCCATCCTTCATCGCGGCGATGCGGTCGAGGCTGGCGAGCGGCAGCTGCTCGGCGGCGCGCACGGCCTGGTTGCCGGTGAAGCGGAATTCGTTGGCCTTCAGGAACTCGACGAACTCGCCCATGTTCTTGGCGGCCTGCAGCTTGCTGCGCAGGGTCTCGAGCTGATCGGGCTTGGCCTCGATGGCGATTTCCTGCAGGCTGTAGAGGCGGCGCTCCTTGAAGAGCGCAGGCTTGGCGCTGTAGTAGGCGGCGATCTCTTCGGCGGTGGGCTTGGCCACCGCCTCACCGGTGCGCTCGACATAGGCGCGGGCCAGGATCTCGCGCTTGGCGGCCTCTATCTGCTGCACCACGCGGGGGTCGCGATCGAGCTTGAGGTCCTGCGCCTTCTGCACCGCCAGCTCCTGCTCGATCAGGCGCTCCAGCACCTGGCGCGAGGCGGCTTCGGCCTGCTCGGGCTTGAGGCCTTGCTGGCGCTGCAGCACGAAGTTGATTTGATGAACGGTGATCTCTTCCTTGTTCACCTTGGCGGCGGTCTGGGAGGCCTTGTCGCCGCCCTTCTTGTCGCCGCAGCCGGCCAGCACCAGCGTGAGGGCGGCCGCTGCGATCACGGCCACGCGCAGACCCGCCGCGCCCTGCTTCTTCATCATCAAGTTCATTGCTTTGACTTTCTGTATTCCAAAGGACCCAGAGCCACCAACATCACAGTGATCATCGCTGTGCCCGGCTCTCCCCAACCCTGCACGGCCGCCCGCGCACAAGCACAGGCAGCACCCGGTCCGTCTTCGGCCAGCGAGTGTAGCTTTGCGAAATGACAGTTGACCCCCCTAAGGCGTCAGCGCGTTACGAAAAGCGGCGGCTCGCCCGCAGGCGCAAGACGTGACCCCCTGCCAGCGCAGGGATAGCGCAAACCATAGCCCCAATTGGGGCACGCGAGCGGCTCGTTGGCGCTCAAACGCGGGGGGAAGAAACCCTAGGAGGCAGGCCTCGGAGCTGCGCCTGTCAGCATTTGATGCCGGCGTGCAGCGCGACGATGCCGCCGCTGAGGTTGTGCACGTCCACATGGCCGAAGCCGGCCGTCTTCATCATGGCCTTGAGGGTGGCCTGATCGGGGTGCATGCGGATCGACTCGGCCAGATAGCGGTAGCTCTCGGCATCGCCGGCGATCCATTGACCCAGGCGCGGCAGGATCTTGAAGGAGTACCAGTCGTAGGGCTTCTGCAAGGGCTCGGCCACCTTGGAGAACTCCAGCACCAGCAGGCGCCCGCCCGGCTTGAGCACGCGGCACATCTCGGCCAGCGCGCGGTCCTTGTGCGTCATGTTGCGCAGGCCGAAGGCCACGCTGACGAGATCGAAGCTGGCATCCTTGTAGGGCAGCGCCTCGGCATCGCAGAGGTTGGTGGGCAGCACCACGCCCTCGTTGAGCAGGCGGTCGCGGCCCTGGCGCAGCATCGCCTCGTTGATGTCGGTGTGCACCACCATGCCGGTCTCGCCGACCTTGGCGGCGAAGGCCTTGGCGAGGTCGCCGGTGCCGCCGGCGATGTCGAGCGCGCGCTCGCCGGGCTTGAGGTTGGCCACCGCCACGGTGTAGGCCTTCCAGGCGCGGTGCATGCCCATGGACATGAGGTCGTTCATGATGTCGTAGCGCGAGGCCACGGAATCGAACACGCCGCGCACGCGGCTGGCCTTCTCGCGCTCGTCGACGGTCTGGAAGCCGAAATGGGTGCTGCTCATGATGGGGCCTTCAAATATTCGTCAATGGTGGTGGCCGCAGCTGCCGCCGTGGGCGGCGGCCTTGCCAGGCATCGGCGCATCGCGATCCACGCAGGCGGCAGCCAGGCGGGCCTCGTAATCGCGCCAGAGCTGCGCGGCATTGGCGCCCAGCTCGTACAGATAGTCCCAGGAGAAGATGCCGCTGTCGTGGCCGTCGGAAAAACGCGGCTGCACGGCGTAATGGC
Source organism: Roseateles sp. FW301-B2 (assembly GCF_058788955.1). Classification (NCBI taxonomy): domain Bacteria; kingdom Pseudomonadati; phylum Pseudomonadota; class Betaproteobacteria; order Burkholderiales; family Sphaerotilaceae; genus Roseateles; species Roseateles sp. FW301-B2. The sequence goes on from NZ_JBYTBE010000002.1 coordinate 144,035, forward strand.
CCACCGGCTCCAGCGCATCGATGCCCACCAGGCGCTTGCCGGTCTGCAGGGTCTCCTGGCCGGGGCCATGGCCCTTCACCTCGGCAGAGGGGCTGTAGACGCGCATCAGCTCGAAGGGGATGCGAAAGCGCGCGCCATCGTCGAACGCCACCTCGAGCACCCGCGACTGCTGGTGCACGGTGAGCTCGGTGGGCTTGGGGGAATTGCGGTTCAGGCCGGCCATGGCGCCAGTGTAGCCGGGGCATCACCTCTGGTTGCCGAGCCCGATCTGGTCTAGGGTGCCCGCACCGCTCTCCTCTGACCAGAACCCCAGATGCACAAAATGCTTCGCCCCGCCCCTCTCGTCGCCGGCCTGCTGCTGGCCTTCCTGCCCACGCTTGGCGCCCAGGCGCTGGACCTGAAAGGCCTCTCCAGCGAGGTGCCGGCCTGCAGCGATTTCTATGGCCATGTGAACGGACTGTGGGAATCCCGCACCGAATTGCCCGCCAATCGCCCACGCATCGGCAGCTTCGATGACCTGCGCCGCGCCAACGACGCGCTGCTGGAAAAGGCGCTGGCCGAGCTGGTGCAGGATGCCAAGGCGCAGAACAGCCCGGGCCTGGCGCTGCTGGCCGCCTATTACAGCAGCGGCATGGATCTGGCCGCCATCGAGGCGCGCGGCCTGGGCGCGCTGCAGCCGCTGCTGCAGCGCATCGACGCCCTGCAGACGCCCGAGCAGTTGCCCACCCAGTTGCCCGTGCTATTGGCCGAGCTGGCGCGCGTGCAGGTGGTGGCGCCGCTGGGCGGCTTTGTGCGCGCCGACCCGATGGAGCCCACCCGCCAGGCGCTGACCCTGGGCGCCGGCGGCCTGGGCCTGCCCGACCGCGACGACTATTTCGCCACCAGCGCGAGCGCCGAGCGCATCAAGACCGCCTACCGCCGCTATGCCCAGGCCCTCATGGCCGCCGCCGGCACGCCGCTGGACGCGGCGGCGCTGGACGCCGTGCTGGCGCTGGAGACCGCGCTGGCCGAGGCCACCAAGCCGCGCGCCCAGCAGCGCGATCCGCGCGCCAGCTACAACCCCATGAGCCCGGCCGAGCTGGCCGCGGCCGCGCCGGGCTTCGACTGGCTGGCCTATCTGAACGGCCTTACCGGCACGCCCACGCGCAAGGGTGGGGTGGAACGCCTGATCGTCAGCCAGCCCGAGTTCGCCAAGCGCGTCGGGCAGCTGGCGGCCGGCACGCCCGCGTCGACCTGGCGCAACTACCTGCGCCTGCGCCTGCTGGATGCCAGCGCCGACCGCCTGCCCAAGGCCTTTGCCCAGGCCCATTACGACTACTACGGCGCCACCATCCTGGGCCTGAAGGCGCCCGCGCCGCGCAACGAGGAGGTGATCCTGGCGATCGGCGGGCGCACCGGCGGCGCGCCGCTGGGCCAGGCGCTGGGCGAGCTGTTCGTGCAGAAGGCCTTCCCGGCCGAGGCGCAGCAGCGCGCGCTCGCGCTGGTGGCCGACATCAAGAGCGCGATGCGACGCCGCATCAGCGAGCTGGGCTGGATGAGCGCGCCCACCAAGCAGCGCGCGCTGGAGAAGCTGGACGCGATGGTGCCCAAGATCGGCGCACCGGAGCAATGGCCCGACTACCAGGGCCTGAGCCTGGCCAAGGACGACTACGCCGGCAATCTGCTGCGCGCCAATGCCTGGGCCACGCAGCGCCAGATGAATGAGCTGGACCAGCCGACCAACCGCAAGCGCTGGTTCACCAGCCCGCACATCGTCAACGCCTTCGCGGGCGGCCTCAACGAGATCACCTTCCCGGCCGGCATCCTGCAGCCACCCTTCTTCGACGCCAAGGCCGACGACGCGGTGAACTATGGCGGCATCGGCATGGTGATCGGCCATGAGATCACCCACCACTTCGACGACCGCGGCCGCCAGTACGACGGCCAGGGCCGACTCAAGGACTGGTGGACCGCCGAGGACGCCGCCGCCTACAAGGCGCGTGCCGAACGCGTGGTGGCGCTGTATGGCGGCTACCGCCCGCTGCCCGAGATGGCCATCAATGGCCAGCTGACCCTGGGCGAGAACATCTCCGACATGTCGGGCCTGCCGATCGCCTACGAGGGCCTGCAGCTGGCGCTCAAGCGCAGCGGCAAGACCGAGAAGGTCGACGGCTACACGCCCGAGCAGCGCTTCTTCCTCTCCAACGCCATCGTCTGGCGCGGCAAGGTGCGCACCGAGTTCCTCATCAACCAGCTGCGCACCGACGGCCACTCGCCCGGCAAGTTCCGCGTGCTGGGCCCGATGTCCAACTCGCCGGCCTTCGCCAAGGCCTTCGACTGCAAGCCGGGCGATGGCATGGTTAGCACCGACCCGATCACCGTGTGGTGAGGCACGCACAAAAAAAACCCTGCGCCGCAGCGCAGGGCAAAGGGAGGGATCGAAGGAATGAACGGCGGCGGCCGGCTTACCAGCTGAGCGTCAGGCTGTAGCTGCCCGAGCCGCTGTAGCGCAGCGCCCGGACGTAGAGCGTCACGGCGCTACTGCCGGTATTGCTGTAGCTGAAGCTGTCGCTCTGGCCGGCGGCGTTCTCCGAGGCACGCAGCTGGCTGCCGGCGCTGTTGTAAAGATAGAGGTCGTAGTCGCTGCTGCTGCTGCCGGCGGTGAGCGTGGCGCTGAGCGTCTTGCCGGCCGGCAGGCTGATGCGGAAGTAGTCCACCGTGTCGGTGCTGGACAGGCTGCCGCTCACCTTGGCGGGCGCGCTCACGACATTGGCCGCGCCCATGCTGTTGTTGGCCTCGGTCTCGTTGAGCGTGGGCAGGCCGCCGCCGCTGATGGCGGTGACGGCAGCCGCCGCATCCAGCAGGCCGCTGCCGCAGCCGCTGCAGCTGCCGGGAAAGGCGCGCGCGCTGCTCTTCAGCGCCGCCTCGATCTGATCCGGCGTGGCGCCGGGCTTGGCGCTGAGCATCAGCGCGGCCACCCCGGCCACATGCGGCGTGGCCATCGAGGTGCCCTGGTAATAGGCGTAGCTGTCGGCGCCCGGGCTGCTGGTGCCGGCATTCAGCGTGGAGAGGATGCCGTTGCTGGCCGAGGCGCGCACATCGCCGCCCGGCGCCGCCAGATCCACCACGGTGCCGTAGTTGGAGTAGTAGGCGCGCGCGCCATAGCGGTCGGTGGCGGCCACCGCCACCACGCCGGCGCAATTGGCCGGGTTGGAGTTGCTGGCGTTCTGGTTCTCGTTGCCGGCGGCCACGATCACCACCGTGCCGCGCGAGCGCGCACTGCTGATCGCATTCTGCGTGGCGGTATCGCAAGCGCCGCCACCGCCCAGCGACATATTGATGACGCGCGAGGGCGTGGCGTTGGCGGGCACACCGGACACGCTGCCGCCCGAGGCCCAGACGATGGCGTCGGCGATGTCGGAGGTGTAGCCACCGCACTTGCCCAGCACGCGCACCGGTTGCACCTTGGCATTGAAGGCGATGCCGGCCACGCCGCTGGCATTGTTGGTCTTGGCGGCGATGGTGCCGGCCACATGGGTGCCATGCCAGCTGGAGTTGCTGGCGGGCTCGCCGGTGCCGCATTCGCCGGCGGCCACCCAGTCGCCGGGGTCGCTGGCATCGCCGTCACGGCCGCTGCCGTCGTTGGCAATGCTGGTCTGGGTGATCATGTCGTAGCCGGCCACGGTCTGGCCCGACAGGTCGGCGTGCGGGCGGATGCCGGTATCGATCACCGCCACCACCACGCCCGTGCCGGTGGCCAGGTCCCAGGCGGCGGGCGCGCGGATGCCCGCCGTGGCCTCGTACAGATCCCATTGCTGGTTGTACTGGCTGTCGTTGGGCGTGAACAGGGCATAGACCTTGCGATCGGGCTCCGCGTATTCGATGCTGGCGTCGCTTTGCTGCAGCTGCGCCGCCAGGCGCTGCACCTGCTCCAGGCTGAGGCGGCGATCGAGCTTGTAGACATGCGCGCCCACGCCGGTCTGGCGCAGCAGCTGCAGCTTCACGCCGGCCTGCGCGGCCAGGCCCTGCGCATGGCCCAGGCGCGCCTCGAGGGTGGCGCCGTCGAGGCTGCGCGCCACCTGGATGCTCAGGCCGCCGATCTGCTGGGTCTGGCTGGCGTCGCGGTATTTGACGATCAGGCGGTCGGTCTGCGTGCTGCGCGCCGCCGCGGGGCGGTCCACCTGGGTGGCCGAGATGCCGGCCTGCGCCGCCGTGCCGATCAAGCTGCACAGGGCCAGCGCCAGGGCGCCCTGTCTGCCAAGGAAGATGCTCATGTTTGCTCCAAAGTTGTGTTGGCGGCGGCCGCGATCGCGGCGCCCCTTGCGCCTCGCCAGGCCGGATCGCGGCGCGGCGGGGCAGCCCCATTTCGGTGCGGTATGCGCCCAAATCAACAGGGAGCGCGCAGTGTAGGAAGGCGCGGCGGCGCCAGGCGCATCCACCTGTAAGAGCTTGCAGGCAGGTGTTTCCCGTTGGGTGAAAACACTTAGACAGGCGTAGCAAGACCTGACCCCGGGGGTCAGGTCTTGCTAGTCTGACCGGCTCAGCGCGTGGTGAACAGCAGCGCCGCGCGCAGTTGGTCGTCCAGCTGCGCCAGCGGCAGGGGCAGCCGGGCTTCGGCGGGCGTGGCCAGCGTGCGCTGGCGCTCGCCCCAGATCGGGTTGGGGAAATGGCTGTCCCAGTCGAAGCGGGCGATCACGTGCCAGTGCAGATGCGGCACCATATTGCCCAGGCTGGCGAGGTTCAGCTTGGCTGGCGCGAGCGCCTGGCGCAGCACCTGCTCGACGCGGTAGACCACCTCCATGCAGGCGCTGCGCGCCGCCAGGTCGAGATCGCTGAACTCGGCCACATGCGGCTGCCAGATGACGCGGTAGAAGGCCGGGAAGTCGGCGTCGGCGACGCGCACCACGCGCCATTGCGGACGCTCCACGATGAGCAGGCCGCCAACTTCGGCACACAGGGGGCAGGCGTGGGTGGTGTTGCTCATGGCAGGCGTTCCGGGCGGCTTAAGATGCCGCGACTGTAGCCGCCTGCCGTGGAAGGAACGCATCGATGCTTGCTCGCCGTGTCTGTCTCATCGCCATCTCCACCCTGGCCGCGCTGGCCGGTCATGCGAGCCAAGCCGAAACCTGGCCGGCCAAACCGATCCGCTGGGTGGTGGCCTACCCGGCCGGCGGCGGCTCGGATTTCCTGGCGCGCCAGCTCGCGCCCCAGCTCGGCAAGCAGCTGGGCCAGCCGCTGGTGATCGACAACCGCCCCGGCGCCGGCGGCATGATAGGCACCGACGCCGCGGCCAAGGCGCCCGCCGATGGCTACACCATCCTCAGCGGCGACAACGGCGCGCTGGTGTTCAACAGCGCCATGTACAAGAAGCTGCCCTATGCGCCGGCCGATCTGGCGCCGGTGGGGCTGATGGCCAAGTTCCCGCTCATCCTCACCGTGCACCCGGGCGCCGGTTTCAGCAGCGGCAAGCAGTGGCTGGACGAGGTGAAGGCCAACCCGGGCCGTTACAGCTATGCCTCGCCCGGCATCGGCAGCCCGCACCATCTGGCGATGGAACTGGTGAAGGACCGCAGCAAGAGCTTCATCGTGCACGTCCCCTACCGCGGCACCGCCTTCGCGGTGCAGGACCTGATGGCCGGCGTGGTGCCGATGGCCATCCTCGACACCGCCGCCGGCCTGCCGCATATCCGCGCCGGCAAGATCAAGCCGCTGGCGGTGCTGACGAAGAAGCGCATCCCGCAGCTGCCGGACGTGCCCACCTTCGAGGAGCTGGGCCTGAAGAACGTGGACGTGGCGGCCTGGCAGGGCCTGTTCGTGCCCAAGGGCACGCCGGCCGAGGCGGTGACGCGGCTTTCCAGCGAAATGCAGAAGGCGATCCAGCTGCCCGAGGTGCGCAGCAAGCTGGAAGACTTCGGCCTGGAGCTGGCGCCCAGCGACGCCCCCGCGCTGGCGCGCTTCGTGCAGGCCGAGACCCAGACCTGGCATGCGCTGATCAAGGAGCGCAAACTGGCGGCGGAATGAACCCACACGCCGTCGCCGCCACCCTGCTGCTCGCGCTGACCGGCTTGGCCGGCCTGGCCCGGGCGGCCGCGCCGGCCTGCGAGAAGAAGCTGCGCTGGAACGACGACCCGCCCTTCTCCATGCGCCTGCCCGACGGCGCGATTGGGGGCGTGCAGATCGACATCAACGTCGAGGCGCTGCGCCGCATGGGCTGCGGCGTGAAGCTGGTGGAGATGCCCTTCGCGCGCGCCCTGGTGGAGCTGGAGCATGGCGATCTGGATGTGCTGGCCGGCGCCTTCAGGCGCCCCGAGCGCGAGGCCTATGCCTGGTTCTCGACGCCGGCGCTGCACTCGCGCAATATGCTTTACATACGCCGCGCCGACGCGGCGCGCTGGCCCTTCAAGAGCCTGCTCGAGCTGCGCGGCAGCCCCTTCAGGCTGGGCGCCCAGATCGGCGTGGTCTACGGGCCCGACTACGCCGCCCTGATGCGTGATGAGGTGTTTGCCCGCGGCGTGAGCAAGGTGAGCAATCGGCACGGCCTGTGGCAGATGCTGGAGCGCGGCCGCATCGACGGCGTGATTGCCGACGAGCTGACCGCCGAATTCGAGCTGGCGGGCCTGAAGCTGAGCGACAAGCTGCTCAAGACCCAGGTGATGGTGTCGGACGAACCGGCCCCCACCGCCTTCAGCATGCGCAGCACCGACCCGGGCTTCGTGGAGCGCTACAACAGCACCATCGAGGCGATGCGCCGCGACGGCAGCCTGCAGCGCATCGTGCAGCGCTACCTGAGCGCCGAGGCCGCTGCCGCCGCCCTGCCCTAGCCCGGGCTAGACCAGCACCCGCTCGATGCCGCCGTTGTTGGCCTTGGCCACGTAGTCCGGCATCCAGCTCTCGCCCAGGATCTTGTTGGCCATCTCGACCACGATGTAGTCGGCTTCCAGCAGGCCGTTCTGCAGGTCGCCGCCATAGCGGGTCAGGCCCTGCAGGCAGCTCGGGCAGCTGGTGAGGATCTTGAGGTTCTCGGCCGCCGCCACCTTGCCGGACTCGCGCAACATCGTCTCGGTCTTGCGCAGCTCCTCTTCCTTGCGGAAGCGCACCTGGGTGGAGATGTCGGGGCGCGTCACGCCCAGCGTGCCGCTCTCGCCGCAGCAGCGCTCGCTCTTCACCACCTCGGGGCCCACCAGGGCCTTCACCGTCTTCATCGGCTCCTGCAGCTTCATCGGGCTGTGGCAGGGGTCGTGGTAGAGGTAGGCCTGGCTTGAGTCGAGCTTGATGCCCTTCTCGAGCAGGAACTCGTGGATGTCGACGATGCGGCAGCCCGGGAAGATGTCCTCGAACTTGTAGCCCTGCAGCTGGTCGTAGCAGGTGCCGCAGCTCACCACCACGGTCTTGATGTCCAGGTAGTTGAGCGTGTTGGCGACGCGATGGAACAGCACCCGGTTGTCGGTGATGATCTGCTCGGCGCGGTCGAACTGGCCCGAGCCGCGCTGCGGATAGCCGCAGCACAGATAGCCGGGCGGCAGCACGGTCTGCACGCCGGCATGCCAGAGCATCGCCTGGGTGGCCAAGCCCACCTGGCTGAACAGGCGCTCGGAGCCGCAGCCGGGGAAGTAGAACACCGCCTCGGTCTCGGCCGTGGTGCTGGCCGGGTTGCGGATGATGGGGACGTAGTCCTTGTCCTCGATGTCCAAGAGCGCGCGCGCCGTCTTCTTGGGCAGGCCGCCGGGCAGCTTCTTGTTGATGAAGTGGATCACCTGCTCCTTGATCGGCGCGGCGCCCACGCTGGCGCGCGGCGCGGCGGTCTGCTTCTTGGCAAAGCCCTTCAGCAGCTCATGCGCCAGGCGCTGCGCCTTGAAGCCCACGCCCACCATGGCGGTGCGCGCCAGCTTGATGGTCTCGGGGTTGGTGGCGTTGAGCATGAACATGGCCGCGGCATTGCCGGGGCGCCAGGTCTTCTGGCCCATCTTGCGCAGCAGATTGCGCATATTCATGGTGACGTCGCCGAAGTCGATCTTCACCGGGCAGGGGTTCAGGCATTTGTGGCAGACCGTGCAGTGGTCGGCCACATCCTCGAACTCTTCCCAATGCTTGATCGAGACGCCGCGGCGCGTCTGCTCCTCGTAGAGGAAGGCCTCCACCAGCAGCGAGGTGGCGAGGATCTTGTTGCGCGGGCTGTAGAGCAGGTTGGCGCGCGGCACATGGGTGGCACACACCGGCTTGCACTTGCCGCAGCGCAGGCAGTCCTTGACGCTGTCGGCGATGGCGCCGATGTCGCTCTGCTGCATGATCAGCGACTCGTGGCCCATCAGCCCGAAGCTGGGCGTGTAGGCGTTGGTCAGGTCGGCATAGTCGGTGCCGCCACGCAAGAGCTTGCCCTTGTTGAAGCGGCCCTCAGGGTCGACGCGCTGCTTGTAGCCGGCAAAGCCCGCCAGCTCCTCGTCGGTGAGGAACTCTAGCTTGGTGATGCCGATGCCATGCTCGCCCGAGATCACGCCGTTCAGCGAACGCGCCAGCTTCATGATGCGCGCCACCGCCTCATGGGCGGTCTGCAGCATCTGGTAGTTGTCGGAGTTGACCGGGATGTTGGTGTGCACATTGCCGTCGCCGGCATGCATGTGCAGGGCCACCCAGACGCGGCCCTTCAGCACCTCGCCATGGATGCGCTTGCACTCGGCCAGGATGGCCTCGAAGGCGGCGCCGGCAAAGATGCTCTGCAGCGGCTTGAAGATCTGCGTCTTCCAGGAGGCGCGCAGCGAATGGTCCTGCAGCTGGTCGAAGTAGCTGCGCTCTTCCGGGCGCGGCAGATCCAGCTCGTCCTTCCAGCGCGTCCAGCGGTGGCCGATTTCGTTCAGCAGCGCCAGCGCCTGCTGCACGCGGTCTTCCAGCAGCTCGGCGCTGGGGATCTCGCTGGCGTCGTCGCTCTTGCCCAGCGGCAGCTTGCCCTGCGTGAAGAAGGCCTGCAGGGCCTCCACCAGGGCCAGCTTGTTGCGCAGGCTCAGCTCGATGTTGATGCGCTCGATGCCCAGGGTGTACTCGCCCATGCGCTCCAGCGGGATCACCACGTCCTCGTTCACCTTGAAGGCATTGGTGTGCTTGGAGATCGCCGCGGTGCGCTTGCGATCGAGCCAGAACTTCTTGCGCGCATCGGCCGAGACGGCCACAAAGCCCTCGCCGCTGCGGCCATTGGCCAGGCGCACCACCTCGGAGGTGGCGCGCGCCACCGCATCCTCGTCGTCACCGACGATGTCGCCCACCAGCACCATCTTGGGCAGGCCGCCGCGCTTGCTCTTGGTGGCATAGCCCACCGCCTTCAGATAGCGGTCGTCCAGATGCTCCAGGCCCGCCAGCAGCACCGGCGTGGCGCCGGCACCCTCGGCGTCGGTGTTCGCGCCGCCCGCCTGGGTGGCCAGCGAGAACATGTAGTCCTTGATGTCGACGATGGAGGGCACGCAGTCCTTCGGGTTGCCGAAGAACTCCAGGCAGACGGTGCGCACATGCTTGGGCATGCGGTGGACGATCCAGCGTGCGCTGGTGATGAGGCCGTCGCAGCCTTCCTTCTGGATGCCGGGCAGGCCGGCGAGGAACTTGTCGGTGACGTCCTTGCCCAGGCCCTCCTTGCGGAAGGTGCGGCCGGGGATGTCCAGGCGCTCGCTGCGCTCCAGCTTCTTGCCCGAGGCATCGAAATAGCGCAGCTCGAAGCTGGCCATCTCGACATCGTGGATCTTGCCCAGGTTGTGGTTGAGGCGAATGACCTCCAGCCACTTGGCATCCGGCGTGACCATCTTCCAGGAGGCCAGATTGTCCAGCGCCGTGCCCCACAGCACGGCCTTCTTGCCGCCGGCGTTCATCGCCACATTGCCGCCGATGCAGGAGGCCTCGGCGCTGGTGGGGTCCACCGCGAACACATAGCCATGCTGCTCGGCCAGGTCGGAGACGCGCTGCGTCACCACCCCGGCCTCGCTGAAGATGGTGGCCACCGGCCGGCCCACGCCGGGCAGCTCCAGCATCTCGACGCCGCGCAGGGCCTCGAGCTTCTCGGTGTTGATGACGGCGCTCTTCCACACCAGGGGCACGGCGCCGCCGGTATAGCCGGTGCCGCCGCCGCGCGGGATGATGGTCAGGCCCAGCTCGATGCAGCCCTTCACCAGATGGGCCATCTCGGCCTCGCTATCGGGGGTCAGCACCACGAAGGGGTACTCGACGCGCCAGTCGGTGGCGTCGGTGACATGCGAGACGCGCGAGAGCCCGTCGTACTTGATGTTGTCCTTGGCGGTGTGCTTGCCCAGTACCTTGGTCGCACGCCGGCGCAGTTCGGCCACCTCGTCGAACTGGGCGGCAAAGCGCGCCACCGCGGCCTGGGCCAGCGTCAGCAGTTCGCCCACCGAGGCGTCGCGCTGTGGGTCCAGCGCCGGATTGCGGCGCTTCTCCACCTCGTGCAGGCGGTGCTTCAGGGCATCGATCAGCTGCTGGCGCCGCTTGGGGTTGTCGAGCAGATCGTCCTGCAGATAGGGGTTGCGCTGCACCACCCAGATATCGCCCAGCACCTCGTAGAGCATGCGGGCGGAGCGGCCGGTCTGGCGCTCGTCGCGCAGCGAGTTGGCCAGCTCCCAGGCGCGCGCGCCGAGCAGGCGGATGACGATCTCGCGGTCGGAAAAGGAGGTGTAGTTGTAGGGAATCTCGCGCAGGCGCGGGGCCTCGTGCGCGGCGGCAGCAGCAGCGGACTCTGTGGGCATCAGGGGATGCGGTGCATTCATGGCGGCGGGGGCAGGGAAAGAGCGAGGAGCAGGCAAGGTCCGCTGGCTTGTGGCCTGGGTGGCGCGCAGGGCGTGGAGCGAGTCGCCGCAGCCCGGACTGCGCAGGGCGTTGATCCTACCGCAGCGCAGCATGGACGCCCCGCGCAAGCCCGATTACCCTTGGCCCGCGCCGGCGCTTTGCCGGCCTTCTGATTCAGGGCAAGAACTGACCCCGGGATGACATTTACCAGTTGGTGAACTGTCACAATGCGCGGCTAATCTGCCTGGTTTCCCATTCGAGAGGAGCATCAACGTCCATGAAAGCACATCAGCTCGCAGCCGCGGCCCTGATCGCCAGCCTGTCCGTCGGCGCACAGGCACAAACCGAGATCCAATGGTGGCACTCGATGAGCGGGGCCCTGGGTGACTGGGTCAACGACCTCGCCCGCGAATTCAACGCCAGCCAGAAGGACGTCAAGATCGTGCCGGCCTTCAAGGGCAGCTACGACGAATCGATGACCGCCGCGATCGCCGCCTTCCGTGCCGGCAATGCGCCGCACATCCTGCAGGTGTTCGAGGTCGGCACCGCCACCATGATGGCCAGCAAGGGCGCCATCGTGCCGGTGGGCGAGGTGATGAAGATGGGCGACGCCAAGTTCGACCCGAATGCCTATGTGCCCGCGGTGGCCGGCTATTACACGGCACCCAGCGGCCAGATGCTGTCGATGCCCTTCAACAGCTCGACCACCGTCTTCCACTACAACAAGGACGCCTTCAAGGCCGCCGGCCTGGACCCCAACAAGCCGCCCAGCACCTGGCCCGAGGTGGCCCTGGCGGCCGCCAAGCTCAAGGCCAGCGGCCACAAGTGCCCCTTCACCACCACCTGGGTGAGCTGGACCCAGTTCGAGAGCTTCTCGGCCTGGCACAACGTGGAGTTCAGCACCAAGAACAACGGCTTCGGCGGCACCGACACGCGCCTGGCCTTCAACACCCCGCTGCACCTGCGCCATATCGAGAACCTGGCGAACATGGCCAAGCAGGGCCTGTTCGTCTACAAGGGCCGCGGCAACACCGGCGACGCCACCTTCTACTCGGGCGAATGCGCGATGCTGACCGGCAGCTCGGGCCTCTACGCCAACATCAAGAAGAACGCCAAGTTCGCCAGCGGCATCGCCCCCCTGCCCTATTACCCCGATGTGGCCGGCGCGCCGCAGAACACCGTGATCGGCGGCGCCAGCCTGTGGGTGATGGCGGGCAAGAAGCCGGCCGAGTACAAGGGCATCGCGGCCTTCTTCAGCTACCTGGCCAAGGCCGAGGTGGCCTCGGAAAGCCACAAGCGCACCGGCTATCTGCCGGTCACCAAGGCCGCCTACGAGCTGACCGAGAAGAGCGGCTTCTACAAGGCCAACCCCGGCACCGATGTCGCGGTGACGCAGATGATCCGCAAGACCACCGACAAGTCGCGCGGCGTGCGCCTGGGCAACTTCGTGCAGATCCGCACCATCATCGACGAGGAGATGGAGAACGTCTGGTCCGGCAAGAAGACGCCCAAGGAAGGCATCGACACGGCCATCCAGCGCGGCAACGAGCAACTGGAAAAGTTCCAAAAGACGGCCAAGCTGTGATCGCTTGAGCAAGACCTGAGCCATGGCCCTGGAAAAACGCGTTCTCTTCAAATCCGCCTGGTTGCCCTGGCTGCTGCTGGCGCCGCAGCTGGTGGTGATCAGCGTGTTCTTCTTCTGGCCGGCGGGTCAGGCGCTGCTGCAATCGATGCAGCAGCAGGACGCCTTCGGCACCTCCACCGAATGGGCGGGGCTGGAGAACTTCCGCGCGCTGTTCGGTGACGCCAGCTATCTGGAGTCCTTCCAGACCACCGCGCTGTTCTCGGCCCTGGTGGCGGTGCTGGGGCTGAGCGTCTCGCTGCTGCTGGCGGTGATGGCGGACCGGGTGGTGAAGGGTGCGGCGGTCTACAAGACGCTGCTGATCTGGCCCTATGCGGTGGCGCCGGCGATTGCCGGCGTGCTGTGGCTCTTCATGTTCGCGCCCAGCATCGGCGTGGTCTCGTACGCGCTGGGCGCGCTCGGCTTCGAGTGGAACCATCTGCTCAACTCGCGCCATGCCATGGCCCTGGTGGTGCTGGCCGCGGTGTGGAAGCAGATCTCCTACAACTTCCTGTTCTTCCTGGCGGGCCTGCAGTCGATCCCGAAATCGCTCATCGAGGCCGCGGCCATCGACGGCGCCAGCCCCTGGCATCGCTTCTGGACCATCGTGTTCCCGCTGCTCTCGCCCACCACCTTCTTCCTGCTGGTGATCAACGTCGTCTACGCCTTCTTCGACACCTTCGGCATCATCGACGCTGCCACCCATGGCGGCCCCGGCAAGGACACCGCCATCCTGGTCTACAAGGTCTACTACGACGGCTTCAAGGCCATGGACCTGGGCGGCTCGGCCGCGCAGTCGGTGGTGCTGATGTTCATCGTCATCACGCTGACGGTGCTGCAGTTCCGTTATGTCGAGAAGAAGGTGCAGTACTGACATGATCGAGCGCCGCCCCGCCCTCACCCTGCTCTCCCATCTGGTGCTGATCCTGGGGGTGCTGATCGTCGCCTTCCCGCTCTACATCACCTTCGTGGCCAGCACCCACACGGCGCAGGAGATCGTCCAGGCCCCCATGCCGATGACGCCCGGCAGCCACCTGCTGGAGAACTACCGCGACGCGCTCTTGGGCAGCGCCACCGGCGGGAACTCGAAGGCGCCGGTGGGCCGCATGATGTGGGTGAGCCTGATGTGCGCGCTGGGCATCGCGATCGGCAAGATCGCCATCTCCCTGCTCTCGGCCTTTGCGATCGTCTACTTCCGCTTCCCCTTCAAGAGCTTCTTCTTCTGGGCCATCTTCGTGACCCTGATGCTGCCGGTGGAGGTGCGCATCGGTCCCACCTACCAGGTAGTGTCGGACCTGAAGATGCTCAACAGCTATGCCGGCCTGACGATCCCGCTGATCGCCTCGGCCACCGCCACCTTTTTGTTCCGCCAGTTCTTCATGACGGTGCCCGACGAGCTGGTGGAGGCTGCGCGCATCGATGGCGCCGGGCCCATGCGCTTCTTCAAGGACGTGCTGCTGCCCCTGTCCAGCACCAGCATCGCCGCCCTGTTCGTGATCCAGTTCATCTACGGCTGGAACCAGTACCTCTGGCCGCTGCTGGTGACCACCGAGGAGAACATGTACCCGGTGGTGATCGGCATCAAGCGCATGATCGCCGGCGGCGACGCGGCCAACGAATGGAACATCGTCATGGCCACCGCCATGCTGGCGATGATCCCGCCCGCGCTGGTGGTGATCCTGATGCAGAAATGGTTCGTCAAGGGCCTGGTCGACGCCGAGAAGTAAAGAGAAAAGAACATGGCAAGCATTTCCCTGCGCAAGGTCGTGAAGCGCTACGGCACCGGCCCCAAGGCCAACCAGGTCATCCACGGCGTGGATGCCGAGATCGCCGATGGCGAGTTCATCGTCATCGTCGGGCCCTCGGGCTGCGGCAAGTCCACGCTCTTGCGCATGGTGGCGGGGCTGGAGGAAATCTCGGGCGGCGAGATCGCGATCGGGCCACGCGTGGTCAATCAGGTCGAGCCGGCGGACCGCGATATCGCCATGGTGTTCCAGAACTACGCGCTCTATCCGCATATGAGCGTGTTCGACAACATGGCCTACGGGCTCAAGATCAAGAAGGTGCCGGTCGACGAGATCAAGGCGTGCGTCGACAAGGCCGCCAAGATCCTGGAGCTCAGCCAGCTGCTGGACCGCAAGCCGCGCGCGCTCTCGGGCGGCCAGCGCCAGCGCGTGGCGATGGGCCGCGCCATCGTGCGCAACCCGCAGGTGTTCCTGTTCGACGAGCCGCTCTCCAACCTCGACGCCAAGCTGCGCGCCCAGACCCGGCTGGAGATCCAGAAGCTGCACCGCGAGCTGGGCGTGACCTCGCTGTTCGTGACCCACGACCAGGTGGAGGCCATGACCCTGGCCCAGCGCATGATCGTGATGAACGGCGGCCGCATGGAGCAGATCGGCACGCCCGAGGAGGTCTATGCGCGCCCGGCCAGCACCTTCGTGGCCGGCTTCATCGGCTCGCCGCCCATGAATCTGCTGAAGGGCCGCGCCGAGGGCACGATGTTCCACGTCGGCGGCATCAGCCTGCCGCTGCCGGCCGCCGCGCCGCGCGATGGCGAGCTGATCCTGGGCCTGCGGCCCGAGCACCTGGACCATTGGAATGCCAGTCAGGGCTGGCCGCTGACGGTGGAGATGATCGAGATGCTGGGTGCCGAGCGGCTGGTCTACGGGCGGCTGGGCAGCGAGCTCTTCACCCTGCGCATCGACGCCACCCACGTGCCGCCCACGGTGGGTGAGACGCTGATGCTGGAGCTGAGCGCCAAGCATCTGCACTGGTTCGACGCCCAGAGCACGCAACGCGTATGAAAAAAGCGCTCCCGCTGCCCTTCTGGATCGCGCACCGCGGCGCCGGCAAGCTGGCGCCGGAGAACACCCTGGCCGCGTTCCGCCTGGGCGCCCAGCACGGCTACCGCGCCTTCGAGTGCGACGTCAAACTGAGCCGCGACGGCGTGCCCTTTCTGCTGCACGACAGCACGCTGAACCGCACCACCTCGGCGCGCGGGCGCGCCGCGGAACGCGACTGGAGCGAGCTCTCGCGCCTGGACGCCGGCGGCTGGCACAGCCGCGCGTTTGCCGGTGAACCGCTGCTGAGTCTGGAGGCACTGGCCAACTTCATCCTCGCCAATCGCTTTTCGCTCAATATCGAGATCAAGCCCACGCCCGGGCAGGAACTCGAGACCGGCGAGGTGCTGGGCCGCGAGGTGCTTCGGCTGTGGGCTGGCCGGACCGAGCTGCCCGTCTTCAGTTCCTTCGAACCCGAGGCCCTGCGCGGCGCGCGCGCGGCCGCGCCCGAGATGCCACGCGGCCTGCTGCTGGACAAGCTGCGCGGCGCCTGGCTGGACGAGGCCCAGGCCCTGGGCTGCCAGGCGGTGATCGCCGACTATCACTTGATGGATGCCGCCACGGTGGCGCGCATCCATGGCGCCGGCATGCGGGCGCTGGTCTACACGGTGAACGACAAGGCCAGCGCGCAATGGCTGATCGCCAACGGCGTGGACGGCATCATCACCGACGCGGTGGACAAGTTTTCGCCGGCGGGCTGAGGCGGCAAGCGCCGCTCAGCTCCCCAGCAAGATCTGACCCCAGCAGCCCAGGCCCAGCGCCACGAAGCAGGCCAGCACCATCAGCGCGGCGTGCAGCCGCGCCCACCACCAGCTGCCCGGCGTGCGCCATTGCAGCGCCGCGCCACGCAGGGCCAGCCAGAGCGCGGGCAGCAGCAGCCAGCCCAGCACCTGCACGCCACGCAAGCCCAGGCCGAAGACGCGGCCGCTCAGGTAAGCCATGTCGCCCAGACCCGGCAGGGCCAGCAGGGCCAGCGCCAACCAGGGCGTCAGCAGCAGCGCCGAGGCCGCGCGCAAGGCCTGACGGGCACGCTGCAGGCGCGGCTCGGGGCGAGCCTGCCGGTAGTGGCGGCGCGCCCGCCCCCCCGCCAGCGCCGCCAGCGGCCAGCTCAGCAGGCTCAGGCCGGCCAGGCCCAGCGCCGAGGCGACTAGGGCCAGCAGCAGCCGGCCATCCTCCCACCAGGGCAGCTGCTGTTCGATCTGCACCGCTGCCCGGCCGCTCATCTCCCAGCGGCCGCTGGCCTCGCCCCTGCGAAAGAACAGGCGCCGGCCCGGGCCCGCCGGGTCCTGCGCCTCGGCCTGCCACACGCCCTGGCCCAAGGCGCGAAAGCGCAGCGGCTGCTCGTCCGTGCCGCGTTGGCTGCTGCTGAGCAAGCGGCCCTCGGCATCCAGGCTGATCTGCGTCTGCCCCAACCAGCCAGCCATCCGCAAGGGGCCGGTGTCGATGCGCCGGCTGCTGCGGTAGCGACCGGCCACACTGACATCCGGGGCGCTGACCGCCGCTGCCACGGCGACGGGCGGGTAGTAGCGCTCCAGCAGGCGCCGCAGCAACTCGCCGCGCAGGCTGCGCTCGCCCAGGCTGTTCTGGGTGATGAAGATGCCCATCCCCTGCTCGGGCAGCAAATACATGCCGGAGTGGAACCATTGCGTATCGCCGCCATGGCCGATCACGCGCTGGCCAAAACCATCCTCCTCGTAATAGCCCAGGCCCAGCGCCGGCCCTTGGGCATGGTGGCGCCATTGCGGCGCGAGCATGGCCGCCATGCTCTCGGGCCTGAGCACGCGCTGCCCGTCCAGGTCACCACCGCCGAGCTGGGCGAGCATGAAGCGCGCCATGTCGGCCACGCTGGCCGAGGCGGCGCCGGCCGGTGCGACCCGTATCAGCTCGAACTCGCGCGCGGCGCCCGAGGCGTTCTCGTAGCCTGAGGACATGAAGGGCTTGAGCGCCGCCGGCAAGGGCTGGGCGAAGCTGGTGTGCGCCATGCCCAGGGGCTGCAGCAGGTGCTGCTTCACATAGCGTTCGAAGGGCTGGCCGCTGAGGCGCTGCACCACATAGGCGGCCAGGGTGGCGCCATAGTTGGAATAGGCCGGCACCGTGCCCGGCGCATGGATGCGCGCGGGCTGGTGCTGCAGCAGGTAGTGGCGCAGCTCCATGTCCTCGCCGGGGCTGGCCCAGAGGCCGGCAATGCTCTCCTCGAAGCCGGCCCGGTGCGTCATCAGCTGGCGCATGGTGATGGGCCCCAGCTCGGGTGAGCGCAGCGCGAAGTCCAGATAGCGCTGCACATCCGCGTCCAGGTCCAGCTTGCCCTGCTCCTGCAATTGCATCACCGCCATCCAGCCGAACAGCTTGGACACCGAGCCGATGCGGAACAGCGTGTCCTGTGCCGAGACCGGGCGCGTGCTGGCGCGGTCGGCCATGCCGTAGCCGCGCGCCAGCAGCACGCGGCCGTCCTTCACCACGGCGATGCCGAACCCGGCAATCCCGGCGCGCGCCATCTCCACCGGCACATAGCCGTCCAGATAGCTGGTCAGATCGGCCTCGGTGAGCGCATGTGCCGCCGGCGCTGCCTGCGCAGCGCAGCAGCCGAACGCAAGCGCCACCAGGCAGCGCTGCGCCAACCCTCGCATGACGGACATGGGCAACATCGACTCTCCTCCTGGTGGTGCAAGCGGCGCACTCTAGGGCGGACGACGCACAGGCACCAGGAGAAACCGACGAGCTGCAGCTGCCGAGGGTCAGGTGTTGCTCAGGCGGGCGTAGACGCAGGTATTGCGCGGCTCGCCGTTCACATTCAGCGCGTCCTGGCGCAGCACGCCTTCGAGCTCGTAGCCGCAACGCTCCGCCACCGCGCGGCTCTTGGGGTTCAGCTCGTCCATGCGGATCTCGACCCGGCGTGCGCGCAGGCTCTCGAAGGCCATGCGCGTGAGCGCCTGCACCGCCTCGCTCACATAGCCCTGGCCGAGCGCGCTGCTGCGCATCCAGTAGCCGATCTCGAAGCGACGCACCTCCCAATCGAGCCGATGCAGGCCGGTGCCGCCCAGCAGGCGGCCGGCGCGGCCGTCCTCGCCCTTGCGGTAGATCTGGTAGACCAGATCGCGGCGCAGGATGAAGTCGGCCTGCATGCGGCGCATCACCGCCTCGCTGTCTTCCACCGTGGGCGCGAGCTGGGCCCAGGGCATCCAGGGCTTGAGGTGCTCGATCGATTCGGTGACGGCCGCCGCCAGGGCCTGGCCCAGGCCGGCGCGCGGCGCCGCCAGCACCAGCCGCTCGGTGACGATCTCTTCGGGAACCTTGATCAGGATGGGGTCAGGTGTTGTCATGCGGGAGGGGTTCGCTCATTCTTCGTCACTTGCTGGGGGCCCAGTCGGGGTCGATGCGGCCCGGCTGGGCCTCGGCGCCCAGCGCGGGCTCGGGCTCGCCGCTGTCGATGCTGGGCAGCTCGCGCACCTCGCGGATGGCGGGCACGCGCAGCGCCACCGCGGCCACCGCCAGCGCGCCCAGGCCGGCAAACAAGAGTGCGGCGCGCAGGTCCACATACTCGCCCAGCCAGCCGCCGATCAGGGCGCCAGGGCCGGCAGGGATCAGGATCAACCAGCGCATCGTGCTGGTCATGCGGCCCAGCATCGGGCCGGGCGTGACCGCCTGGCGCAGCGAGAGGAAGTTGATGAAGATCAGCACCGCGCCGACGCCAAAGGCAAACAGCATGAAGGCAAAGGCCGCGATGCCCAGCTCATTGGCCGGCGCCAGCCCCAGCGTCAGCCAGCCCAGGCCGCACACCGCCAGGCCCAGGATCAGGCAGGGGCCCGGCCCCATCGCCTTGGAGATGCGATGGCCGAATATGCTGGTGAGCACCGTGCCCACGCCCAGCGCCACATAGCTCAGGCCCACGGTCTGGGCCGACAGCCCCAGCACGCGGGTGGCGAACAGGATCTGCACCACCTGGGCGGCGTTGTTGAAGAGCTGCCAGCCGCCCACCGTGCAGGCCAAGCTGATGAGCAGGCGCCTGTTGCGCACAAAGGCCACGCCGGCCTTGAGGTCGCGCCAGAAATCCGCGCCGCTGGTCTTGTGCACCTCTTCCTGCACCTTGATGCCGCGCAGGATGGCGGCCGAGATCAGCACCAACACCGCGTCGGCCGCCAGCGCCATGGGTGCGCCCAGCAGCTTGATCAGCAGGCCGGCAATGCCGGGCCCGGCCACTTCGGCGCCCGAGGAGGCGAGCGAGTTCTTGGCATGCGCCTCCACCAGGCGGTCGCGCGGGACCACCTGGGTCAGCACGATCTGCGCCGCGCTGCCGGCCAGGGTGTAGACCGTGCCCAGCACCAGGCCCACCGCATACAGCCAGGTCATCGACAGCCAACCCATCCAGGCGGCCAGCGGCACGGTGGCCACCGCCACCGCGAGGATGGACTCGCCCACCACATAGACCGGCAGCTTGCGCACGCGGTCCAGCCACACGCCGCCGGGCAGCGAGAACAGCACGAAGGGCACGATCTCCATGGCGGTGAGCAGGCCCATCTGCGTGGGGCTGGCATGCAGCAGCACCGCCGCGGTGAGCGGCAGGGCCAGCATCGTGATCTGCCCGCCCAGCGAGCTGATCAGTATCGAAGTCCAGAGCCGGCGATAGACCATGTCGCGCAGCAGGTCCCCGGGTGGCAGGGTGAGCGCAAGTCTGAGCCGGTCAAACCAGGAGATCGCCTGGGTTTGCATGGGATTCACTCCAACAGCAGGCGCCGCGCCTTGTGAGCGCCACGCCGGGCCCGCGCAGCGGGCGTAAGTACGGAAAACGCGAAGCCGGCGTCAGGAACCGGCGGGCCACGCGGCGCGCGTTGTTGTCAATGCGGCGCGGGCGAGTGCCCAGACCGGCGCGCGCGCACGCCGCCGGCACGGGGTGTGCGCGTTCGGGTGCGGTCCAGCAGCTTGGTCATGGGTTTTGGTGCAGGGGATTGCGGAGCATGGTAGCAGCGCGGCTTGACGCCCAGCAAGTCCCAGAAGTATGGGCGGTGCGCTGGGCGTGCGCGCTCAATAGCCCACCGCGGCGCCATCCCGGCGCGGATCGCTGGCGGCCACATAGCCCTCCACGCCCGGATCACCCAGGCGCCAGATGAACTGGCCGGCGCCGAAGTCCTGGTAGCTGTCGTGGATGTCGCCGATCTGGTGGCCCAGCGCGCGCAGGCCCTCGATGGTGGCCGGCGGCATGTGCGGCTCGACGTTGATGGACAGGCCCTCGTTGAAGCGCCAGCGCGGCGCATCGCAGGCGGCCTGCGGTTGCTGGCCATAGTCCAGCATGCGCACCAGGGTCTGCATATGGCCTTGCGGCTGCATATTGCCGCCCATCACGCCGTAGCTCATCACCGGCTGGCCGCCCTTGGTCAGAAAGGCGGGGATGATGGTGTGGAAGGGGCGCTTGCCGGGCGCCACCACGTTCGCGTGGCCCGCCTCCAGCGTGAAGCAATGGCCGCGGTTCTGCAGCGAGAGCCCGTAGCCGGGCACGACCAGGCCCGAGCCGAAGCCCATGTAATTGCTCTGGATGAAGCTGACCATCATGCCGCTCTCGTCCGCGGCGGTGAGGTAGATGGTGCCGCCCTTGACCGGGTTGCCGGCCTTGAAGTCCTGCGCCGCGTCCATGCGCACGAGCTTGGCGCGCGCGGCAAGATAGCCGGGGTCCAGCAGCTGTTCCACCGTCACCCGCATCGCCGCCGCGTCGGCTACGTAGCGGTAGACATCGGCAAACGCCAGCTTCATGGCCTCGATCTGCAGATGCTGCGAGGCCACGCCGTCCACCGCATGCGCTGGCAGGTCCAGGTGCTTGAGGATGCCCAGCGCGATCAGCGCCGCGATGCCCTGGCCATTCGGCGGGATCTCGTGCAGGGTGTGGCCGGCATAGTCCTGCGAGATCGGCTTGACCCACTCGGGCCGGTAGGCCGCGAAGTCGGCCGCCGTCATCGCGCCGCCGGTCTCGTTGGCAAAGGCTTCCACGGCGGCCGCCACCTCGCCGCGATAGAAGGCCTCGCCCTTGCTCGCCGCAATCAGGCGCAGCGTGCGCGCCGCGTCCGGGAACTTGAACAGCTCACCCACCGCGGGCGCGCGCCCGCGTGGCAGGAAGGCCTGGGCAAAACCGGGCTGACGGGTGAGCTCGTCGACGGCCGCGGCCATCGCCCATTTGCTCTGCACGATCACCGGCACCGCATAGCCGCGCTCGGCAATCTCGATCGCCGGCGCCATCAGGTCGGCAAAGGGCAGCTTGCCAAAGCGCTCGCTCAAGGCCACCCAGCCTGCCACCGCGCCGGGCACGGTCACGCCGCCCCAGCCGCGCTTGGGTGGGGCCTTGGCATCGGCGCCATAGGTCTTGAAGAAGTACTCGGGCGTCCAGGCTTGCGGCGCCGTGCCCGAGGCGTTCAGGCCGTGCAGCTCCTTGCCATCCCAGAGGATGCAGAAGGCGTCCGAGCCCAGACCATTGCTGCAGGGCTCCACCAGGGTCATGCAGGCGGCGGTCGCGATCGCCGCGTCCACCGCGTTGCCCCCCTGGGCCAACATGCGTAGACCGGCCTGCGCGGCGAGCGGATGCGAGGTGGAGACCACGTTGCGCGCGAACAGCGGGCTGCGCTGACTGGGATAGCCGGCGGACCAATTGAAGTGTGAGCTCATGGCACTGCTGGTGGATGGAACGATGCGCCATCTTGCCTCATCGGCGTGCCAGGCAAGACCTGACCCCAGGCGGACCGTGCGATGGGTGTGCGGTGTAACGCTTTGCAACGCCTAGGGTTAACGTCAACTGCCGGGGTCAGGGCCTCGTTGTGGAGTGGCAAGTTCAACAACCCTGGAGTGATCCAAATGAATGCTCTGAAGACCGCCCTGATCCCTGCTCTGCTGGCCCTGTCCACCGGCCTGGCGATGGCGCAAAACCCCGGAGCCACGGCAACTCCTGCGCCGACCGCAACCCCCGCGACGGCGGCCACGACCGCGGCTCCCGCCGCCACCACGGCACCCGCCGCGGTGAAGGCCGAGGCCAAAACCGAGTTGAAGACCGCCGCCGCGACCACCACCACCGCCGAAGCCGCCAAGCCCGCCGTGCACGCCAAGAAGCATGTGAAGAAGCACGTGGCAAAGCCAGCCGCGGCCGATGCCGTCAAGGCCGACGCGCCGGCCAAGAACTCCTGAGCCGGGCCGCGCCCGGACTTCAAGCCCTGTTGACATCCTGAACCAGACGGAAAGAGAACACACCATGAACAAGACCACCCTGATCGCCGGCCTGCTGACTGTTTGCGCCGCCGTCGCCCAAGCCCAAACGCCGGCCCCGGCCGCAGCCCCCGCCAAGATGCCGGCACCGGCGGCCACCGCCACGGCAACCGCCGCCACGCCGGCCACGCCAGCGACCGCCGCCACGCCCGCAACCCCGGCGGCTTCCGCTGCCAAGGCCGAGGCCAAGGCAGCTCATGCAGCCAGCGCCGCCAAGCCCGCGGTGAAGGCCGAGCCGGCCAAGACCGAAGCGCCCAAGAAGTAAGACCACTCGCCCCCCGTTTGCGAGACCCGCCCTGGTGGCGGGTCTTTTCTTTGGCGCCGCAAAACCGTCGCTTCGCGCCGCGCAGCTTGGTCCGGTCGCATCGCGCTGGGGCGCCCGGGTCTGGCTGCCTAGGCTGAGCGCACTTTCACTCAGCCACCAGCCATCATGAGACCCACCCCAGCCATCACCACCCTGCTGAGCCTCGCCGCCACGCTCGCCCTGCTGCATGGGCCGGCCCGCGCCTTGAGCGAGACCGAGTTCCAGGAGGCCTTCCAGCAATTCAACCAGGCCACCCAAGGCCACAGCGAGCTGATCGAGGCATCGGCGGAGCGCTTCACCACGCTCTCCAAGGCCGAGCCCGCGCATCCGCTGCTGCGCGCCTATGCCGGCGCGGCCACCTCGCTGCGCGCCACCACCGCCCTGCTGCCCTGGAAGAAGATGAGCTATGCGGAAGATGGGCTGGCGCAGATCGACAAGGGCCTGGCCCTGCTCGGCAAGGAACATGAGCAGCAGCGCGTGCGCGGCACGCCGGTGAGCCTGGAGACGCGCTTCGTCGCCGCCAACACCTTTCTGGGGCTGCCCGGCATGTTCAACCGCGGCGCGCGCGGCAGCCAGCTGCTGCAGGAGATCCTCAAGGACCCGCTGTTCGCCAGCAGCCCGGCGGGCTTCCAGGCGGCGGTGCGGGCGCGTGCGGCCAAGCAGGCCGGCGCCGAGCCGAAGGCGGCGCAGCCATGAGCGCCACCCGCGATCCCATCATGAGCTTGCGCGGCGTGCGCAAGACCTACCGCCTCGGCGAGCATGTGATTCCGGCCCTGCAGGGCGTGGACCTGGATGTGCCGGCGGGCGAGTTACTGGCCCTCACCGGCCCGTCGGGCAGCGGCAAGAGCACCTTGCTGAATCTCTGCGGCCTGATCGACAGCCCCGATGAGGGTCAGGTCTTGCTGCGCGGCCACGCCGTGGATGCGCGCGCCGAGCGCGCCGCCACGCTGCTGCGCCGCGATGCCATCGGCTTCGTGTTCCAGAGCTTCAACCTGGTGCCGGTGATGACGGTGGCGGAGAACGTCGACTACCCGCTCTTTCTCGCCGGCGTGGCGGCCGGCGAGCGCGCCACGCGGGTGGCCGAGGCGCTGCGCGCGGTGGGCCTGCACGAGCATGCGGCGCACCGGCCGGACGCGCTCTCGGGTGGCCAGCGCCAGCGCGTGGCGATCGCGCGTGCGCTGGTGAAGCGGCCCGCACTGGTGATCGCCGACGAGCCCACCGCCAGCCTCGATTCACATACCGCCGAGACGATGGTGGACCTGATGCGCGAGCTGGCCCATGGCCAGGGCACCAGCTTCATCATCGCCACCCACGACGCTCGCCTGACGCGCCGCTGCGACCGCGTGGTGGCGCTGCTGGACGGCAAGACCACGGAGACCCTGCAATGAAGTGGCTCAAATTCGCCTGGCTCAACAGCCTGCGCAACCGCCGGCGTTCGCTCGTCACCTTGGGCATTGCCGCACTGGGCACGGCCGCCATCCTGCTGGCGGGTGGCTTTGCCATCTTCACCTACCAGAGCCTGGCCCAGGCGGCGGCACGCGGCACCGGCCATCTTGTCGTGGCCAGCCCGGCGCAGTTCAACAAGGACGAGGACACCCCGCTGCAATACGGACTGGACGACTGGCAGCGGCTGCGCACGCGGATGCTGGCCGACGAGCAGGTGCGCCAGGTGCTGCCACGCGTCGAGTTCAGCGGCCTGATCTCCAACGGCGAGAAGTCCACCGTGATGATGGCGGCCGGCATCGACGCCGACGCCGAGTTCGCCATCAAGGGCCCGTTCCTGCAGATCCGGGCCGGCCAGGTGCTGAGCTCGACCCAGCAGCGCGCGGTGATGCTGGGCGAAGGATTGGCGCGCAGCCTCAAGGCCAAGCCCGGTGATGCGCTCACGCTGCTGGCCAGCACCACCGAGGGCGCGCTGAACGCGATCGATGTGCAGGTGGTGGGCATCTTCTCCACCGGCATCGCCGAGATGGACAAGCGCTCGCTCTATCTGGACCTGGCGAGCGCCCAGGCCCTGCTGGCGACGCAGCGCGTCTCCTCGCTGGGCGTGTTCCTCGACCGCATGGAAAGCACGCCGGCCGCGCAGGCACGCATGCAGGCGCTGGCGCCGCAGCTGGAAGTACGCACCTGGGAGCAACAGGCCAGCTTCTACCGCAGCGTGAAGCAGCTCTACAACCGCATCTTCGGCGCGCTGGGCGTCATCATCGGCGTGATCGTGGTGTTCGTGGTCAGCAACGCGATGGCCATGGCCATCATCGAGCGCACCCGCGAGATCGGCACGCTGCGCGCGCTCGGCACCCTGCCCTCGCAGCTGCTGCAAAGCCTGGCGCTAGAGGGCATGCTGCTGGGCGGTGGCGGTGCCTTGCTGGGGGCCCTGCTGGCGCTGGGCCTGAGCCTGCTGCTCTATGTGCTGCCGGTGGAAATGCCGCCGCCCCCGGGCTACTCGCGCGGCTACCCGCTGCAGGTGGCGATCGATGCGGGCCTCTACGCCGCCACCCTGCTGGCGATGCTGACCCTGGCCATGCTGGCCTCCGCCGCGGTGGCCCGCAAGACCGTGGCCAAGCCCATCGTCGACGCCCTCGCCCATACCTGAAGGATTGGCCATGAAGATAAAGACCATAGTTTTGCTGACGCTTGCGCTGGGCCTTGGCACAGCCCAGGCCGCCGATGTGGCTGCGCTGCTGCGCGATGCCGACCGCTACCGCGCGGGCGCCGATCAGCAGCAGATCGACACCCAGGTGGAGGTGTTGAACGCCGACGCCAGCATCGAGAAGGAGCGCCGCTACACGGTGCTGAGCCAGCCCGGCCACCGCTCGCTGGTGCTGATGCAAAGCCCCGCCGAGAAGGGCCAGAAGGTGCTGATGCTGGGCGACGACTTCTGGCTGCTGATGCCAGGCAGCCAGCGCCCCATGCGCATCACGCCGACGCAAAAGCTGCTGGGCGACGCCTCCACCGGCGACATCGCCACGCTC
Organism: Roseateles sp. FW301-B2; assembly: GCF_058788955.1. Taxonomy (NCBI): domain Bacteria; kingdom Pseudomonadati; phylum Pseudomonadota; class Betaproteobacteria; order Burkholderiales; family Sphaerotilaceae; genus Roseateles; species Roseateles sp. FW301-B2. Next base: position 169,760 of record NZ_JBYTBE010000002.1, read on the forward strand.
TCCTGGGCCGAGGACTACGAGGGCGAGCTGCTGGGCGAAGAGCGTTGCGGCGAGGCCGCCTGCCTGCACCTGAGCCTGAAGGCCAGGCGCAAGAGCGTGAGCTACCAGCGCATCGAGCTGTGGGTAGGCAAGCAGCGCCACGAGCCGCTCCGGGCCGAGCTGTATGTGCAGTCGGAGAAGCTCGCCAAGCAAGCGAGCTTTGTGCTGGACAAGGCCCAGTCCATGGTGCTGGAGATGGCCTTGCAGGATGCGCTCAGCAACAAGAAGCTGACCCATGTGCGCTACCTGGCGCGCAAGCCACGGGAGGTGCCGGAGGCCTGGTTCAACCCGATGTTCCTGGCGCGCAGCCCGAGTCTGGAATGAGGGCCGTGATCCCATCCGCCCTGCTCGCGCTGGCCCTGCTGACCGGCAGCGCGCATGCCGAACTGACTGGTCAGCTGCGCGGCCAATGGCAGGAGCGCAGTGCGGCCGCGCTGGGCCCGCTGGCCGCGGCGAACGCGCTGCAGGCGGGCACCGCCCCGCAAGCCGGCAGCGGCGCCTTGCTGGACGCGGAGTTGCGCGCCTCGGCCGGCCCGCTGACGGCGGCGCTGAGCCTGCAGCACAGCCGCCTCGACGGCCTGCCGCCGCGCTCCAGGGCGGCGCTGCAGGAGCTCTACCTGTCAGGCGAGGCCCTGGGTTGGCAATTCAGCGCCGGCCGCAAGCTCGTCGCCTGGGACGTGGGCTACGCCTTCCGGCCCAACGACGTGGTGGCGCAGGAAGAGCGCCGCACCCTGCTCTCCAACATGCCGCGCGGCCGGCCCCTGCTGCAGGCCGAGTATTTCAGCGCCGAGACGGCCTGGAGCCTGGTCTGGGTCAACCCCGAGCCCAGGCAGCAGGCGCATTTCGGCGACGAGCAGGCGCTGGCCTTGCGCGTCTACCAACGCCGCGGCGCGCTGGACCTGCACGGCTTCGCACGCCTGGGCGAGCACACCCATGAGAGCCTGGGGGCCGCCGCGGCCTGGGTGGCCAGCGACAGCATCGAGCTGCATGCCTCCTGGCGCTACGCGCGTCGCAACGAGATCTGGCGCAACCGGAACGGCACAGCCGCGCTATTGCCCGCCTCCCCGTGGCAGGTCGAAGCGCTGGGGCGGCGCCAGCAGGCCCTGCTGGGCGCCAGCTGGACCGGCGAAAACCGCCTCAGCCTGATGGCGGAGGCCTGGTGGGACGGCAACGCGCTCAGCGCCGCGCAATGGCGCGACTGGGCGAACCACAACGGGGGCTTGAAGACCATCGCCAGCCAAATGCCCGCAACGCTGCAGGGTGCCGCCGCCGGCAACCTGGCCTGGCAGGCCCAGGCCTTTGGCAACAGCAGCCTGCACCGCCGCAATGTGTTTGTGCGCCTGGCCTGGGATCACGAGGCCTGGCAACCGGCGCTGGACCTGCTTTACACGCCCGAGGACGGCGGCCGCATCGTCACCGCCTCGCTGGCCTGGACCGGCAATCGCTGGCGCATCGACGCCGGCCTGCGCAGCTGGGGCGGGCCGGCTGCCAGCGTGATCGCACAGCTGCCGCAGCGCCGCCTGGCCTATCTGGCCAGCAGCTGGTCGTTCTAGCGGCGCTCTTCCATCAAGCCGACGAGATTGCCGTCGGGGTCGCGCACAAAGCCCATCCAGAGCTCGTGGTCGGGCATGCGCGCCACCAGATGCGGGGCCGACTCGGCGCGGGCGCCGCGCGCCAGCAGCTCGGCATAACGTTCTGCGAGCGCGTCCACGCGGAAATACAACACCGAGTTGGCACCCACCGCACCATGCCCTTGGGGCGTGCTGAGCATCAGCCGCACGCTGCCCATCTGCAGGAACGCCAGCTCGGGCCCGGCGGCAAAAAGAAAGGGCAGGCCCAGGGCGTCGCGATAAAAGCCCAGCGCCGCATCGACGTTGCTGACCGTCTGCGCGACCTGTCCGAGTTCGGGTGCCTTGCCGCTGCTCATGGCTCAGGCCGCTTGGGCTTCGCGTGCCGCGGCACAGGAGCAGGCTTGCCGCTCCAGGGCCTCGTCGAACACCGCACGCGCGCAGTCATGGCAACTCCCGCAACCCGAGGCCAGCCGGGTCTCGTCCTGCAAGACCTCGAAATTGCGCAGGCCCGCATCCACGGCCCGGCGGATATCGCGGTCGGAAACACGGTGGCACAGACAGATGATCATGGCTTGCGACAGGAGCTGCAGCGAATAGCTCATATCCTATCGCAAATGCGAACGGTTCTCAATACATGATTGAAAACCCCTGGCCGCTCTCAGCTTGCGCTGCCAAGCTGGCTCTGCAGCCAGTTCTGCTCGCCCACCTGACCCACCAGCGCGATCTGGGTTTCCAGATGGTCGATATGTTCCTCGGTGTCGCTGAGGATGGCCTCGAGCACCTCGCGCGAGACATAGTCGCGCACGCTCTCGCAATAGGCGATGGCGTCCTTGAGCAGGGGGTGCGAGCCCATCTCGATCTTGAGGTCGCAATGCAGCACCTCCACCGCCGTCTCGCCGATGAAGAGCTTGCCCAGGTCCTGCAGATTGGGCAGGCCTTCGAGCATCAGGATGCGCTCGATCAGCTTGTCGGCATGCTTCATCTCTTCGATGGATTCCTGGTACTCGTGCTTGGCCAGCCCCTCGTAGCCCCAGCTCTTGAGGATGCGGGCATGCAGGAAGTATTGGTTGATCGCGGTCAGCTCGTTCTTCAGCTGGGCGTTCAGGTATTCGATGACCTTGGCATCGCCTTTCATATCGCTCTCCTTGCACCGGGCAGGCACCGATTGTGCGGGCCCCGGCCGGCGACGGGAAGCCTTCCAGTTGCCCGGCGCCCGGCAAATCCAATATTGCGAATAGTTCGCATTTATCATGTTTACCATGATCAAGGTCAAGCAACACCGTCCAAGCCCCCTCGCCCCGGAAGAAGGCGGCGGCGCGCCCGCCAAGGACGCAAACACCCCGCCCTTGCGGCGCCTGTGCAGCAGGCAGTTGCTGGGCGACGCACGCGAACTCGAGATCGCCCATGGCGATCAGGTCTATCGTCTGCGCCTGACCTCGCTGGGCAAGCTGATTTTGACCAAATAGCGTTCGGTTCCGGCGGCTAGATATATCTACAATATCCCAAAAAGGAGCTCCGATGACCCCGACCCCGCACGCCAATTTCATCGCCGGCCAATGGTTGGCCGGCGCCAGCAGCCGCGCCAATATCAACCCCTCGGACACGCGCGACGAGATCGGCCGCTATGCCCAGGCCGACGCCGCCCAGGCCGAGCTGGCGATCGCCGCCGCCCACGCCGCTGCGCCCGCCTGGGGCCTCTCCACCCCGCAACAGCGCGCCGACGCATTGGACCGCATCGGCAGCGAGATCCTGGCCCGCAAGGACGAGCTGGGAGAGTTGCTGAGCCGGGAGGAAGGCAAGACCCGCCCCGAGGGCGTGGGCGAGGTGGCGCGCGCCGGTGCGATCTTCAAGTTCTTCGCCCAGGAGGCGCTGCGCCAGCGCGGTGACAAGCTGGCCTCGGTACGGCCGGGGGTGGAGATCGAGGTCACGCGTGAGCCGGTGGGCGTGGTGGGCCTGATCACGCCGTGGAATTTCCCGATTGCGATTCCCGCCTGGAAGATCGCGCCGGCCCTGGCCTTCGGCAACACGGTGGTGTTCAAGCCGGCCGAACTGGTGCCGGGCTCGGCCTGGGCGCTGGCCGAGATCATCAGCCGCGCGGGCCTGCCCGAGGGCGTGTTCAATCTGGTGATGGGCCCCGGCAGCGTGGTGGGCCAGGCCCTCTTGAACGATGCGCGCGTGCAGGCGCTGAGCTTCACCGGCTCGGTGGGCACCGGCCAGCGCGTGGCTCAGGCCGCGGTGATGCGCGGCGCCAAGTTCCAGCTGGAGATGGGCGGCAAGAACCCGCAAGTCGTGCTGAATGATGCCGACCTAGCCACCGCGGTGAACTGCATCGTGCAGGGCGCCTTCTATTCGACCGGCCAGCGCTGCACGGCCTCCTCGCGCATCATTGTCACCAAGGGCATCTACCCGCGCCTGCTGGAGGCGCTGGCGCAGGCCACGCGCGAGCTGCGCGTGGGCCATGCGCTGGCCGCAGGCACGCAGATTGGCCCGGTGGTGGACGAAAGCCAGCTGGCCCAGGATCTGCGTTACATCGCTATCGCTCGCGCCGAGGGCGCGCGCCTGGTGGCGGGCGGCGAGGCACTCGGCCTGGAGGCGCCTGGCCACTATCTGCAGCCGGCCCTGTTCGCCGACTGCGACAACGCCATGCAGCATTGCCGCGAGGAAATCTTCGGCCCGGTGGCCAGCCTGATCCCGGCCGAGAACTACGAACATGCCCTCGAACTGGCCAACGACACGCCCTTCGGCCTGGCCAGCGGCATCTGCACCGGCTCGCTCAAGCATGCCAGCCACTTCAAGCGTCATGCCCAGGCCGGCATGGTGATGGTGAACCTGCCCACCGCCGGGGTCGACTACCACGTGCCCTTCGGCGGCCGCAAGGGCTCCAGCATGGGCTCGCGCGAACAGGGCAGTTACGCGGCCGAGTTCTACACCAGCGTCAAGACCAGCTATCTGCAGCCCTGAGGAGGCTGCAGCTGAGGGCGCCGGTCAGCGCAGCGGTGCCAGGCTGCGCACCGCCTTCACCGCGCCCTCGCCCATGGCCGCGCCAAAGCGCTTGGCCAGGCGTTCGGCGACGTTGTCGCGCGGCGTGTAGTCGATCACTTCCTCGGCCTTGACCACCTCGCGCGCCACGTAGTCGAGGTTGCCGAACTCGTCGGCCAGGCCCATCTTGACGGCCTCCTCGCCGTTCCAGAACAGGCCGGAGAACATCTCGGGCGTCTCGTGCAGGCGTGCGCCACGGCCTTCCTTCACCACCGTGATGAACTGCTGGTGGATCTGGTCCAGCATGGCCTGCGCATAGGCGCGCTGCTTGGCGTTCTGCGCCGTGAAGGGGTCCAGCATGCCCTTGTTCTCACCGGCGGTGAGCAGGCGCCGTTCGACGCCCAGCTTCTCCATCAGGCCGACAAAGCCGAAGCCGTCCATCAGCACGCCGATCGAGCCGACCATGGAGGCCTTGTCCACATAGATCTCGTCGGCGGCCGCGGCGATGTAGTAGGCGCCCGAGGCGCACATCTCCTCCACCACGGCGTAGACCTTCTTGCCATGCTTGGCCTTGAGGCGCTTGATCTCGTCATAGACGATGCCGGCCTGCACCGGGCTGCCGCCGGGCGAGTTGATGCGCAGCACCACCGCCTGCGCGCCGTGGTCCTCGAAGGCGTTCTTGATGGCTGAGAGCAGCAGCTCGGCGCTCGCCTCGGTATCGGCCGCGATCTCGCCGCGCACCTCCACCAGGGCGGTGTGCGGCGTATTGGTCGAGCTCACATGGTGGCGCTGCGAGAACAGGCTCCAGGCCACGAACACGAAGAAGGCCAGCCAGGCCACGCGGTAGAAGGTCTTCCAGCGCCGATCGCTGCGCCGGTCCTTCAGGTACTCGGTGGCGAAATGCTCCAGCAGCTTCTCGTAGGCATTCGGCGCCGCCGGGCGTGCCGCGGCGGCGGCGCTGGGCGCGTCCAGCGTGCTGAGGATGTCCTCGGGATTGGCGGTGGCATCCGGCACGGGGCGCGGCAGTTCATCATTGGGATTCATAGGGCTCAGTCTTCAAAGGCCGGCTTGGTGTCGCGGGAAGGATACCAATAGACCTGGCCCTCGCGCTCCTGCACCTCGATCTTGGTCAGTCCGATGCGGCCGCACATGCCGGTCACGCAACGTCCGGAGAGTGGGTCGTAGACCGCGCCGTGGATCGAGCACATGATGTACTGCTTGTCGCTGTCGAGGAACTCGCCCTCCTGCCAATCCATCTCGGTGGGCACATGGGCACAGCGGTTCAGATAGGCCACCACCTGGCCCTCGAAGCGCAGCGCAAAGGCGCGCGCCGGCTGGCGGTACTGCAGCACGTCGAAGCTGTGTGCGCGACCGCGCTCCTGCAGCTCGGCCGAGGGGCACAGGGGGATGGGTTGGATGTCGTCGGTCTCAGGCATGTTCGAGCAGCCAGCGCTGCAGGTCGGGCACATCGTGGGCGATGTGCAGGGGTTCAAACGCATGGAAGCTGGCGTGATCGTGCGCGCCATAGCTGACGCCAAGCCGTGCGGCGCCGGCGTTCAAGGCCAGCTGCAGATCGTGGGTGGTGTCGCCAATCATCAGGGTGCGTTCGGGCGCGGCGCCGAACTCGCGCATCAGCTCGTGCAGCATGCGCGGATCGGGCTTGCCGGCGGTCTCGTCGGCGGTGCGGCTGCCGTCGAACACACCCTGCAGCTGCACCGATTGCAGTGCCTCGTCCAGGCCCCGGCGGCTCTTGCCGGTGGCGATGGCCAGCCAGTGGTGGCGCGCCTTCAGCGCCGCCAGCAGCTCAAGCACGCCCTCGAACAGCACCACCTCATGCTGGGCGGCGAAGTAATGGTGGCGATAACGCTGGCCCAGCTCGGCATAGCGCTCGCGCGGCAGATCGGGCACCACGCGCGCCAGCGCGTCGTAGAGCCCCAGGCCGATCACATAGGCGGCATCGGCGGCTTCCGGCACGGGCAGCCCCAGGTCGCGCGCCGCGGCCTGGATGCAGCGCGTGATCAGGGCGGTGGAGTCGAACAGGGTGCCGTCCCAGTCGAACACGATCAAATCAAACTGCTTGGGTGTCATGGTTGCGCGCGCAGGGCCGCGATCAAGTTCTCACATTCAGGCGGCAAGGGTGCCAGCAACTCGATCTCCGCGCCGCTGGCGGGGTGGATGAAGCGCAGGCGCTTGGCGTGCAGAAACATGCGGTCGAAACGCAGCGCGCCGCGCGCCATCGCGCGGTTGGCCTCGAAGTCACCGTACTTGGGGTCGCCCACGATGGGGTGACCCTCATGCGCCAGGTGTACGCGGATCTGATGGGTGCGGCCGGTCTTGATGGTCACGTCCAAGAGGCTGTGGCCCGGCAAACGCTCGACCACCTTGACCAGGCTGACGGAGCGCTTGGCCTGCTCGGCCTGCGGATCGTGCGAGTTCGTCACCGCCCTCACCCAGCGCTCACCGTCCGCGCCGGTGAATTTCAGCAGCGCCACATCGATGACCTTCTTGTTCGCCGCCCACTCGCCCGTCACCAGCGTCGCATAGGTCTTGCCCGTTTCACGCTCGCGGAACTGGTCCTGCAGCTTGGTGAGCGCACTGCGCTTCTTGGCGATCAGCAGCAGGCCCGAGGTCTCCTTGTCGAGCCGGTGCACCAGTTCCAGGAACTTGGCCTGCGGCCGCGCCTGACGCAGCTGCTCGATGACACCGAAGCTCACGCCCGAGCCGCCATGCACCGCCACGCCGGCGGGCTTGTTGACGGCAATCAACTGCTCGTCCTCGAACACGATCGGAAATTCCTTGGCCGGCACGAACTTGGCGGCCTCGTCCACCACGCGCTCGGGCAGGCGCACCGGCGGCACGCGCACCACATCGCCCAAGTTCAGGCGCGTATCGGCATGCGCCCGGCCCTTGTTCACGCGCACCTCGCCGGCGCGGATGACGCGATAGACATGGGTCTTGGGTACGCCCTTGAGCTCGCGCAAGAGGAAGTTGTCCAGGCGCTGGCCTTCCGAAGCTTCGTCGATGGTGAGCAGGCGCACGGCCGGCGCCGGCGCCGGTGCCGCTACTGGCGCGGGCGCCGCCGCGCTCGGTTTCGGCGCGGGTACGGGCTGGGCGGGCCTTGCTGGCGAGCGCGCCGCGCTGCGGGCGCCCCCCCCGACCTTGGGGCGGCCTTTAGCCCGTATAATGCTGCTTGCCACGATTGCGCTCTAAGTATTTGATTTTTCAGATTTTACCCGGGCCTGAGCCGGGGTAAGCCGAAGGCGCAAGAGAGGCGGATGCGTGAAGCTCATGTGCGAACAGGGGTTTCAAGGCATCCACAAACGGTGATGCAACGCGTCTGCGACGCGGGCGGGCCCTGTCCCCAAGTGACCGGGCGGCCAGCGCTGCAGTGCGGAAGAGCAACGCAGTTCGAACCACGCCTGGCGTGGCCTGTATGGGGCCACGACGGGCACGAATAAGGTTTTCATCGCGTGAGGCGATCCGATCAAGAGTCGGCGCGCCTCATGCCAGCACTCGGTAGTTCCTCGCGGATGATCTCCACCAATCCCCCCACCCTTTGCCGCTCGCGAGCGCAGCCCCGGTTTGATGCCGGTCGGGCCCTCGCAGACAGCCGCGAACGGGCCGCAGGCGTCATGGCACGCCTGCGCAGCGGGGATGGAGTTCGCCGCGCCGCCTACCCGAGGGCACGCGCCAACGCTGCAGGGCTGATCGCTTAGCAAAGCAGATCTCCAGCAGTCCAGGGCGATTCCTTCCTCGGTTCCACCGCGTTTCTCGTGCAGCTTATGGGTCGCCCGCTGGTGTCACAGCCAGTGGACGTCGTGATGCTGCGCGCCCTGATGGCCTGGAAGGCCTGGGGTGCGTGAGGAGTACTGATGAAACGTATGCTGATCAATGCGACGCAGCCGGAAGAGCGGCGCCTCGCAATCGTTGATGGCCAGAAACTGCTGGACTTCGAAACCGAAATCGAAGGCCGCGAGCAGCGCAAGGGCAATATCTACAAGGCCGTGGTGACGCGGGTCGAGCCCTCGCTCGAAGCCTGCTTCGTGGACTACGGCGAAGACCGCCACGGTTTCCTGCCCTTCAAGGAAATCTCGCGCCAGTTCTTCCGCGACGGCGTGGATGTGCGCAATGCCAAGATCCAGGACGCCATCAAGGAAGGCCAGGAACTGCTGGTGCAGGTGGAAAAGGAAGAGCGCGGCAACAAGGGTGCGGCGCTCACCACCTTCGTCTCGCTGGCCGGCCGCTACCTGGTCTTGATGCCCAACAACCCGCGCGGCGGTGGCGTGAGCCGCCGTATCGAGGGCGAGGACCGCGAAGAGCTGAAGGAAAACCTCGACCAGCTCGAGTACCCCAAGGGCATGAGCCTGATCGCGCGCACCGCCGGCATCGGCCGCAGCGCCGCCGAGCTGCAGTGGGACTTGAACTACATGCTCAAGCTCTGGACCGCGATCGACGACGCGTCCAAGGGTGGCAAGGGCGCCTTCCTGATCTACCAGGAATCCTCGCTGGTGATCCGCGCCATCCGCGATTACTTCACCGCCGACATCGGTGAGATCCTCATCGATACCGACGACCTGTTCGAGCAGGCTCACCAGTTCATGAACCACGTGATGCCCGACCAGGGCCATCGCGTGAAGCGCTACCGCGACGACGCGCCGCTGTTCAGCCGTTTCCAGATCGAGCACCAGATCGAGACCGCGCACAGCCGCACCGTCAACCTGCCCTCGGGCGGCGCGATCGTGATCGACCACACCGAGGCCCTGGTCTCGGTGGACGTGAACTCGGCGCGCGCCACCCGTGGCGGCGACATCGAGGAAACCGCCACCCGCACCAATCTGGAAGCCGCCGACGAAATCGCGCGCCAGATGCGTCTGCGCGATCTGGGCGGCCTGATCGTGGTCGACTTCATCGACATGGAAGAGTCGAAGAACCGCCGCGAGGTGGAGCAGCGCCTGCGCGACGCCCTGCGCAGCGACCGCGCCCGCGTGCAGTTCGCCTCCATCAGCAAGTTCGGTCTGCTGGAGCTCTCGCGCCAGCGCCTGCGCCCGGCGCTGAGCGAAGGCAACCACGTCACCTGCCCGCGCTGCAATGGCACCGGCCACATCCGCGACACCGAGTCCTCGGCGCTGCAGATCCTGCGTATGGTCCAGGAAGAAGCGATGAAGGACAACACCGCCGCCGTGCATGTGCAGGTGCCGGTGGAAGTGACCAGCTTCCTGCTGAACGAGAAGCGCACCGAGATCACCAAGATCGAGCTGAAGCAGCGCGTCACCGTGCTGCTGGTGCCCAACAAGCATCTCGAGACGCCCAACTACAAGCTCGAGCGCCTGCGCCACGACGATCCGCGCCTGGAAAACCTGCAGGCCAGCTACACCATGATCGAAGAGCCGCAGGACGAGGTGGGCATCACCCGCCGCGGCAGCGACGACAAGGGCAAGAGCAAGCAGGAGCCGGTGGTCAAGGGCATCATGCCCGAAGGCGCTGCACCCATGCCCACCGCGCCGGCGCCCAAGCCCGTGGCCGTGGAGCCCGTGGCTGCACCGGTGGCTGCGCCGGCCGCCGGCGGTGGCTTCTTCGGCTGGATCAAGAAGCTGTTCGTGGCCGCACCGGCCGAGGCTCCGGCCCCGGCCGTGGAAGCCAAGCCGGCCGCCGAAGGCCGCAAGGACGGCAAGCGCGAAGGTGGCCGCGATGGCCGCCGTGATCGCGGCGACCGCGGTGGTCGTGGCGAACGCGGCGAGCGCGCCGAACGTGGCGAGCGCAGCAAGCGCGGCGAGGCCCGCGCCGATGGCAAGCCGCAGGACGGCCAGCGCGCCGAACGCGGCGAGCGCCAGGAGCGTGGCGAGCGCCCCGAGCGCCAGGAGCGCGCCGGCCGCCGCAATGAGCGCGGCAACGACAAGCCCGAGTTGGCGCTTGGCGAGCAGCGCCCCGAGCGCACGGAACGTGCCGAGCGCGGCGAGCGTGGCGGCGAAGGCCGTCGCCCGCGTGGCGAGCGCGGCGAACGTGCCGAGCGCCCGCAGCGCAACGAAGAAGCTCGTGTGGACAGCGCGGCCCTGCAGGCCGAGCCCAGCGATGCGCAACTCGACAACCCGGCCTTCCAGGACACACTGCCCGAAGGCCTGGCAGCGAACGAGGCCGGCAGCGAAGAGCGCCAGGGCCGCCGCCGCCGCCGCCGTGGTGGCCGCGACCGCGATGACCGCGCCGCTGAAGGCGTCGAGGGCACCGAGCTGAACCAGGAGCAGGCCGAAGCCGCTGCTGCCGAGCCGGCCGAAGCCGCCGAAGGCACCGAGGCCCCCGCCGCTGCCGACGAGGCCGGTGAACCCCAGGCCCGCGATGGCCGCCGCCGCCGTGGTGGCCGCAACCGCCGCGAGCGCGGCGAAGGCATGGCGGCCGATGAGGCGCAGGCCGAAGGCATGGCCGAGCCGGGCCCGGCCGCCCAGGCACCGCAGCAGATGGAACTGGCCGCGCCGGCCGAACCCGCCGCACCGCCGCCGGCACCCGCTCCCGCAGCGATCGCTGCCCCGGCAACGCCGGTGGTCGCAGCACCCGTGGCGCCGGTCGCCGCGCCGGTGGTGCCGGCCTTCGAGCTGCCGGTGAACGATCTGCAAGCCATCGCCGAGGGCGTGGGCCTGCAATGGGTCAACTCCGACGCCGACAAGGTGCGTGTGGTGCAGGAGGCGATTGCCGCCGAACCCAAGCCCGTGCATGTGCCGCGCGAGCGCCCGCCTCTGGTCGAGATCGACGCCGGCCCGCTGGTGCTGGTGGAGACGCGCAAGGATCTGGCGCAGGTCACCCTGCCCTTCGAGCAGCGCTGATGGCAGGGGGGGCTAAAACCCCGCTCGGCCCCGCAACGACAAAAACGCCGCTGGGCTTGCGCTCAGCGGCGTTTTCATTTGGTGGGGTCAGGTCTTGCGGCTCAGCCCAACTGCTCCACCGCGGCCAGGTAGCGCGGATTGCGCATCAGCTCGTCCCAGGTCAGCGGCACGGTCTGCGGCAGCAGGTCGAGCCGGCGCGACTCGCTGTCGGGCTCCTGCAGCCAGTCGCCGCGCGCGGCCGCCCGCACCAGGCCGTCAAGCAACTCGTCCAGCGCGGCACCGGCATCCACCAGGCTCTGGTTGCATAGCAGCACCATGTCGCAACCGGCCTGCAGGGCCGCCAGCGCGGCCTCGGTGTAACCGATCTCGCGGCCTTCCAGCACGCGCGCGCCGCGCATGCCCAGGTCGTCGCTGAAGATGGCGCCGCCAAAGCCCAGGCGCTCGCGCAGCACCTCCTGCAGCCAGCGCGCGCTGAAGCCCGCCGGGCGGCTGTCCACCTTGGGATAGATCACATGCGCCGGCATCACCGCGGCCAGGCTCAGGCTCAGCCAGGCAAAGGGTTGGCCATCCTCGGCCAGGATGGCCTTGAGGCTGCGCTTGTCCACCGGCACGTCCACATGGCTGTCGGCCGTGACGAAGCCATGCCCCGGGAAATGCTTGCCGCAGCTGTGCATGCCGGCCAGCAGCAGGCCATGGGCCAGGCTCTTGGCCAGCAGGGCCGCCACGCGCGGATCGCGGTGCAGGCTGCGGTCACCGATCACGCTGCTCTCGCCATGGTCCAGGTCCAGCACCGGCGCGAAGCTCAGGTCCACGCCGCAGGCGCGCAACTCGGCGGCCAGCACATAACCGGTGGCCGTGGCGGCCGCCGTGGCCCGCATCGCATCTTCCATCCACAGCTCGCCAAGCCGGCGTGCCGGCGGCAGATGGGTGAAGCCGCCGGTCTTGAAGCGCTGCACGCGGCCGCCCTCCTGGTCGACGGCGATCAGGATGTCGGGGCGTATGGCCTTGATCTCGGCGGTGAGCCCGGTGAGCTGGTCGCGGCTTTCGAAATTGCGCGCGAACAGGACCAAGCCCCCCACCAGCGGATGGACCAGGCGGCGGCGGTCGTCGGCATTCAGCTGGGTGCCGGCAATGTCCAGCACCACGGGGGCGTGCGGCGTGTCGTTCATTGATTGTTCATTCCATGGTTTCCACCACCACGAAGGCGGTGGCGTAGTCGGTCTCGTCGCTGACGCTGACATGGGCCCTGAGGCCACTGGCCTCGAACCATTGCGCCAGCGCGCCGTGCAGCCGCAGCTCGGGCTTGCCGCTGGGCGCCTTGACGATCTCGCAGGCGCGCCAGCTCATCGGCATGCGCATGCCCAGTCCGATGGCCTTGGAGAAGGCCTCCTTGGCCGAGAACCGCGTGGCCAGGTAGGCAATGCCGCGGGATTCGACCTTGGCGCGGCGCGCGCGAAAGACCTCCAGCTCGTGCGGGCCGAGCACCTTCTCGGCAAAACGCTCGCCACGGCGCGCCAGGGTGTCGGCGATGCGGCGGATGTCGCAGACGTCGGTGCCGATGCCGTAGATCACAGGCTGTAAGCGCGTTGAATGGCGCGCTGATACTCGCGCACCGTTTCCGTGTAGCCCAGTTCGAGCGCGTCGGCGATCAGGGCATGGCCGATCGAGACCTCCTGCACACCGGGCACCTCGCGCAAAAAGGTCGTGAGGTTGTCGCGGTTCAGATCGTGGCCGGCGTTGATCCCCAGGCCCACCGCCAGCGCCGCGTTGGCCGTGGCCGTGAAGCCCGCCAGCACCTCGGCCTGGCGAGGTGTGCCATAGGCGCTCGCATAGGTCTCGGTATAGAGCTCGATACGGTCCGCACCAAGCTCGGCCACCAGCGGCATGGCCTGCGGCAGCGGGTCCATGAACAGGCTCACGCGCACGCCCAGCGCCTTGCATTCGGCGATCAGCGGGCGCAGCCGCGCCATATCGGCGGGCAGGTTCCAGCCATGGTCGGAGGTGAACTGGTCTTCGCTGTCCGGCACAAAAGTGACCTGCTGCGGACGCAGCGCCCGCACGAAATCCATCAGGTTCTGCGTCGGGTTGCCCTCGATGTTGTACTCGGCCTGGGGCCAGGTCTTGAGCAGCGCGGCCAGCTCATGCACATCCTCGCTGCGGATGTGGCGGGCATCGGGGCGCGGATGCACGGTGATGCCCTGCGCGCCCGCCAGCAGGCACAGCTCGGCAGCGCGCATCACGCTGGGAATGCCCAGATGCCGGGTATTGCGCAGCAGGGCCACCTTGTTGACGTTGACGGAGAGGGCGCAGCGCGCGTCGCGATGACGCGAGGCCTCGGGGGCCACCAAAGGGTTCATGGTCGGATCGACTCAGGCGAGGAGTTTCTGCACATCCAGCATCACGCCACGCGTGCGCAGGGGCTTGTGGCCCAGATGATAGTGAAGCAGGCCGCGCAGCGCCGTCTTGAGTGCGGGCAGCGCCCCCATGCAGGCCTGCTGCAGGGCTTCGACGCTGCCATGCAGCAAGGCGGCCTGCAGCTGTATCAGCTCGGCGCCCTTGAAGTGCGCGCCCGCATGGCTGGGCGGCACGATACCGGACTCGGCCGTCAGCACATAGCTGCGCTCCAGCTCCAGCGGCAGCTGGGTGGGCGTGACGACGCTGAGATCCGGCAGGAGGCCGCTGTCGTTCAGCAGGCGCAGCTCGAAGGCGCGCAGGGCCGCCTGCGACTGCGCATCCTCGCTGGCGTGCAGCAGCGGCAGGGTCTGGGCATAGGCATCGAAGAGCTGGGGGTGCGGGTCCTGGCGCGCCAGCAGCTTGAGCAAGAGCTCGTTCAGGTAGTAGCCCGAGAACAGCGCCGCGCCGGCCGGCATGGCGTGGGTGCTGGCCCATTCGGCGGCGCGCAGCGTCTGCACCTCGGGGCCGCCGTCGCCTTTGCTTGGCTTGGACAGGCTGACCTGGATGCGCTGGAAGGGCAGCAGCACCGCGCGCAGCTGCGAGTAAGGCCTCTTGGCACCCTTGGCCACCACCGCCAGCCGGCCCTGCTCGCGCGTGAACAGGTCCAGGATCAGGCTGGATTCGCTCCAGTCGTAGTGGTGCAGCACATAGGCCAGCTGCGCGGCGGGAGCACGCGTGGCACGTGCGCTCATGCCCGGCGCCGGGCCGCCCCAAGCCGGGCGGCGCCCCTCGGGGGCAGGAGCGAAGTGACTGGGGGGCTCACAAGCTCACTCGTAGCCGTAGGAGCGCAGGTGTTCCTCGCTATCGGCCCAGCCGGAGCGCACCTTGACCCACAGTTCCAGGAACACGCGGCCGTCCATCAGGTGCTCGAGCTCCTGGCGCGATTCGGAACCGATGCGCTTGAGCAACTCGCCGCCCTGGCCGATCACCATGCCCTTGTGGGCATCGCGCTCGACCACGATGGAGGCGGAGATGCGGCGCAGCTCGCCCTCGTCTTCCCATTTGTCGATCACCACCGTCGAGGTGTAGGGCAGCTCGTCGCCGGTGAGGCGGAACAGCTTCTCGCGGATGATCTCGCTGGCGAGGAATTTCTCGCTGCGGTCGGTCAGCGCGTCTTCGTCGTAGAACCAGCCCTGCTCAGGCAGATAGGGCTTGAGGATCTTGAAGAGGCGCTGCACGTCGGCCTCCTTCTTGGCCGAGAGCGGCACGAACTCGCTGAAGTTGCGGCGCTCCTGCATGCCCTTGAGCCAGGGCGCCAGCTCGGCGCGGCGATGCACGGCATCGAGCTTGTTGGCGATCAGCACCACCGGCTTGTCGTCGGGCAGCAGGGCCAGCACCTTGGCGTCGTCCAGGCCGAAACGGCCGGCCTCGACCACGAACAGCACCAGATCCACATCGGACAGCACGCCATGCACGGTACGGTTCAGATTGCGGTTCAGGGCCGCGTTGTGCTTGGTCTGGAAGCCGGGCGTATCGACGAACACGAACTGCGCCTCGTCGACGGTGCGCACGCCGGTGATGCGGTGCCTGGTGGTCTGCGCCTTGTTGGACGTGATGCTGACCTTCTGGCCGACGAGCGCGTTCAGCAGGGTCGACTTGCCCACATTGGGGCGGCCGACGATGGCGATCAGCCCGCAGCGTTGCGCCGGGCTCGCGCCCTGCTCGGACTCGGGGGTGTTGGTGATGTTGTTCATGGTGTGACGGCTGGTGGCCGCCCCAGGCAAAAAGGAGTCGTCAGGGTCTCAGTCGCGCAAGCCGGTGCCGGGCTTGTCACGCGCCATCAATTCATCAAGCATACGCCGTGCCGCGTCCTGCTCGGCGGCGCGCCGCGAGCGGCCCTCGCCGCTCTTGGCCAGATTCAGCGCCGGCACCGCGCATTCGACCGCAAAGGTCTGGGCATGCGCCTGGCCGCGGGTCTCGGTGATGCGGTAGGTGGGCACCGCCAGGCGGCGCGATTGCAGCAGCTCCTGCAGCGCGGTCTTGGCATCCTTGGCCCAGTTGTCGCTCACCGAACCGTTGATCAGATCGCCCAGCAGGCCGCGCACCAGTTCGAGCGCGGCGGCATATCCGCCGTCCAGAAAGGCCGCGCCAATGATGGCCTCGGTGGCATCCGCCAGGATCGAGGGGCGCTGGGCGCCGCCGCCGCGCGCCTCGCCCTCGCTCATGCGCAAGACCTCGGGCAGACCTATGCCCAGGGCCAGGCGGTGCAAGCTATCCTCACGCACCAGATGGGCGCGTATGCGCGTCAGGTCGCCCTCGTCGGAGCCCGCGAAACGCGCGTACAGCAGGCTCGAAACCGCCAGGCTCAGCACCGCGTCGCCCAGGAACTCCAGGCGCTCGTTGTGATCGGCGCCAAAGCTGCGATGCGTCAACGCCCTCACCAGCAGGCCCGGATCGGCAAACTGATAGCCGAGCCTTTGCTGCAGGGAATCCAGCGGCGTCTTCATGAGCTTGCTCAGTGCGAACGTCCTTCGTACTTGATCACCAGCGAGACCGGGCCGCCAAGCTCCACCTGCTTCGCATAAGCGAAGCTGATCAGCACCTTGTCGTTTTCCTTGGTGATCACCAGATCCTTGGCGTCAATGCTGGCGATCGAGTATTCGACCTGCTTGATGCGCTCGAACTCGGCACGCGCCAGCGGCACGGTGGCCGGGTTGCCCTTGGCGATGCGGTCGACCGCACTCTGGATGGTGTAGAACTCGATCACCGTGGGCACGACGCGCAGACCCACGACGGCCGTGAAGCCGAGCAACGCTCCCCAGAACAACAAGCCGAGCAGGCTCAAACCACGCTGCTGGTGTCTGCGCATAGGCCTCATGGATCTCATCCCCCGTCTTGTGCTGATGCGGCTCAGTTGAAGGAGCCAATGCGTTTCAGATTACCGAAATTCATCCAAACAAAGAAGGCCTTGCCCACAATGTTCTCGTCCGGCACGAAGCCCCAGAAGCGCGAATCGCGCGAGTTGTCGCGGTTGTCGCCCAGCATGAAGTAATGGCCGGCCGGCACCTTGCAAGTCACACCCTCGGGGCTGTACTTGCAATTCTCCTGGAAGGGGAACGGCCCATCCTTGCGATCCGGGCGGAACAGCGGCTGGCGCTGCGTGTTCACCAGCAGCTGATGCTCCTTCTCGCCCAGCTTCTCGCTGAAGCGCTGGCGGTACTGCATCGAGTCTTCGTCGTAATAATCGCCCTGGGACTGCACCGGCACCAGCTGGCCATTGATGTAGAGGCGCTGGTTCAGGTAGCTGACCTCGTCGCCGGGGACAGCAGCCACGCGCTTGATGAAGTCCATGCTGGTGTCCTCTGGGTAGCGGAACACCATCACATCGCCGCGCGCCACGTCGTGGTTGGCAATGATCTTCTTGTTGATCACCGGCAGGCGCACGCCGTAGTGGAACTTGTTCACCAGGATCAGGTCGCCCACCAGCAGGGTCGGCACCATCGATCCCGAGGGGATCTTGAAGGGCTCGAACAGGAAGGAGCGCAGCAGAAAGACGATCAGGATCACCGGGAACAGGCCGGCGGTCCAGTCCAGCCACCAGGGCTGGCGCAGGATCTCCTCGCGCGCGCCCTCCACATTGCCATCCACACGCGCAATGCCCTGCGCGGCCAGGGCCTCGCGGCGTTTGGTATCGCTGGCCAGCAGATCGGCAGCGGCGCGCTCGCGCGCCGGCTGGAAGTGAAAGCGCTCCGCCAGCCAATAGGCCATCGTCACCGCGGTCAGGATGAAGAGCAGCAGCGAAAAGTTGCCGCTCCAGTAGCCGGTGTACCAGCCACCCAGGTAGGCGATCAGGACAGCGTAAAGAATTCCGGTCAGCGCACTCATGGAGTCCTGTGGTTCGTTCAATCGTCGACTTGGAGGATGGCGAGGAAGGCTTCCTGCGGCACCTCGACGGTACCGATCTGCTTCATGCGCTTCTTGCCCGCCTTCTGCTTTTCCAGCAGCTTGCGTTTGCGGGTGATGTCGCCGCCATAGCATTTTGCCAGCACGTTCTTGCGCATCGCCTTGATGTTCTCGCGCGCGATGATGTTGGCGCCGATCGCCGCCTGGATCGCCACGTCATACATCTGACGCGGGATCTGCTCGCGCATCTTGGCGGCGACCGCACGGCCGCGGTACTGGCTCTGCGCGCGGTGCACGATGATGGACAGCGCGTCGACCCGGTCGCCGTTGATGAGGATGTCGACCTTCACCACATCGGAGGCCCGGTATTCCTTGAACTCGTAGTCCATCGAGGCGTAGCCGCGCGACACGCTCTTGAGCTTGTCGAAGAAGTCCAGCACGATCTCGGCCAGCGGCATCTCGTAGGTGAGCATGACCTGGCGGCCGTGGTAGGCCATATTGATCTGGCTGCCGCGCTTCAGGTTGGCCAGGGTCATCACCGGGCCGACGTAGTCCTGCGGCATGTAGAGGTGCACGGTGACGATGGGCTCACGGATCTCGGCGATCTGGCCCACCTCGGGCATCTTGGACGGGTTCTCGACCTCGATCACCGTGCCGTCGCCGATCACCACCTGGTAGACCACGCTGGGCGCGGTGGTGATCAGGTCCTGGTCGAACTCGCGCTCCAGGCGCTCCTGCACGATCTCCATGTGCAGCAGGCCCAGGAAGCCGCAGCGGAAGCCGAAGCCCAGCGCCTGGCTGACCTCGGGCTCGTAGCGCAGCGAGGAGTCGTTGAGCTTGAGCTTCTCGAGCGCGTCGCGCAGCGAGTCGTACTCGCTCGCCTCGGTCGGGTACAGGCCCGCGAACACCTGGGGCTGGATTTCCTTGAAGCCGGGCAGCGCCTCCTCGGCCGGGCCGAGGTTGTTGGGCAGCTTCTTTTCCAGCGTGATGGTGTCACCCACCTTGGCGGCCTGCAACTCCTTGATGCCGGCGATGATGAAACCCACCTCGCCCGCGTTCAGCTGCTCGCGCGGCTCGGACTTGGGCGAGAACACGCCGAGATTGTCGGCCGGGTAGACGGCGTTGGACGCCATCATGCGGATGCGCTCGCCCTTCTTCAGCGTGCCGTCGACCACGCGCACCAGCATCACCACGCCCACATAGGCGTCGTACCAGGAGTCGATGATCATGGCGCGCAGCGGCGCATCGACCTCGCCCTTGGGCGGTGGCATGCGCGCGATCACGGCCTCGAGGATCTCGTCGATACCCATGCCGGTCTTGGCGCTGCAGGGGATGGCGTTGTCGGCGTCGATGCCGATCACGTCCTCGATCTCGGCCTTGGCATTGTCCGGATCGGCATTGGGCAGATCCATCTTGTTGAGCACCGGCACCACCTCGACGCCGAGGTCCAGCGCGGTGTAGCAGTTCGCCACCGTCTGCGCCTCCACGCCCTGGCTGGCGTCCACCACCAGCAAGGCGCCCTCGCAGGCCGAGAGCGAGCGGCTCACCTCATACGAGAAGTCCACATGCCCGGGCGTGTCGATGAGGTTGAGGTTGTAGGTCTTGCCGTCCTTGGCGGTGTACTGCAGCGCGGCAGTCTGCGCCTTGATGGTGATACCGCGCTCGCGCTCGATGTCCATCGAGTCCAGCACCTGCGCTTCCATCTCCCGATCCGAGAGCCCCCCGCAACGCTGAATGATGCGATCCGCCAGCGTGCTCTTGCCGTGGTCGATATGGGCGATGATGGAAAAATTGCGGATGTGATTCATGGACTCAATCGCGGTCTGTTCGGCCGGAAGCTTCAACGGCGAAGCCGTTGCATGGAAGGCTCATATCGCGAAGCGATGTGAAGGCCCGGAGGGCCGTGCCGAACATAAAAAAAAGGCACGTCGAAACGGTGACGCGCCTTCCAACAAAACGTATGGCAACTGCTTGTTGGGCCTTCATTGTAGCCAAAAGCCCCCGCCTGGAAACCGCACCGTTGCTGCATTTCCCGTCGTTGCGGGCCGCCAACATCAAACTTATGCACAACTTATCCACAATTCCGTCTGGATATCCTGTGGATGTTTGAGGCGCGGTCCAAGCCTGCCCGCATTGTCCCGTCCCGATGCGTGCAAAGCGGCCCTGGAAGGCCAGGATTCTATCCGATCGATGAATCAATCGCCCGTCTCAGGCAGCCGACGAAGCCAGATCGGGTCCGACCCGGCCTGCCGCAACCGCCGCGCCAGCCACGCCGTCAGCGCTGAATTTCCACATTACGGAAAGACCCGCCACCAGACTCGGACGCCGGCACTCAGCGCCCCGGCTTCAGCAGCACGATATTCACCGCATCGGCGCGCCGCACCAGCAGGCTCACGACCTTGGCCTTGTCCAGCTTGGCAATGGCCGCCTGGAACTGCTTGACGCTGGCAATCTCGGCATTATCCAGGGCCAGAATCAGATCCCCCTCGCGCAGTCCCGCGCGTGCTGCCGCGCCCTCGGCCGCATCCACGCGCACGCCGCCGCGAAGCTTCAGCTCGCGCTTCTGTGCATCGGACAGATCAGACACCGTCAGGCCCAGGGCCGGCGCCACTTTCGGGGCGGCCTCGCTGGCGCGCTGCGGCTTCTCGTCCTCCAGTTCGCCAACGACGATGGGCAGATCCTTGTAGGCACCGCGGCGGAATACCTGCAGGCTGACCTTGCTGCCGGGCTTGGTGGCACCGACGACGCGGCGCAGGTCGCTGGCCTTCTCCACCGCCCTGCCGTCGAACTTGACGATCACATCGCCACCTTCCACGCCGGCCTTCTCCGCCGGGCTGCCCTCGACGACACGCCGCACCATCGCCCCCGTTGCCTTGCCAAGGCCGATGGCTTCGGCCACCTCGCGACTGACGTCCACCGGGTCGACGCCGATGCGGCCACGGATGACGCGGCCACCGTTGCGCAGCTGCTCGGCCACGCGCTGCGCCTCGTCGATCGGGATCGCAAAAGAGATGCCCATGAAGCCGCCCGACTGGCTGTAGATCTGTGAGTTGATGCCCACCACCTCGCCGCGCATATTCAGCAGCGGCCCGCCCGAATTGCCCGGGTTGATGGCAACGTCGGTCTGGATGAAGGGCAGGAAATCGCCGGTGTCGCGCGCCTTGGCACTGACGATGCCGGCGGTGACGGTGTTGTCGAAACCAAAGGGCGAACCGATGGCCAGCACCCATTCGCCCACCTTGAGCTTGCTGACGTCGCCGAGCTTCACCGCCGGCAGGCCGGCGGCCTCGATCTTCACCACCGCCACGTCCGTGCGGGCATCGGTGCCGATCAGCTTGGCCTTGAACTCGCGCTTGTCGGTCAGCGTCACCAGCAGCTCGTCGGCACCGTCCACCACATGGGCATTGGTCATCACATAACCGTCGGTGCTGATCAGAAAGCCCGAGCCGACCCCGCGGCGTTGCGGTTGATCGTCGTCGCCACGCGGCGCACCGCGGCGCTGGTTCGGCGCCGGGATGCCGAAGCGGCGCAGAAACTCGAGCATCTGCTCGTCCAGCTCCGGCATATTGGGGTTGGCCTTGAGCCGCTCCGAGGTGCGGATGTTGACGACCGCCGGGCCCACGCGCTCCACCAGCTGGGTGAAGTCGGGCAGGGCCGGCTGGACGGGCGCGGTCTGCGCCTGCACGGGCTGCAGCTGCAGCTGCAGCTGCAGGGCGGCAGCCATCAGCGGCAGGAGAAGGAAAAAGCGTCGGACCGGCTGGCTGAGCAACATGGCACATGGCCTCGCAAAAACTGGTAGGCCGATTGTGCCGGCACTCACCCCCCGGTGCACCGAAGTCATGCCTGGCTGGCGGCGAACAGCGTGGCGCGCAGTTCCGGCCAATGCGCTTGCGCCGCCGCCTCAGCCAGGGGCAGATAGAGCGGCCACCAGGCGAGGCGCCAACCGGGGCGCTGTGCCCGCAACAGCAGCCAGTGATCCAGATCCATCGCAACGCTGACGCGTACCGGCAATTCCGGCTGCTCGCCGCTGGCCAGCCACCAGGCCTGCCCGTCCCAGCGCAGGCGGTAGCGATAGTCCCGGCAGCCCAGGGTGCGCGCCAGCCAGGCCGCAGCGGCAGCCGCCAGCAGCAGCGCGGCGGCACATGCCGGGGCAGCCAAGGTCGGGGTCAGGTGTTGCAGCAGCGTCGCCACCAGGCCCGCAACAGCCAGCCCTGAAAGCACACAACCCAGAGCCCGCCAAGCAGGATCTGGGTTGAGCGTGACGCTGAAGGCAGGCGGATGGCGCAGGGCCGACCGCATCGCCCACGGCCTCAGATGCGCTTGAAGATCAGCGTACCGTTGGTGCCGCCGAAGCCGAAATTGTTCTTGGCCGCATATTCGATCTTCATCTCCCGCGCGGTGTTGGCGCAGTAGTCCAGGTCGCACTCGGGATCCTGGTTGAAGAGGTTGATAGTGGGCGGCGCGATCTGATCGCGCACCGCCAGCACCGTGAACACCGACTCGATGCCACCCGCGCCACCCAGCAGATGGCCGGTCATGGACTTGGTGGACGAGACCACCAGCTGCTTGGCGTGGTCGCCAAAGGCCAGCTTGATGGCGTTGGTTTCGTTCACGTCACCCAGCGGCGTCGAGGTGCCGTGGGCATTCATGTAGTTGACCTGATCGGGGTTCAGCCCGGCATTGCGCAGCGCCGCGCGCATCGAGCGCTTGGGGCCGTCCACATTGGGAGCGGTCATATGGTAGGCATCCGCGCCCATGCCGAAACCGACCAGCTCGCAGTAGATCTTGGCGCCGCGCTTCTTGGCGTGCTCGTACTCTTCCAGCACCACCACACCGGCGCCCTCGCCCAGCACGAAGCCGTCGCGATCCTTGTCCCAGGGGCGCGAGGCCGTCTTGGGATCATCGTTGCGCGTGGAGAGCGCGCGTGCGGCCGCAAAGCCGCCCACGCCCAGCGGCGAGACGGTCGACTCGGCACCGCCGGCCACCATCACGTCCACATCGCCGTATTCAATCAGCCGTCCGGCTTCACCGATGCTGTGCAAGCCGGTCGTGCAGGCCGTGACGATGCCCAGGTTCGGTCCCTGGAAACCGAACCTGATCGACACATGACCCGAGATCATGTTGATGATCGAGGCCGGCACAAAGAACGGAGAGATGCGGCGCGGGCCCCGCGCCGTCAACTCCGCATGCGTTTCCTCGATCATCGGCAGACCACCGATGCCCGATCCAACCAGCACGCCGATGCGCTCGGCCTGCTCTTCGGTGAGGGCGTCGCCGGTCGGCAAGCCCGCATCCTGCACCGCCTGAATCGATGCCGCCAATCCGTAGTGGATGAAGCGGTCCATGGTCCGCGCTTCCTTGGTGGACATGTATTCAGCCACGTCGAAGCCCTTGACCTCGCCTGCGAACTGGCAGGCATAGGCCGAGGCATCAAAGCGGGTGATGCGGTCGATGCCGGACTGACCGGCCAGGATGTTGGCCCAGCCTGTCGCCACCGTGTTGCCCACGGGGCTGATCAGACCGAGACCGGTGACGACGACGCGACGACGGCTCATGCGGTACGGGGATCGGTTGAGGAAGAAACGCTGAAGGGCCTGAGCCCTTAAGCCTTCTGGTGCTTGACGGCGTAGTCGATCGCCAGCTGCACCGTGGTGATCTTCTCGGCTTCTTCGTCGGGGATCTCGATGCCGAACTCGTCTTCGAGTGCCATCACCAGTTCCACGGTGTCCAGAGAATCGGCGCCCAGATCAGCCACGAAGGCCTTCTCATTGGTCACATCGGCTTCAGGCACGCCGAGCTGCTCGGCGATGATTTTCTTGACACGTGCTTCGATATCGCTCATGACTCCTCCAGGAGTGGATTGCAAGGAACAGCCCGGGATTCTAAGGCCTCTAGAGTGCCACCCCTAGCGCGGGGTGGCGGACGCAGGCTGACAGCACTGCGACCCGCACTCTAGCAGGCCCTCACCGGCCGGGCGAATCCGGTGGGCGCAACACAGGGTGTCGCGCCGCTAAACAGTTCAGCTCATGTACATGCCGCCATTGACATGCAGCTCGGTGCCGGTGATGTAGCCAGCCGCCTTGGAGGCCAGAAAGGCCACCGCGTCGGCGATTTCCTTGGGCTCGCCCAGGCGACCCAGCGGAATCTGGGCCAGCAGGGCGGCCTTCTGGGCCTCGGGCAGCACCTCGGTCATGTCGGTGGCGATGAAGCCGGGGGCGATGCAGTTCACCGTGATGCCGCGGCTGCCGAGCTCGCGCGCCAGCGCACGCGTCATGCCCGCCACGCCGGCCTTAGCGGCGGCATAGTTGGCCTGACCGGCATTGCCGGAGGCACCCACCACCGAGGTGATGTTGACGATGCGGCCGTAGCGCTGCTTCATCATCGTGCGCATCACCGCACGGCTCATGCGGAACACCGCCTTGAGATTGGTGTCCAGCACCGCATCCCAGTCCTCGTCCTTCATGCGCATGGACAGGGTGTCGCGCGTGATGCCGGCGTTGTTGACCAGCACCTGCAGGCCGCCGTCCGCCTTGACGATCTCGTCCACGGCCGCTTCCACGGCCGCCGCGTCGTTCACATTCAGGTTCATGCCGCGGCCGCCCAGGGGCGCCAGGGCGGCCGTGATGGCGGCGGCGCCGGACTCGCTGGTGGCCGTGCCAATGACGGTATAGCCCTGCTCGGCCAGGGTCAGCGCGATGGCGCGTCCGATGCCGCGGCTGGCGCCGGTGACGAGGGCAACTTGCTTGGATTCACTCATGATGTTTCAGCCCAGCAGGGTCTTGGCTTCGGCCAGCGAAGCCGGGTCCAGCACCGTGGTGCTGACGATCTCGGCATCGATGCGCTTGGCCATGCCGGCCAGCACCTTGCCAGGGCCGCACTCGATGATGTGACTCAGGCCGCGGGCCTTCAAGGCCTGCACCACCTCGACCCAGCGCACCGGGCCGAAGGCCTGGCGGTAAAGGGCATCGCGCAGGGCATCGGCGTCGCTGGCCACGGCCACGTCGATGTTGTTGATGACGGGAAACTGCAGGGCCCCGAACTCGGTGGCCGCCAGCTTGGCCTTCAAGGCCTCCGCAGCCGGCTTCATCAGGCTGCTGTGGAAGGGCGCCGACACCGGCAGCAGCAGCGCGCGCTTGGCACCCGTCGCCTTGAGCAGCTCGCAGGCCTTCTCGACGCCGGCCTTGGTACCGGCAATCACGGTCTGCTTGGGGTCGTTGAAATTCACCGCCTCGACGGCCTCGCCCACCGCGGCGGCGGCCTGGGCACAGCCTTCACGCACGGCCTGAGCCTCCAGGCCCAGGATGGCGGCCATCGCGCCCACGCCCACCGGCACGGCTTGCTGCATGGCCTGGGCGCGGAAGCGCACCAGCGGCAGGGCCTGCGCCAGGCTCAGGGCGCCGGCAGCCACCAGCGCGGTGTACTCGCCCAGCGAATGGCCGGCGGCGGCGGCCGGGGTCAGGCCGGTCTCGGCGATCCAGGCGCGATAGCAGGCAATGCCCGCGGTGAGCATCACCGGCTGGGTGTTGGTGGTGAGGTCCAGCTGCTCCTTGGGGCCTTGTTTGATCAGCGCGGCGATGTCTTCGCCCAGCGCGGCCGAGGCCTCGTCCAGCGTTTGCTTCACCGCGGGGTGATCACCCCAGGCGTCCAGCATGCCCACGGCCTGCGAGCCCTGGCCGGGGAACACGAATGCAAAGTTCGCACTCATCTTGATGTCTCGTTTCCTTGAGTTCTTAGAAGTCGAGCAGCACGGCACCCCAGGTGAAGCCACCGCCCACGCCTTCCAGCATCACGGTGTCACCCGACTTGATCTTGCCGCTGCGCACCGCCACGTCCAACGCCAGCGGAATCGAGGCCGCCGAGGTATTGCCATGCTCGTGCACCGTGACGATGAGCTTGTCCATGGGCATCTTCAGCTTCTTGGCCGTGCCCTGCATGATGCGGATATTGGCCTGGTGCGGGATCAGCCAGTCGATGTCGGCATCGCTGCGGCCGGCCTTGGCCAGCACCGAGCGCGCCACCTTCTCGAGCACGCCCACGGCCAGCTTGAACACGGCCTGGCCGTCCATCTTGAGCAGCGGATCGCCCAGCACCTGGCCACCGGCGACGGTGCCCGGCACGCACAGGATGTTGGCATGGCTGCCATCGGCATGCAGCTCGCTGGCGAGGATGCCGGGGGTGGCGCTGGCGCCTAGCACCACGGCACCGGCGCCGTCGCCAAACAGCACGCAGGTGGTGCGATCCTTGAAGTCCAGGATGCGCGAGAACACCTCGGCGCCGACCACCAGGGCCTTGTTGGCAGCGCCGGTCTTGATCATCGAATCGGCCACTGTCAGGGCATAGACAAAGCCCGAGCAGACCGCCTGCACGTCGAAGGCCGCGCCGCCCGCGATGCCCAGCTTGTGCTGCAGCAGGCAGGCGGTGGACGGGAACACCATGTCCGGCGTGGAGGTGGCGACGATGATGAGATCGATCTCGCTGGCGGCGATGCCGGCCGCCTCGAGCGCGGCGCGCGCCGCCGGCAAGGCCAGATCGCTGGCCGCGACACCCGCGTCGGCAAAGTGACGCGCCCGGATGCCGGTGCGCTCGACGATCCACTCATCCGAGGTTTCGATGCCATCCTTGGCCAGCTGCGCAGCCAGCTCGGCATTCGTCAGGCGCTTGGGAGGGAGGTAACTGCCCGTACCGAGGATGCGGGCGAAGCGGGGGGCCGATGTTCCGATGGGGGTGGCGCTAGTAGTCGTCATGCAGCTTGGGCGGCGCTGGCCACCTTGTCTCCTGCATCGCCGGGCGCGGGCTCGCCCGTCTGTGCGGGCATGGCTTGCAGCGTGGCGATGATGCGGTCGTGAACCCGGTCCAGCAACCGGTTGCGGGCGGCATCATACGCCCTGTTCAAGGCCGTCTCGAAGGCCAGGGCGTCGGCCGAGCCATGACTCTTGAACACCAGCCCGCGCAGACCCAGCAGGGCCGCGCCGTTCAGACGGCGATGGTCGACGCGGTTCTTGAAGCGTTGCAACACCGGCAACGCCAGCAGCGCGATCAGCTTGGTGAGCAGGTTGCGGCCGAACTCCAGCTTGATGAAGGTGGTCATCATGGTGGCCAGGCCTTCGGCGGTCTTGAGCGCCACATTGCCGACGAAACCATCGCAGACCACCAGATCGGTCGTACCCTTGAAAATATCGTTGCCTTCCACGTTGCCGTAGAAGTTCAGCTGGCCCGCGGCCGCGGCCTGACGCAGCAACTCGCCGGCGCGCTTGATGGTCTCATTGCCCTTGATGACCTCTTCGCCGATATTGAGCAGGCCGACGCTGGGCTCGGCCTTGCCATCGACGGCGGACACCAGAGCCGACCCCATCACCGCAAACTGCAGCAGATGCTCGGCGCTGCAGTCGACATTGGCACCCAGGTCCAGCATGGTGGTGAAGCCGCCGCGCTGGTTGGGCATCACGCTGGCAATCGCCGGGCGATCGATGCCTTCCAGGGTCTTGAGCACATAGCGCGCCACCGCCATCAGGGCGCCGGTATTGCCGGCCGAGACGCAGGCATGCGCCGCCGCCACGCCATCCACCGCCTTCAGCTGGTTGATGGCCACGCGCATCGACGAATCCTTCTTGCGACGCAAGGCGACTTCGAGCGGA
Source organism: Roseateles sp. FW301-B2 (assembly GCF_058788955.1). Classification (NCBI taxonomy): domain Bacteria; kingdom Pseudomonadati; phylum Pseudomonadota; class Betaproteobacteria; order Burkholderiales; family Sphaerotilaceae; genus Roseateles; species Roseateles sp. FW301-B2. Next base: position 197,093 of record NZ_JBYTBE010000002.1, read on the forward strand.
TCGTCCATCTCCACCACCTCGGTGGCGGGCACGACGGTGCAGCGCGGCCAGGCCTTGGCTTCGGCCAGCGCCTCGCCACGCCCGACCAGCAGCAGCTCGGCCTGCGGATGCGCCGCAAGAAAGGCGCGACAGGCCGGCAGGGTCACGCTCGGGCCGTGGTCGCCGCCCATGCAATCGACGGAGAGGCGCACCACGCCATCGGCGGGCTGAATGGGGACGGAAGAAGACATGGGAACGGGAGGTGTGCAGCGGAGCCTGGCGTCAAGCCGGCGACCTTACGCGAGGCGCATGACAGGAACAAGCGGGCGCACCCGCAGACCAGGTGACGGGCGCGGCGCCCCGATTACAGCGACCAGACAGCACAAAAGCCCGGCAACGCGCAAGCGATGAGCCGGGCTTTGTACAAACATGCGAAGTGCGTGCGGCGCGCCGGGGCGGCCGCAGCCAGCCATGTCTTAGGAGGCGTCAGCCTTGGTCTTCAGGACCTTGCGGCCACGGTAGAAGCCATTGGGGCTGATGTGGTGACGCAGGTGCACTTCGCCCGTGGTGGGCTCGACGGCGGTGCCCGGAGTAACCAGGGCATTGTGCGAACGGTGCATACCGCGCTTGGACGGCGACTTCTTGTTTTGCTGAACGGCCATGATTTCTCCTTCGGCTTCGGTGATTGAGGCTTGCTCGGCGGGTCACGGTGTCTTGCTGCACCCTAGATGCAAAAAGACCAGCCCGCCACCGACGCCTCGGCGTCCCGGTAAATCAAATTTGCGATTGATGAACCGGGAAAGCCCGCGATTCTAGCACGGCTTCCGGCCCGGAAGAAAGCCCGGCGAGCGGCTTACTGCGCGCGGCCCTTGCCCTTCAGCGCCGCCAGGGCGGCGAAGGGATTCGGCCGCTCCTCTTCGATGGCCGCATCGTCCTCGTCTTCCAGCGGGCGCGGCAGCGGCTCCGGGCAGCTATCGTGGCGCGGCACCAGGGGCAGCTCCAGCAGCAACTCGTCTTCCACCAGCTCGCGCAGATCCAGATGGCGCGTGAGGGTCAGCACGTCCTCCTCGCTGTCGGCATCCAGCTCGGCGGCCACGGCCTCGTCGCGCACAAAGCGGAACCAGCGCGCGAACGCCACATGCGCCTCCACCGGCTTCAGGCAACGCTGGCAGGTCAGCTGCGCGCGGGCATCGGCCTCCAGATGCAGCCAGATCTCGGCCTCGCCGCCACGCGGAGTGCGGCGCTCGCCGCGCACCGTCCATTGCACCGGCGGCCAATCGCCTACGGGCGCCTCGGGCGCCGCGCTCTCGGCGATGCGCTCCAACGTGCTGGCAGGCCAGCTTCCCTGCAGGCTGGCGCCATCGCGGGCAAAGGCCTCGACATCCAGCTTGAGGGGGTCAACAACTCGCTCTTTCATGCCGCAAGTGTAAGGGCGCCGATGGGACAATCCGCCCCATGAGCATCCTGCCCCGCCCCCTGATCCTGGCCTCCACCTCGCGCTACCGCCGCGAACTGTTGGAGCGCCTGCGCCTGCCCTTCGACGTCTGCTCGCCCGAGGTGGACGAAAGCCCGCTGCCCGGCGAAACGCCCGCCGCCCTGGCCAACAGACTGGCCCTGGCCAAGGCGCAGGCCGTGGCCGCACGCTTCCCCGACGCCGTGGTGATAGGGTCGGACCAGGTAGCCGATCTGGACGGCCAAAGCATAGGCAAGCCCGGCACGCATGCGCGCGCGCAGGCGCAGCTGCGCAGCATGAGCGGCCGCAGCGTGGTGTTCCAGACCGCCCTGGCCGTGGTCTGCCGGGCGAGCGACTTTGCAGCGCAAGACCTGGCCCCGGTACGGGTGCGCTTCCGCGAACTCAGCGATGCCGAGATCGACAACTACCTGCACGCCGAGCAGCCCTATGACTGCGCCGGCAGCGCCAAGTCCGAAGGCCTGGGCATCAGCCTGCTCGCCGCGATCGAATCCGACGACCCGACGGCCCTGATCGGCCTGCCGCTGATACGCACGGCGCAGTTGCTGCGCCGGGCCGGCCTCGACCCGCTGCTGCATGGAGCTGCACGATGAGCGGGCGGCTGGGGCGCCTTTTCCTGGTGCCAAACACACTCGACTTCGGTGTCGAAGGGGCTGCGGTGGACCTGCGCGAGGTGCTGCCCGAGCAGGTCATCAACACCGCTGCGCGCCTCACCCACTGGGCGGCCGAGAATGCCAAGACCACGCGCGCCTTCTTGAAGCGGGTCGATGCCATCTGCCCCTTGGCACAGCCGCTGCAGCAGCTGCAGATCAATGAGTTGCCGCGGCCGCCCAAAGGCCAGCACAAGCCGACGCCCGAGACCGACAAGGCCTGGCAGGCGCTGCTGGCCCCTGCCCTGGCGGGCCACGATCTGGGCCTGATCTCCGAGGCCGGCCTGCCGGCCGTGGCAGACCCGGGCGCGATCTTGGTGGCGGCAGCGCATGCCGCGGGCATCGAGGTGGTGCCCATGAGCGGGCCCAGCTCGCTGCTGCTGGCCCTGGCCGCCAGCGGCCTGAACGGCCAGAGCTTTGCCTTCGTGGGCTATCTGCCGGTGGACGCGGCACAGCGCGGCGCGCGCATCCGCGAGCTGGAGGCGCAATCGCTGCGCCAGCAGCAGACTCAGCTGATGATAGAGACGCCCTACCGCAACAGCGCCCTGCTGGAGGCCTTGCTGACGCAACTGAAGCCGGGCACGCGCCTGTCGATCAGCTGCGGCATCAGCCTGGCGCAGGGCTGGACGCGCAGCGCCAGCGTGGCCGAATGGCGCAAGCAGCAGCCGGGCAGCTTGCCGGACAAGGTGCCGGCGGTGTTTGCCCTCTTGGCCTGATCAGGACTCGGCGGTCTCGGTGGCTTCGGCCACCGGCGCACGCTTGGCACCGAACAGCGCCGCCACCTTCTTCTTGGGCTTGATGTAGCTCGACAGGCCCTTGCCCACCGATGCGGCATTGGCAGGAGTCTTTTCCCAGGCCGCCGCCTCACCGTTGTTGCGCGCCTCATAGGGCTGGTCGAACAGCGGGTCACGCGGCGCCGCGGGCGCGCGGTAGCTGGGGCGCGGGGCGGCCGGCGCGGCTGCCATCGGCTCGGCCGGACGGTCCTCGTATTCGCGACGCGGGCGGCGCGGCCGCTCCTCGTCGAGCTCGATCGCATCCAGGTCGATCTTCTTCTTGATCAGCTTCTCGATGTCGGCGATCAGACGCGCATCCGATTTGCCCACAAGGGTCACCGCAACACCCGATGCGCCGGCGCGGCCGGTACGGCCGATGCGGTGCACATAGTCTTCGGCATTGAAGGGCACGTCGAAGTTGAAGACGGCGGGCAGATCGGCGATGTCGAGGCCGCGTGCGGCCACATCGGTACACACCAGCACATCGACCTCGCCGCGCTTGAAGGCTTCCAGCGCCTTCAGGCGCTCGTCCTGCGACTTGTCGCCATGCAGGGCATTGGTGCGCAGACCGTCGCGCTCGAAGGAACGCGCCAGGCGTGCACAGCCCAGCTTGGAGTTCACGAACACGATGGCCTGCTTGATGCTGCGCTCGCGCAGCACCTTCAGCACCGCCGGGCGCTTCTCGTCATCGGTGACGCTGTAGAACAGCTGTTCCACATTGGTGGCGGTGGCGTTCGGGCGCGCCACTTCCACCAGCTGCGGGTTCTGCAGATAGCTTTCGGCCAGGCGCTTGATCTCGGGCGAGAAGGTGGCCGAGAACAGCAGGGTCTGGCGCGTCTTGGGCAAGTAGCTGAGGATGCGCTGCAGGTCGGGCAGGAAACCGATGTCCAGCATGCGGTCGGCCTCGTCCAGCACCACGTACTCGACCTGGTTCAGCACCGCATTCTTGGCCTCGATGTGGTCCAGCAGACGGCCCGGCGTGGCGATCAGCACCTCGACGCCAGCCTTCAGCTGCAGCGTCTGCGGCTTCATGTCGATGCCGCCGAACACGCAGGCCACGCGCAGATTGGTGTGCTTGGAATAGGCCTTGACGTTGTTGGCCACCTGATCGGCCAGCTCCCGCGTGGGCGCCAGCACCAGCGCGCGCACCGGGTGGCGGGCCGGCGAGGCACTGCTGTTCTCATGCTTGAGCATGCGCTGCAGCAGGGGGATGGAGAACGCTGCCGTCTTGCCGGTGCCGGTCTGGGCCGCGCCCATCACATCCTGGCCCGCCAGCACGATGGGGATGGCCTTGGCCTGGATGGGCGTCATGCTGGTGTAGCCGGAGTCATCCACGGCTCGCAAGAGCTTGGCGTCCAGGGGCAGCGTATCGAAGCGCGCAGGCGTCGGATCGGCAGCGACTTCGTTCTCTTTAATGTCGGTCATGACCTCGATTATCGCCTGAGAGCGCGATACCTCGGGTTTTCACCGAATTCAGCGCTTGAAGACGAGCCAGCGCGGCGTGCGGAAACGCACGATGCGCCAATAGGTGCTCACATAGGCCAGCGCGAACAGCAGCAGCGCAATCGCCAGCGCGCCGGTGTCATCCCACCAGATCACCGCCGGGATGGTGGAGAAGGAACACACCACCCATAGATAGGGCGCGGTGAGCGAGTTGCGACGCGTCAGCACCTTGGCGTCGCGGCTGCCGATGACCCAGCGCATCAGGCGGCGATAGATCAGGCTGTGCAGGTGCACGCCGTCGGGCATGCCCATCGGCCGGCCGCGCACGACCTTGCGCCGATACATCGAGAACACCGTCTCCACCACCGGATAGGCACACAGCAGCAAGGGGAAGAGTGGCGAGACATCCGGATTGCGCGCGATCAGCAGGATGCTCAACTCGGCCAATACAAAGCCCAGGAAATAGGCCCCGCCGTCGCCCAGGAACACCAGGCCCATCGGGTAGTTCCAGACGAAGAAGCCCAGCGTCGCGGCCACCGCCAGCAGGGCGCTGATGGCAATCCATGGGTCACCAACGGTGAAGGCCACAGCCGCCACGCCGGTCAGCATGATGACGCTGCACATCGAGGCCAGGCCATTGAAGCCGTCGATGATGTTGATCGAGTTGGCCACGCCCGAAACCACGAACACTGCCAGCACGACCGCGCCGATGGAGGTCGCGGCGATGGCATCCACGCCGGGGATGGAGGTGTAGCCGATGCGCGCATTCAGCAACCAGGCCCCCAGGAAGGCCGCCAACACCAGCGCCAGCATGCGCCAGGCGGGGCTGATCCGCTTGGTGAAGTCCTCCAGCAAGCCCGCGCAGAAAGCAGGCAAGGAGCAGACCAGCAGCGCCAGCGTGGGCTCGCGCACCTCGGCCGATTTGTAGGCCCAGAGCAGTGCGCCTGCCGTGAACCCGACAAAGATGCCGATACCGCCCACTCGCGGCACGGGCCGGGCATGGAACTTCTGCGGACCGGAAAAATCGTGGTCCGCCGAGAGCCGCGCATGCAGGCGCGAGGAGCGCACGATCAGCAGGGTCAGCACCACCGCGACCGCGAAGCTCAGGGCAAATGTGGAGAACATGGGGGCTTGGTTCGGCTCCGAAGGGGTTAGGCCCCCGCTTACGCACGCCCCCACAGAGCCGGCCAGATCTTGCCCAGCTTGGCGCGCTCTTCGGGCGTACTGTCGCCCATGCGCCAACGCGCACGCATCAACACGAACAAGGCCATCAGCACGCCGCTCACCAGCGTGGCCGAAAGCGCGATCACCGCGCGCTTGGGCTTGCTCTTCTTGTCCGGCACCTGGGCGGCATCCACCACCTGCACAAGACCACCCTCGCGGCTCTCGTCCACGCGCGCCAATTCGTACTGGCGCGAGAACAGCTCGAACAGGGTTTCCTGGTACTTGTACTCGCGGTACTTGCTGATGTAGCCGGCGCCATTGTCGGGCGCGGCGTTGCCGGCACTCTCCAGCTTGTCCAGTTGCGCCTTCAGCGCCGCCATGCCGGACTGCTGCTGCATCACCTCGGGCGCATTGGCCGTGAAGTTGCTGAGCATGGCCTGCAGGCGCACCTGCGCGGCGGTGTACTCGGCCTTCAGCTTGGCATAGCCCTCGGCGGCCGCCTTGGGCTCTGCCTTCAAGGCGCCGGTGGAGATGCCGCTGTCCGCCAGCCCCTGCTGGGCAGCGGCGAGGCGTTGCTTGGTTTCGCTCAGATGCTTCTCGAAGAAGACCTTGCGCTGCTGCGCTTCGGTGATCGCCAGCTCGGAGGTGATGCGCCGGAACTCGTCGACACTGGCATTGGCCAGCGCGGCGGCGCGCTGCGCGTCCTTGTCATCGAACTCGATCGTGATCAGGCCATCGCGCCGCCCGGCCGCCACCCGCAGATTGGCCCAGAAACGGCGCCGCACATCCGAGCGCAGTTCCTCGTCGTAGACCTCGGCCAGCTTGAAACGCTCGATCAGGCGGTCGGCCACGGTGGTGCTCTGCAGCAGGGCCACGTATTGATCCATCGGGCTCTTGATGCCAGCCGCGCCGCCGGCCAGGCCCGCCAAGGCGCCCAGCGACGATAGCGCCGAGGTCGCCAGCGACTGCTGCTGCTGCGGCGGCAAGAGCACCACCGCCGCGGTGAAGGTGGGCTTGACCAGATAGGTCGCACCCAGCGCCAGGCAGCCGATCAGGAAGGAGGCGCCGACGATCTTGCGCGTGTGACGCGCCAGTTCCAGCACCAGGTCCAGGCCGTCGGCACCCGCAGGCCCTGCCTGCGAACTCATGGGGTTAGTCGAATTCAAGGCTGCACTCGCGTGTTCGGGGCTCACTTCAGGTTCTTGAGTGCCAGCGCACCCAAGCCGAATTGATAAAGGATCTGCGACCAGTCCTTCAGATCCTGTCTGTCACCAACGCGGAACATGTCCTCGGGCACGAAGATGGTGTCGCCCGGCAAGGCCTGCAGGGCCTCGACCCGGCCGCCACCGAAGTTCCAGCCGGCGCGCGCCAGATTGCTCACCACGCTGCCGTTGGCGCGCACCACGAAGACGCTGCCCTTGTCGGCACTGCGCGTAGCACCACCGGCCATGCCCAGGTACTGCTCGAGCGAGCGGCCGGCGGTGAACAGATAGCTGCCGCTGTTGAACACGCTGCCGTAGACGTTGACCGCCGAGGGTTTGGCGGGCACGTAGAGGCGGTCGCCATCCTCGATCGAAAGTTCGGGCAACTGCGCGTCGGCGGGGCCGAACTGCAATACCACCCGGCCGGTCGGCTGCACCGAGCGCAGGCGATCCAGCAGGCGCGATTGCTCGGTGCCGCGGGCCACCGTGCTGTCGCTTGGCGGCACGACCTTTTCCTTCTGCGTCACGGAGGCGCGCGTCAGCTCCGCTTCCAGATCACGCAAGGCACGGTCGTAGTTTTCAATCTGCGAGACGCGCACCGTTTCGCGCGTGAACTCGGCGCCGTACAGGAAGGCCTCCGGGGTCAGGCCGCCCGCAGCGTTGAGCGCGTCGCGCAGCGAACTGCCAGCGGGCAGCAGGTAATCGCCGGGGCGCTGCACCTCGCCTTCCACGCGCACGCGCTTGCTCTGGCGCAGCGCCGGGCGCGCCATGTCGGCCACGCTCGCCACCCGCAGCACATCGCCATTGCCGATGGGCTGGCTCAGGTCCTTCTTCAGATCCACGTCGCGCAGGGCCTGGCCCACGCGCTCGTCAAGCCTGTGCACCACCGCCGTGTTGCGGTTCGCCACGGCCGACAGCCCGCCGGCCATCGCCAGCGCATCCGCAATCGTCTCGTTGCCCTTGAGCTCGAACACGGCCGGCTTGTTGACGCTGCCGATCACGCCGATCTGTGCGCCCACCGCGGCTACATGCACCACGTCGTCGTTGCGCAGCACGCGGTCACCGCTGCGGTCGCCGCGCAGCAGCAGGTCATAGAGGTCGAAATTGCTCACCAGCTGGCCGCCGCGGCGCAGCTGGATGCTGCGGTAGCTGCCCACGCCGGTGGGGCCGCCGGCGGCCATCAGGGCATGCAGCACGGTGGAAAGCCCGCTCACCGAGAGCGCGCCGGGCTTTTGCACGAAACCGGTCACATAGATGCGCACGGCGCGCACCTGGCCCAGGGCCACCGACAGGTCGAAATTGCGGAACTGGGCCGCCACGCGTTGCGAGATCACCTGGCGCAGGTCGGCGTAGCGCACGCCTGTGAGCGAGACCATGCCCACGCGCGGGATCGCGATGCGGCCGCTGCGATCGATTTCCAGGCGCAGATTGGCTTCCACCGAGCCCCAGAGATTGATCATCACCTCGTCGCCCGGGCCGAGCAGATAGTCGTCGGGCACCAGGCTGGCGCCTTCGGTGGCGGCCTCGGTGTCAAAGTTGCGGCCGGTCACCAGGTCGGCACCGAAACGACGCAAGGCATCGCGCCCTTCGTCGTCCAGACGCTCGCCCTGCACCTTGGTGATGCCAGCCAGCTGGCGCACAAAGAGCTCGAACTCGCTGGGCTTGTAGACGGGCTTGACCCAGTCCTGATCGGCATCACGGCGATCGCTGCGGCTGCCGTCCTTGCCACTGCGGTCCTTCTCGCCATTCTTCTTCTGCGAGAGCGGCTGGCTCAACCGCACCGGTCCGCCCGAGGTGGGCAGCTGGTCGTTGGAGATGCCCGGGATGGCCTGCGCCAGCGCGGGCTCCTGCAGCACGGCCGCCAGCAGGAGCATTGACAGCAAACCCGTCCAGCGACGGGCGGTGAAGGCAAAGGCACTGCGAAGTGGTGAGGTCATGGGCACAAAGCGTCGTAGGCCAGCCGCCGGTGCGGATAGGCAGGGCCGAGCCAGGCTCGGCGGAAAACTGGGCGCGATTCTAGCGGCCGGCAAGGTCGATAACCCTGAGCTCAGGCGCCGGGCTTGCGCCAGACCTTGCGGTTCACGAAACCGGTGTAGCTGACGATGATGCGCAGCACCTTGTCGGAGACATTGGCGGGCGCGTAGTCATTCACCAGGCGCAGCAGGCGTTCGTCGCCGCGCGGCTGGGTCGCCAGGATGGCCAGGCCATCGAGCACGCGCGCCACGTCCAGGCCCACCATCATCACCGCCGCCTCTTCAAAACCTTCGGGCCGCTCGTGCACCTCGCGCAGGTTCAGGGCCGGGAAGTTGAGGATGGACGATTCCTCGGTGATGGTGCCGCTGTCAGAGAGCACGGCGCGCGCGCCGCTCTGCAGCTTGATGTAGTCCAGGAAGCCGAAGGGCTTCATGAAGTTCACCAGCGCATGCATGGGCTGCTGGGCCAGCAGCGTCTCCAGGCGCTTGCGCGTGCGCGGGTGGGTGGAGACGATCACCGGCTCCTGGTAACGCTCGGCCAGGGTGTTCATGATCTGCAGCAGGCGCTGCAGGTTCTCGGGCGAGTCGACGTTTTCCTCGCGGTGCGAGCTGACGACGAAGTACTTGCCGGCCGTCAGGCCCTGGCGCGCCAGCACGTCCGAGGCCTCGATGCCGGGGCGGTAATGCTCGATCACCTCGCGCATCGGGCTGCCGGTGCAGATCACCTGGTCGGGCGGCAGGTTCTCGCGCAGCAGGTAGTCGCGCGCGATCTGGCTGTAGGTGAGGTTGATGTCCGAGGTGTGATCAACGATGCGGCGGTTGATCTCCTCGGGCACGCGGAAATCGAAGCAGCGGTTGCCCGCCTCCATATGGAAGATCGGCACCTTGCGGCGCTTGGCGGCAATCGCGGCCAGGCAGCTGTTGGTGTCGCCCAGGATCAGCAAGGCATCCGGCTGCGTCTGCTCCAGCACCTTGTCCACATTCATGATCACCTGGGCAATCGTCTCGGCGGCGGTGGCGCCGGCGGCCTCCAGGAAGTGATCGGGCTTGCGGATGCCCAGATCGCTGAAGAACACCTCGTTGAGCTCGTAGTCGTAGTTCTGGCCCGTATGCACCAGCACATGCTCGCAATGCCGGTCCAGCTGCGCCATCACGCGCGAGAGCCGGATGATCTCGGGCCGCGTGCCGACCACGGTCATGACCTTAAGCATGCAGGGCCTCCTTGATGAGGTCCAGCTGCAGCAGCACCTGCTTGACCTCGTCCACCGTCAGGCGCTTGGTGTTGTGCGAGGTGTAGTCGTCGATGCTGGAGATGGCCGTCTCGCCCTCCACAAAGTACTTGGCGTAGTTGAGGTCGCGCGAGTCGGCCGGGATGCGGTAATAGCCGCCCAGGTCCTCCGAGCGCGCCATCTCCTCGCGCGAGACCAGCGACTCGTACAGCTTCTCGCCATGCCGCGTGCCGATGATCTTGATCTCGTTCTCCAGCTTGAGCAGCTGGCGCATCGCCTCGGCCAGATCGCCCACCGTGGAGGCCGGCGCCTTCTGCACAAAGATGTCGCCCGGGCGCGCATGCTCGAAGGCGTACAGCACCAGGTCCACCGATTCTTCCAGCGACATCAGGAAGCGCGTCATCGCCGGGTCGGTGATGGTGAGCGCCTTGCCGTCCTGCAGCTGCTGCAGGAACAGCGGGATCACCGAGCCGCGCGAGGCCATCACATTGCCATAGCGCGTGGCCGAGAGCACGGTCTTGCTGGGGTCACAAAGGCGCGACTTGGCCACCATCACCTTTTCCATCATGGCCTTGGACATGCCCATGGCGTTGATGGGGTAGACCGCCTTGTCGGTGGACAGCACCACCACACGGCTGACGCCTTGCGCGATGGCCGCACGCATGACGTTCTCGGCGCCGATCACATTCGTCTTCACCGCTTCCATCGGGTAGAACTCGCAGGACGGCACCTGCTTGAGCGCGGCGGCATGGAACACATAGTCCACGCCATTGAGCGCGTCGTGCACGCTGTCGTAGTCGCGCACATCGCCGATGTAGAACTTCACCTTGTCGCTCTTCAGCGCAATGCGCATGTCCTCCTGCTTCTTCTCGTCGCGGCTGAAGATGCGGATCTCGGCGAAGTCGGACTTCAGGAAGCGCTGCAGCACCGCGTTGCCGAAACTGCCGGTGCCACCGGTGATGAGCAGGACTTTGTCTTTGAACATGGAATGGAACTCTCGAAATCTTAGAAAGGCTTAAGCGAAGTCGCGCATGCGCTGCACCAGCTCCGGCCAGCTCGGCGGCACGTAGCCGGTGACGGCGCGGAAGCGTTCGGAATTGAGCGAGCGGTCGATCACGAGCTTGTCGTCGGGTGCGATCTCATTGCTGCGGCCATAGGCGGCGGCCACCAGCTTGAGCAGCTCGTACTTGTTGATGGGCGCCACCGAGACGTGATAGGTACCGCGCAGCTCGGGGTGCGGGATCACATGCTGCTGGATCACGCGTGCCAGCTCCACCGTGGGCAGGCCGGAAAAGACCGCCTTGGTAAAGCCGCGCACCGGCCCCTGCTGCGCCAGGAACCAGCCCACCAGGCCATGGGCGCTGGCCAGCTCATGACCGATGATGGAGGTGCGCAGGGTGATGGCGTTCTCGTAGTCCACCTCGCCCATCAGCTTGCTGCGGCCATAGAGGTCGTAGGCATCCGAGGCGTCGCTCTCCACATAGCCGCCGCGCGCACCCGAGAACACGCAGTCGGTGCTCACATGGATGAGGCGTGCGCCGGCCACCTGGCACAAGCGCGCCAGCCGATGCGGCAGCAGCGCATTGATGGGAATGGCGGTGAGCGGGTCATCCGCCTCGGCCAGCTGCTTGACCACGCCGATGCAGTTCACCACCAGGTCCGGCCGCACCTGGGCGAACAGCCGCGTCAGGCTGTCCAGGCTCTCGACGTCCACGCCCGGCACAAACCGCGCGGCCGGCGCCTTGGCCTGCAGGCCCTTCACGCTGCCCAGGCTGCGCACCGAGCCGAACACCTCAAAGCTCTGGTCCTGCTCGAACCAGCGCAGCACCGCATTGCCCAGCATGCCGCTGGCGCCCAGCACCAGCAGGCGGCGTTTGCCCGAGGGCTTGTTCACATCATTGCTTGTCATTCACTGCTTCTTTCATGCCCGGCTCTTGCGCGCTCGAACTGTGCACGCAGGGCCCGCGCCAGCCTCGCCGGCTCAAAATATTCGTCAAAGTAGCGCTGGCCCGCCCGGCCCATGGCGGCGCGCTCGGCCGGGCTCATCGCCTGCAGGCGGCGCGCCGCCACGGCCAGTGCCGCTGCGTCCTGCGCCGGACTGCTGAGGCCCGCACCCGCCTCGTTCACGACCCGCGCGCCCTCCCCGTCCATTGAGGCCAACAGCGGCCGGCCGGCCGCCAAATAGGCCTGTATTTTGCTCGGAATGGTCTGGCTCATCGCTTCGCCCCCGATCAGGCTCACCAGCAAGGCATCGGCCTGGGCAAAGATGGCGGGCATCTGCGCCGGCTCGAAGCGACCCGGCAGCGTCACCTGGCCGAGGCCACGGGCCCGGACCTGCTCGGCCAGCCAGGCACCACGGGCACCGCTGCCGATGATGTGCCAGTGGATGCCGCTGTTCGGCCCCAGCAGCTCGGCCGCATCGAGCACCGTCTCCAGCGCCTGCACCGTGCCCAGATTGCCGGCGAACACGATGTGAAAAAGGCCCGGCTTGAAGCTCAGCGCGGCGCTGCCGCTGGCGCTGAGCGCGCGGTCGCCCGGGTTGTGGTGCACCGCCACCGGCGTGCCGCCGGCCATGCGCTGCACCGGGGCCACGAACGCCTCGGACTGCACCAGCAGCAGATCGTTGCGCCGGTAGATCCAGCGCACCACCACGGCCACCGCGGCCAGCAGGCGCGGGTTCTTCACAAAGCCGGTGATCTGCAGGCTGTCGGGCCACAGATCCTGCACCCAGGTCACCAGCGCGGCCCGCTTGATCCACTTCAGCACGATGGCCGCAATCGCCTGCAGAATCGGCGAGGTGCCGTAGACGAAGATCACATCGAAGCGCTGACCGCGCAGGGCCCAGGGCCCCAACACGCTGGCGCAGCAGAGAAAGGACAGGTAGTTGAGCACCAGCTTGCGCGCCCCACCCTGGCCGCGTGGCAGCAGGGGCACACGCACGATCTCGTAGCCCTCGTGGCGCTCACGCTGCACCCCGCCCACCCGGTAGCCGGAAAAGACCTGACCCTCGGGGTAATTGGGCTTGCCGGTCAGCACCGTCACCTCGCAACCCTGCTCCACCAGGGACTGGGCCACCTCGTTGATGCGGAAGGACTCGGGCCAGAAGTGCTGGCTCAGCAGCAGCACCTTCATGCGGCCCCGTCCATCAGCCGTGCAAGGAACTCGCTGGCCGTGGCCGGCGTTCGCGGCGCTTCGGCCTGCTGCAGGAAGCGTCGCAGCGCGCGCGCGATCGACACGGCCGAGTGCGGGTCGAAGGTCTGGGCGGGCTCACAGACATCGCGCACAAAATCAAGCTCGGCGGCCAGGATGGGCAGGCCCATGGCCTTGGCCTCGATCAACGGCAGGCCGAAGGACTCGCCCAGGGAGGGGAACACCAGCGCGCGTGCCTGGCCATAGAGCGCCAGCACGGCCTGGTGGTCCATCTGGCCCAGATTGCGGATGGCCAGGCCATGCGTGGCCACCTGCTGGTCCAGCCATGCATTCAGCGCGCCATCGCGCGCCGACAACGTCAACGCCAGGCTGGGCTTGAAGCCCTGCTGCGCCAGCAGCACCCAGGCCTCCACCAGGCGCCGGTGGTTCTTGTGCGCCTCGCCATCGGCGACATAGACGAAGTCCCAGGGCTGCAGCGCGCCCCGTGCTGGCTCAGGCAGTGCGGGTGCGAATGTCGGCACAAAGGGCAGCACGCGCACCGGTGCCGCCTGGCCCTCGCCCCACCAGTCCTGCAAAGCCCGCGCCATCGACTCGGTCTGCACCCAGTAGGCATCCACCAGGTGGCGGCGCCAGCGGCTCACTGCCTGTTCGAAGCGCAGGCGCTGGCGGGTGCGCCAGGCAAAGGCCGAAAGAGGCACCTGGCCGAGGTAATTGCGGTTCTGCTGGAACACCTGCACCGAGGCGCGGTTGCGCAACAGCGGCGGCAGGCCGTGGAAACACAGCACGCGATCGCCCGGCTGGCCCGCGCGCGCGAGCGCAAACTCGGCACCCAGGCGCGAGGCCGGCGCGGCCCGCACCCAGTGAACCTGCGCGCCCTCGGGCAGCGGCAGCTGCGCACGGGCACGTTCGTCCAGCCAGGCCACCAGGCGACGCTCGGCCGGCCAGGCCTGCAGCAGGCTCTTCAGAAGCACGAAACCGCCACCCGTATGCACATTCGGCGCATACAGCAGCAAGCGCCCGCGGGCGCTGTCGAAATTCACTGCTTGGGTCCTTCGTAGACGTCCTTCTTGCCCAGGCCCTGCGGTGCCAGCCAGCGCACCGCCTGGCGCAGGCCGTTGTCCAGGCGCGCCAGCGCGCGGCGCACCGGCTGGTTCGGCCAGGCGCTGAAGGAGGTGACGTTGAAATAGTCGCTGCCGGTGGGCGAACGCGGCGAGAAGTAGTAGTTGGACACGCAGCAGCGCGTGCGGTCCACCGCGACCTGGCTGACCGAATGCCAGGACGTCGGCGTGGTCTCCATCAACGCCAGGCGATTGAACTTGCTGACGATGGTGGCGCGCTGGCGCACCTGGCGGTCCCACAGTTCCAGATTGCCGCCGTTCTCCAGCGACCAGTCGGGCGACACGTAGTACAGCAGATTGAGCGTGCGGTAGTACTGGCGCGACGCTTCGTGCGAGTTGTCGATATGGGGCCCGAGGAAGTGACCCTGCGTCATCGCGCTCAAGCCGCCGGCGTAGAGGCTGGCATCGGGGATCTGCTGCTGGATGCCGGTGATGCGCTCCACCACCGCCAGCACGCGCGGATCCTGCACCGCAAAGGTGATGTCGGCCAGCAGCGGGTCGAACTTATCGAAGCTCTTGCTGGTGTATTTCTTCTCGCGGAAGCTGTCCATCAGGCGCATCGCCTCGGGCTTGGGAAAGCGCTCATGAATGCGGCGGGCCAGTTCCTCGGGCAACAGATCGTCGACGCAGCAGTAGCGCACGCCCACCTCGCTGCGCGACGCCTCGAAGGCCGCGGCCAGTGGTTCGGCATCGCGCGTCAGGCGCGCGACGATCAGTTGGACGATCTCTTCCTTCACTTGGCTTCCTGCTTGGGCATGGCTGGCGGGCCTCATCATGTTGTGGTGCTGGGTTTCGATGTTGTAAGCGTTGCCGGAACAGGCTTCGCCCCAACAGGGCGGGTCGCGCATTTTCCCACTGCTTTGCAGGAGTTCAGCGCCAGATGTCCTCGCGAGCCAACATCATGAGGGCGATCACACCCAGCAAGAACGTTCCCGCAAAATAACCCGTGCCGCGCACCAGTGAGCCAAACACCGCGACCAGGGCTGCTGAAATCAAGTACGCGCGATGCTGATGAAAGCGCTCACCTTCGCTAGCCTGGCTGCGTCGCACGGCCTTCCACAGCCGCACGAACATGAACGCCCACAGCGCCAGGGCCAAGAGGCCGAACTCGCTCAGCGCCTTGGCGAATGTGAAAGATCCGTCGTTGTAATTGCCGTCACCCAGGTCGAAGTAGTCGAGGATTTCGCCCGCGGACGTCACCGGTCGAGGTTCACAGCCCATCCTGTTCACGCCTAGCCCCAGGCCCAGCGTCGCCTCAGCATTTGCCTGAGCGAGTTGCCAGCCGTGGACGTAAACCACGCTAGACAAGTTGGAGTCCGCCCCAAAGTTCGCCACGCCGGCTACGCGTTCAACAAAGGCATCCCGAAACGGGGACAGCCAGATCAGGCTCAGCAGAGCGAGCGTGCCAAAGCCCATCCGCACCAACAGACGCCCCACACCAACGCGGCCGCTGGCCAACGTCGCAACCAGGCAGGCAGCGAGCACGACAAACAAGGTCGCCGACCCCGAGAGCAAAAAGACTAGCAATGCGCAGATCCACCCGAGCAGGCGCTCCCAGGGGGAGCGCGCAGCGATCAATGCAGCGAGTACGGGCGCAATGGCCAGCGCCAAATGACTGGGCTCAAGAAAGATGCCACTGGGACGAATCAAGTCCGACGCTCCTGATAGCAGGAGATAAATCTTGTCCAGCACCACCGATGCAGTCACAAACACTGCCACGCCGACCAGCATCCGGCCAAGGCGTTCAAGCCTGTCCGCCGAGGCCACCTGTGTGCATGCGAACAACACGGCACACAACATCAGCAAGCTTAGGACGGACTTGGCCAGCAGATCGCGGCAAGGTGAAAAAACGGCGGCGATCACGCTATGAAGCGTTAGTAGCCCGACCGAAAACGCGAATACCCACAAAAGGTGCCCCGGCCCTCGCCCATCTGCAAGTAGCCACGCCCCCAGCAATAGCAGCCCCAGCACATGAGGCCCGGCAGAAGAGCCAATTGCACCCACAGGGATGGCAGGTCCAACTGTCATCAGCAAAATCACAAGCGGCAGCACCGAGTGCCGCGCAGCAACACGGCCGCAGCGCGCTTGTAACGGCGTATCCGTCACTAACACTTCTATTCCACTCCCTGTACACCGATCTGACGCCGGCCCAGGGAATGTAATGCAAGTGCTAGTTACGCGGGAGCACGGTGCGTAGCCCGGTAGTCGTTCGGACCATGACGCGGGCGCTGAGTTCGCTGAAGCCCCATGCTGCGCCGCATGTAAACACCGAGCAATGCCGCCAGCGCCGTCATTTGAAACAGGAAGGGTGGCAACAGCATGGGGAAGCTCAGCTGCGTCAGGGCGTTAGCTATGGACGCGCAAATCAGCGCGACAGGCACCACCTGCCCGCGCAGAAGCCAATTCATCAGGCGCTCGTAGGCCAAGCCCAAGAACATCATCAGCATCACCAAGCCAAAAATCGCCAGCACCTGCCCCTGCAAGCCGATCACGCCGAAGTAGCCAGGCAAGGTGAGAAAGGTCAGACCATTGAGCAACTCGTATTTGCCCCCGGACAGCAGCTGATAGATTGAATCCGCGCCAATCGCCGGACTCTCCCCCATCAGACGCCAGAACATTTCGAGCGAGCGTGTGGGCTCGGAGACCGCCACCATGATGGCCTCGGCACCAACCCACCGATCCACCACCAGCAGCGCGCTTTCAAGCAGGAAGAAGGACATCATCTCGGTATCGCCGGCGCCGGCGCCCGAAAAAACGCGGACGCGATAAATCGACACCGCCACCAGCACCACCAGCACAAAGATCGCAAACAAGAGCACCGGCGCCTTGCTGAGCTTGACGCGTTGCCAGCGCGACTGCAGGTAATAGGCGCCCATCAGCACGGGCACCGCCTGCATGACGATGGCGGCACGACTGGCCATGGAGACAGACGCAGTCGCGGTCACGACCAGCACCGCCAACGCCACGCCCGGGCGAAGATAACCTTTCGCCTGCACGTCGCGCGCTACATAGGCCGCCAGCACCACCGCCACGCCCACCAGGGCCATGAAGGCCAGCGGCGCATTGAGCCCGAAGGGCAGACTCAGCTTGGTGTTCACGCCCGTAACGAAAAAGGCGAACAGGTTGTTGATGATGTAGAACACGAGCGCCGCGCCTATCAACCCTAACCACTCGCCGGTCCCGACCGGACCTGCCCGGTAGTGAAAGTCCGCCTCGGCCACCGGTTTGGACGACGCAAAGGGAACGGTCAACAGCCGGGCGAGCAAGATCGCAGCACCCATGGCGCCGGCAAACAGGTAGTACTCCTGCCACTCGGCGCCGGAACCGCTGAAGTTGCCAGCGGGCTCCACATACGGATAGTCGGCGATGTGATGCACCATCACCTTGAACCAGCAGCCCAGCACATAAAAGCCGGCCAGGAAACTGTAGAACCACGACACCGGTGCCACACGCATCACCACCAGCAGCGCGATGTTGAGGAAGGTGAAGGGCCAGTACAGGCCACCATGCTGCACCGCCTGGTCTGCCTGCCAAGCCAAAAGCAGCATGGTAGGCAGCAGCCCCAGCCAGAAGAATTTACCCTTCATGACTCAAGCCGCCTTCCGCCAGCTCTTGGCCTGGTACCAGGAGCGGCGCAGAAAACCCACCAGCAACTGCCGCCACATGGCGAGCTCGAGCGCCAGCGCCGGGCGCTGGCCCAGTGCCTGCGCAAAACGCCGCAGCGCCGGGAACACACGGCCGGACTGCGCATGGTTCTTGGCCGCGATGCTGAGCGCCTTGGCCATCGAGCGCGCCCGGCCCTGCTGCTGGGCGCGTGCGTCCCAGAAGCCGCTCACCACGCCGATGATCTCCTCGGCCCGCGCCACGGGCATGACGCGGAACGAGGCCGAGCCCTCGTGGATGCGGTATTCGGCCAGGTATTGCGGTACGCGCACGAAATCGCCCTGGTTGACGGCGCGCAGCCAGAATTCGAAGTCGGGCACCTGACGCAGCGCCGCGTTCCAGCCGCCCGTCCGATCGAACAGGCTGCGGCGGAAGAAGGCGCCGGGGCCCGGCTGGCAGACCAGGTCCACCGCCAGGCGCTCGGCACTGAAGTCCTCGGTCTGCACCTCGCGCAGGCGCCGGCCCTGCGCATCGATGAGCCAGAAATCGCAATAGACCACCGGCGCCGCGGGGCGCGCCTGCAGGGCCTGCACCATGGCCGTGACGGCGCCCGGGCAGAGGCAGTCGTCCGAGCTGAGATAGGCCAGGACCTCGCCGCGCGCCAGACCCCAGCCGCGGTTGAGGGTGGCGGCCTGACCGGCGTTGGCCTGCGTCAGCACGGTGACCCGCCCGGGATGCGCGTCGGCCAGGCGCTGCGCCAGCGCCAGCGAGTCGTCGCTGGAACCATCGTCGATGACGATGTATTCCAGCGCCGGATAGTCCTGCGCCAGCACACTTTGCATGGTCGCGGCCAGGTACTCGGCCTGGTTGTAGACCGGGGTGACGATGCTGACGAGCGGCGTGGGATTCATCGGCGGGAGCTTCAATGGGAAGGGCGTGATGCGCGGTAGAGCGACGCCGCCATTGTCGCGGCAGCGGCCAGCACCATCAGCAGCCAGGCCGCACGCCAGGCTGCGCTGCCCAGGCCCAGGCCGGCAAAAGCCAGTAGCGCCAGCGCGGCCGGCACGAGCATGCCATGCTTTGCGGCCGCACCCGCGGCGCCGCCGCGCTCACGCCACACCAGCGCAAACAGGGCCGCAGAATCCAGCAGCATGCGCAGCAACCAGGCCAGCGCTGCCCCCATCAAGCCCCAGCGCGCGCTCAGCAGCCACAGGGCCAGCACAAACAGCGGCAGCTCGGCGCAATGCAGCAGGGCCGGCGCACGGAAGTGGCCGGCGCCATGCAGCCAGGTGAGCGGCACATGGGCCAGGCAGTTGATCAGGATGCCGAGCGCAAACACCTGCAGGATGGGGCCGCTCTGACGCGCGAACTCGGGCCCTATCCACCAGCCCAGCAGTTCGTGCGCGAACAGGGCCAGCGCCGCGGTGATGGGCAGGAGCACCACGAACAGCGTGGCCACGGCGCGATCGAACAGGCCCCAGGCCGAGCCATCCTGCTTGGCCACCTGGGCGGCAAAGGCGGGGAACAGCACCGCCGTCAGCGCGCCCGGGATGATCCAGAGCTTGGTGACGATTTCCTGCGGCGTGGCATAGAAGGCCACCGCGGCGGCGGACACGCTCGCACCGATCACGAAGCGGTCCACATAGCCCATGAAGGGGCTCACCAGATTGCTGAGCGTGAGCCAGCCGCCCGATACCAGCAAGGGGCGCAACCAGGCGCGCTGCAGGCGCAGGCGGCCACGCAGCTGCGGCAGCGCGCGCCAGGCCAGCCAGCCGTGCACAGCGCAGGCCAACACCCGCCCAGCGGCCAGGGCCACGGTGATGGTGAACAGGTCGGGGCCACGCCACAGCACCACCAGCCAGGGTCCGACGAAGGTCCACAAGCCCATGGGCAGGCGGATGTAATTCAGCACCTCGAAGGCATGGCAAGCCTCCAGCATGCCGCGCAGCCCGGCGGTGAGCACGATGAAGGGCATCGCCAGACCCATCACCAACGTGGCGTTGATGGCCTCCTGGCGATCGGGCAGCTGCTTGATCAGGTCCACACCCCAGGGTGCCAAGGCCATCATCAGCGCGCCACCCACCAGGCCCAGCGCGGCCATCAAGGCGAGCGCCGTGGCGCTCAGCGGGCCCACTTGCCCGTCGTCCTTGCGGTCCAGGGTGATCGCCAATTGCTGGGTCAGCGCCCGACCCAGACCCAGATCGAACAGGCCGAAATAGCTGGTCACCGCCCAGATCAGCGTCAGCAGGCCGAAGCGCTCGGGCCCCAGCACCCGCACCAGCACCGGGATGGACACCAGCGCGAACAGCAGGGGCGCACCCAGGCCGAGCAGGTTGAAAAAGGTATGCCGGGCGAGCTTCAAGACAATGGGGCCAGGCACCGGCAGCCAGGGCCGGTGCAGCGGGGAGTAAGAGGTTGGATGCGCAAAGGCCGCGGATTGTACGAGGCCGCCCTGCCCCGGGTCGGCGCAGGCCCGGCTGGTAATATGCGGCCCCTGGATCGCCTTGCCTGCCAAGCCGGTCCGGTCACCCGTTCCGCCTTCGAGTTGCGCCCCATGCCCTTCTTCCGTTACGCCCTGCTGGTCCTGCTGATGCTGATGGCGACCACCGGCTTCGCCCATGCGTACATCGACGGCGGCTCGGCGCACCTGATCATCCAGGGCCTGATCGCCGCAGCGGTGGGCGCGCTCTATTACCTGCGCAACCCCAAGGAAATCTGGCGCGCCATCAAGCGGCGCTTCGGCCGGGACCGTTCCTGATGAGCCTGAGCTTTCGCGACCCGTCCGGCCATGTGGAGGACGACGGTGCGAGGATATGGCGCCATGTACGCCCCGAGGCTGCCGAGGCAACGTACAGCCTGCTGGCGAGCGAGCTCTACGCCTCGCTGTGCCGTGACGGCCTGCTGATCCCTGCCACCGAGCACCCTGCCCTGGAAGGCGGCGGTCTGCTGCTGGAACATGCGCGCGTGCGCTGGCCCAGCTACCCCTTCGAGTGGACGCCGGGCATGCTGGCCGATGCCGCCCTGCTGACCCTGGACATCCAGGCGCGCGCCTGGGCGCAGGGCTGGACCCTCAAGGACGCCGCCGCCAACAACGTGCTGTTCGATGGACCGCAGCCGCGCTTTTGCGACCTGCTCTCGCTGCGCCAGCGCCGCGACGACGACGCCCCCGGCTGGGAGGCCTACGGCCAGTTCGTGCGCCATTTCGTGCTGCCGCTGCTGGCGGTGGCCGAGCTGGGCCGCAGCCCGCGCGACATCTTCCTGGCCCATCGCGACGGCCTGAAGGCCGCCGAGGTGGCCAGCTATGTGCCCTGGCATGCGCAGTGGAATCTGGCCATGCTGCTGCACGTGCGCCTGCCGGCACGCCTGGAGCGCCGCCGCATTGCGCACACCGAGCACAAGCCAGGCCCCGCCCGCGCGGCCAAGCCCGCCGCCGACAGCACCCCCTGGCTGCTGAAGAACCTGCGTGGCTTCGTCGAGCGCCTGGCTGCCGCCTGCCGCGGCACCAGCACCTGGAGCGAATACACCGTCAACCGCGACCACTATGGCGACGCCGAGTTGCAGGCCAAGCGTGCCGCTGTGGCGCAAATCCTGGCCGCGCGCCCCTATGCACAGGTGCTGGACGTAGGCGCCAACAGCGGCGAGTTCTCGCGCCTGGCCGTGGCCCAAGGGGCGCAGGTGCTGGCCCTGGACGACGACCTCAACGCGCTGGAAGACCTGCACCGCCAGGCCCGAGCCGAGCGCCTGCCCATCCAGTGCCTGCACGCGAATATGGCGCGCCCCACACCGGCCACCGGCTGGCGCCTGGCCGAGACCCTGGCCCTGCCGGCCCGCCTGCACCAGCAATTCGATCTGGTGCTGATGCTGGCGGTGGTGCATCACCTGGCCGTCACCGAGCGACTGCCGCTGGCGCAGGTCTTCGAGACCGTGGCGGGGTATTGCCGCGATGGCCGCGGCCAGTTGCTGATCGAGTTCGTGCCGCGCGATGACCCGCGCTTCATCGAGATCGCCGCGGCGAATCTGGCGCTGTACGAGGGCTGGAGCCGCGAAGCCTTTGTGGCCGCGGCAGCGCCCTGGTTCAGCGTGACGCAAAGCATCCGCATCTCCGAGCAACGCGAGTTGCTGCTGCTGACGCGCCGATGATGAGCGAGGCCTCGCCGCTGCGCCAAGGCCTGCGCTACGCCTTGCTGGGCTTGGCCGCGCTGGCAGCGATCGCGCTCTCCGAGAGCGTTCTGCAAAGCACCTCCTCGCTCTATCTCGCCTTCGCGCCGCGCGTCTACCTCGATGAGGCCTGGGCCCTGGCTGCGCTGCTGGCCGGCTTGGCCCTGCTGGGCGCGGTGCTGGACCAGCCGCGGCGTCCGCGCTGGCTGGCTGGCGCGGCCCGAGGCCTCCTGCTGGCCCTGCTCTTCGTGGCGCTGTTCCAGATCTTTCGCCGCTCGCTCGCCGCCGGCCTCGCGCTCAGCGGCATGCTCAAGCTGGCCCTGCTGACGGCCTGCGTGCTGGGCGCCGCGCTGGCGGTCTGGCGCCTGCAACTGGAAGCGCAATGGCGCCTGGCATCGGCCGCCGCCGTGGCGATGCTCTCGATGTTTGCGCTGCAACCCGGCATGCCCGGCTACCTGCTAAGCCTGGTGAAATCTGTCGAGGCAAGACCTGCCCCCGCCACCCTGCAGCCCACCCTGCGCCGCACACTGGTACTGGTGCTGGACGAATGGGATCTGGAGATTTCGCAACGCGCGGGCCTGTTCGATCGCAGCCCGCTGCGCGAGATGCAGGCACAGGGCTTTGTGGCCACACGGGCCATGCCGGCGGGGCCCAACACCCTGGTATCCATTCCCGGCATGCTGCAGGGCCGGCGCTTCGGCGCACTGGACAGCGGCGGCGCGGGCTATCTGGAAAACCGCAGCGGCGAACGCTTCGACCAGGCTCATGCCGGCCTGTTCAACGACCTGGACGAGGCCGGCATCGGCTATGGCGTGGTGGGCTTCTATCACGACTACTGCGCCATCGCGCGCGGCGCGCGGCGCTGCCATGCCGAGCCGGTGCAGTTCTTCCCCGGCTGGTGGGCGGCCCTGACGCGCAGCGTCAAGCGCGGCCAGGAATTCGACTACCCCTATTCCGACTTTCTGCGCCAGTGGAGCGCCACGCTGGCGGCGCTGCGCGCGCAGGCTCGCCAGACCCTCGCCGACCCGGGCAACCAGGTCGTGTGGCTGCATCTGAACGTGCCGCATCCGCCCATCGCGCTGGCGGGCGGCCGCGCGCAAAGCCTGGCGCTCGACTACCAGGCCAATCTGGATCTGCTGCAGACCGTGGTCAGCGAGCTGCGCGACGCGCTGCAGGCCGCCCAGGGCGACGTGGCCATGGTGCTGACCTCGGACCATTGGCTGCGCGAGAAGGAGCTCTGGGCCGGCATCTACGAACGCCAGCGCGGCCCGGGCAGCGGCAGCGCCGGCAAGAGCGCGGGCGACCAGCATGTGCCCTTCATGGTCTGGTTTAGCCAGGCCGCGGGCAAGGGCTTGCAGTTCGATGGCCCGGTCAGCACCACCTCGCTGCGCGAGCTGGTGCCGGCCCTGGCGCAGCGTCGCTTGAACTCCCCGGCCGAGATCGCCGCCTTCATGCAGGCGCGTGCGGCACGCCTGGGTCCGAGCGAGACCCAGCCCTTTGACGACTTACACGGCGCCGCTGTTCATGCTGGTGATGGCCATCATCACTGAGACCATCAGCACGCCGATCACCGCACCGATCACCAGGATGGCCACCGGCTCGATCAAGGCCATCGCCTGCTTCTGACGCTCACGCGCCGTATCGGTCTGCATGCTGCCCAGCGAGCTGAGCATGGCGTCCAGCGTGCCGGAGCGCTCGCCCACCTTGATCAGATTCAGCCGGGCCGGAGGTATCCAGGGCGAGTGACGCAGGCACTCGTACAGGCTGCGGCCATGCTCCAGCTCGCGCGCCGCAGAAGACACCAGCAGGCGGAAATCGCGCAGGCCGGCGGCACCCATGGACAGGCGCAGCGCCTCCAGCAAGGGCACGCGGTTGCGCAGCATGGTGCCCATCAGCGTGGCCCAGCGGCCCACCTCGGCATCGCGCAGCCATGGCCCCACCAGCGGGGCCATGGCCAGGCGATCCATCAGGCCCTGACGCACGGCTGCACGCGAGAACGCCACCACCAACCCCATCAGCAGCGCCGCAGCACCCAGGCCCAGCCAGAGCAGATTGGCCTTCATGAAGACGGCCGTCTCGATCACCCACATCGAGAATTCGGGCACGTTGCCGCGCGCGCTCTTCAGCAGCGGCGCAAAGCGCGGGATCACGCCCACGAAGATGATCAGCACCGCGGCCAGGCCGGCGGTGACCAGCACGGTCGGATAGATCAGGGCGCTGCGCACCTCGGCGCTGGTACGGCGCGAGAGCTCCAGCTGTTCGGCCGCGTCGCTCAGTGCGGCGGCCAATTGGCCGCTCGCCTCGCCCACCTTCACCAGGGTCAGCAAATGCTCCGGCAGGCCCAGCCCACTGGCCGTCAGCGCGTCGAACAGATTCTGCCCGGCACGCACATCGGCCAGGGCGCGCGCCATGCTGGCGCCCACACCGCTGGCGGCGTGGCCGGTGGCCAGCGATTCCAGTGCCTCGTCCAGCGCCACGCCGGCCTTCAGCAGCGTGCCCAGCTCGCGCAGGCTGACCACGCGATCCGCCACCGTGATGGCACGCTGGCGGCCCAGCGCCACAGCGGCCGCCGCGGGCGGCGCGCTGGATTGCAGCTGCAAGGGGCGCAGGCCCTGGCGCAGCAGTTCGCGTGCGGCATCGGCCTCGCTGCCCGCCTCCAGCTGGCCGCTGACCTCGCGGCCCGAGGCGTCCTGGGCGCGGTACTTGAAGCTCTGCATGGGGCGCCGCCTACTCGTCCTGCGCGCTGGCCGCGCGCATCACTTCGTCGAGGGTGCTGAGGCCGCGCGAGGTCTTGATCAAGCCGTCGTCCACCATCGAGCGGCGCCCATCCTGGTTGGCCAGCTCCAACAGGCGTTCGATCGGCGCGTTCTGCGCGATCTCGTGTTGCAGCGGTGCCGTCACCGTCACCAGCTCATAGATGCCGACGCGACCGCGGAAGCCGGTGCCCGAGCAGGCCGCGCAACCCTTGGCCATCAGCCACTGCGGCTGCGCCGGCAAATTGGCGGCGGCCGGCGTGCGCGGCGCCAGGCGTGCCCAGCGCTGTGCCAGCGGTTCCGGATCGTTGTGCGGCTGGGCGCAGCTGGGGCACAGGCGCCGCACCAGACGCTGCGCCATCACGGCACGCAGCGCGGCCGCCACCAGATAGGGCTCGATGCCCATGTCGACCAGCCGGTTCACCGCCGACAACGCATCGTTGGTATGCAGGGTGGCGAGCACCAGGTGGCCGGTGAGCGCCGCCTGGATGGCGATCTCGGCGGTCTCTCGATCGCGGATCTCGCCCACCATGATGACGTCCGGATCGTGGCGCAGGATGGAGCGCAGCGCGCGCGCAAAGGTGTAGCCGATGTCGGCCTGGGTCTGGATCTGCACCACCCCGGGCAGGCGCAATTCCACCGGATCTTCCACCGTGATGAGCTTGCGCACGCCATCGTTGATATGCGAAAGCGCGCTGTAAAGCGTGGTGCTCTTGCCCGAGCCGGTGGGGCCCGTCACCAGCACCAGGCCGTTAGGCCATTGCAGCCAGTCCTGGAACTGGTCCATATGGTCCGGCTCCATGCCGATGCGGTGCATGCCGATGTCGCCACGTTCCTTGGGCAGCAGGCGCAGCACCAGCGATTCACCATGCACGGCCGGGATGGAGGAGATGCGGATGTCCACCTCGCGCCCCGCCACGCGCGTGCCGATGCGGCCGTCCTGCGGCAGGCGGCGCTCGGCGATGTCCAGGCCGCCGATCAGCTTGACGCGCGAGGCGATGGCCGGATAGCGGTCCATGGGCATCGTCGAGCGGGTGTGGAGCACACCGTCGATGCGAAAGCGCAGCGTGCATTCGCGTTCGCCCGGCTCCACATGGATGTCCGAGGCACGCGCCTCCAGGGCCTGCGCCAGCGTGTTGTTGACAAAGGCCACCACCGGGGCGTCCTCGGCCAGCTCACGCAGGGTGCGCGCGTCCAGGCTGCCGCTCTGACCCTGGGCATGCTGGCGCAGGCGCTGGGCCAGCGCCTCGGCATCGGCGGGCAGCAGCAGGCGCCAATGGTGGGCAGCGGCGAGCGGCTCCTCGGCCAGGGCCTCGCGCACATCAATGTCCAGCGGGTCGGTGCTGGCCACCTGCAGACCGGCCTCCGTCTCGGCCAGCAGCACCTGGCGGTCCAGCCACCAGCTGGCCGGCATGCGCAGGCGCTCCATGGTGGCGCGTGCGGCGGCCTCGTCGAACTCGGCCGGGGCCAGCAGGGGGCAGGCGAGTTGCTCGGCCAGGCAGGCGTAGAGGCTGCTGGTCGAGACCGCACCCAGGCGCACCAGCACCTCGCCGAGCTTGCCGCCCTTGCTGGCCTGCACCAGCAGGGCGTTCTCGATCTCGGCGGTCTTGACCAGGCCCTTGGCCTGCAGCAGTTCTCCGATCAGCATGGCAGAAGACGCTTTCGGATCAATTGCCCGGAGGCGTGCGCGTGGCAGCGGGCGCGGGCAGCGCAGGCGGCGTCGCCACCGGTGCCGGCGTAGGCGCCAGCACCGCGGATGCGGCGCCCGCAGCAGGCTGCGCCCACGGCCCCAGCATGCTGCGGAAAGCGTTGGTCATGGTCTCGGCGTCGTGGCTGTCATTGAGGATGTAGGGCGTGATCAGCACCACCAGCTCGGTCTTGGAGTTGGTGGTGTTCTGGCTGCCGAACAGCTGGCCCAGCAGGGGCAGGTCCTTCAGATAGGGCACACCGGCATTGCCCTTGCCCGCATTGTTGGAGATCAGCCCGCCCATCATCACGGTGGCGCCATTGCGCAGGGTCAGCTTGGTTTCGAGCTTGCGGGTGCTGAAGGTGGGCGAAACGTTCACGCCGGTGTTGGTGGACTGCGCCGCGCTCACCTCCTGCTGCACCTCGAGGTCGATCTGGTCGCCCGAGTGGATCACCGGTTTGACCTTGAGGATCACGCCGGTGTTGCGGTACTGCACGGTCTGCAGCACGCCGGTCTGGCCCGGCAGGGTCACGGTGCCGGTGGTGGTCTGCTGGCTGGTGATGATGGGCACTTCCTGGCCCACCTGGATGGTCGCCTGCTCGCCATTACGCGCCAGCACGCGCGGGCTGGAGAGAATCGTCGCCTGGTTGTTGGAGGCCAGCGCATTCAAGGCCGCATGCACGAGGCCCGCTGCGTCCAGCACCTTCAGGTTGAAGCCGCTGCTGCCGATGCCGGTGCCACCGATGGTGCTGCCGTTGACGTAGCGGCCGTTGCCCACATCGCGGCTGAACAGCCACTCCACGCCCATCTGGTTCTTCTCGTCCACCGTCAGCTCGGCCACGGTGACCTCGATCAGCGCGCCCTTGGCAGGGCGATCCAGGGTCTGCAGCAACGCCGCGATCTGCGAGTAGGAATCGGCATCGACCTGGAAGATCAGCGTGTTGGTGGATTGGTCCACCACCACCGAGCTGGCGCCGCTGCTGCTGGCGGCGGCCTGGGCGTTGCCTACACCCGTTCCAGCCGGCGTGGCCGTGGCACTGCTGCGCAGGCGCGAGCCGGTCAGCAATTGCTCCAGCGTCTTGGCCAGCACGCTGGCGTCCTTGTGCTTGACCGCATAAGTGAAGTAGTTGCGGCCGATGCCGCGCTCGTTGGGCCGGTCCAGCGTGCGAGCCCAACTGGTCACGTGATTGAGCACCTCGTCGTTGGCGGCGAACACATAGATCGCATTCGTGCCGGCCACCGGCAACAGCACCACCGGATAGCGCACGGTGCCTTGCTGACCCAATTGGCCGAGCGGCGCCACCGCATAGCCCTGGGTGGTCAGCACCTCGTTGAGGCGCTTGGCCAGATCGTCGGCCGACCAATAGGCGGGCGAGAGCGCCACGCTCTTGCGGCCCGCCATCAGGGGCTGGTCCAGCACGCGCAGGGCCTCCAGCGCGGCCTGCATATTGTCGGGTGTGCCGCTCAGCAGCAGGGCATTGCGGCCGATATCTTCCTGCACCGTGATGCGCGTACCGAACAGGGTCTTGAGCCAGCCCGCCACATCGGTCTGGCGCACCACGCTCAGCTCCACCATCTGGAACACCGGACGCAGCGGCAGCGGGGTATCCGGCAGGGCCTCGCCGCGGCGGATCTCGGGCAGGTTGCCGAGTTGGGCGTTGTCGGGGAGTATGCGCACCAGGCCACCCACGTCGATGGCGGCAATGCCATAGCTCTTCAGCAGCAGCTTGACGGCGTTGTCGAGTTGGGCGGCCGACTGGCTGGCCCCGGTGCGGAAGGTCACCAGGTCCTTGCGGCCCTGCACCGCGGGGTCGATGTTGACGTTGCGCTTCAGGATCTCGGAATAGATCACCTGCACAAAGGTGGGCAGGGGCACTTGCTGCAGATTGATGGCGGCGACCTCCTCGCCACCGGCGCTGCCATCGAGCTTAACCAAGGCATCGCGGCCTTCGCGTGTGCTGGCAAATTTGGAGGGCTTGCTGGTCGGTGGCGCGGGCAGCGGCGTGATGCTCAGCTCGCGCTTGTCGCTGGGGCTGGCCGCCTGGTTGGCATTGCTGCCGGCCGAGGCGGGCATGGGCAGGCTGCCGGGCATCACCGGCGCCATCGGCCCCGAAGGCCCCAGGGCCTTGAGCTCGGCGCAGCCGGCCGCCACCAGCGCGGCGCTGAGCGCCAGCAGGCGAAAAAGGCCGGCACGCTGCTTGGAAAAAAGCATCGGTTGATGATCTTCAATCACGTTGTTCGACTCCAAAGCGGTACAGCTTTTTTCCAATACGTATGCAGACCTGATTGCCGTCCACGGCCTCGATGACATGGCCGCTGGGCAGCTTTTCGCCCACCTTGAGACGCTGCGGCTGCTTGGCCGGGTCGTCGAACAGCACCAGGGCGCCGCCCACCTTGCCGGCGCCGAACACGCCGGCGAGTCGCCAGCGCATGTTTTCGGGCGGCTTTTGCGCCGCCGCATCGGGCTTGGCCTCAGGCCCCCAGAGCGGCGAACTGGACACCAGCACCGCGCGCGCCGTGGCATCGCCGGGCACAGGCAGGCTGGCCAGTTGCCAGGCATCGCGGCGCGCCCGCACCAGCTCCGCCGGTGGCGCCTCGGGCGGTGCCGCAAACCAGCCCAGCAGCGCGGCGGCGGCGAACAGCATCAGCGCCTGGCGCGGCCCCAGATCATCGAGCGTCATGGCTTGCGCTCCTCGGCCTGGAACAGCACGCGCACTTCCAACTCGGCGCGCGCAGGCTGGGCCAGCGGCCGCAGGCGCAGGCTGTCCACCAGCATCAGCTTGGGCGAGCGGCCCAGCTCGGCCAGCAGGCCCATCAGGGCCAGGCGGTTGTTCATGTCCACCACCAGGCGCGCGCGCACCGCCGACTGACTGCTGGCCTTTTTTTGCTCACCCGCGCCCATGATGGCGAGCTCACGCACCGGCAGGCCCGATTTCTCGGCCCAGGCACGCAGCGTGTCCTGCAGCGCGGCCTCCACCAGACCCTGGCTGGAGCCGCTCCAGAGCATGCTGCGCGCGGCCTCCAGATGCTTGCGCGCGTCCTCGGCGCGCTGGGTCCAGATGGCACCGCCACTCTGCAACGGGCGCAGCCGCTGCAACTCGGCGCGCGCCTCGTCGGCCTCGCCGCGCCAGGCGGTGGCCTGATCCTGCGCCAGCAGGGCCAGCCAGAGCCAGAAGATCGCCAGGATGGCCCATACTCCCCAGCGCAGGCGCGTGTTGGCGCGCCATTCGCTGCGCGCCTGCTGCAGGGCCTGCAACCAGGATGGCGCGCCGCTGCTATTGCCGGCTTGATCGAGCACGACGCTCATGTTTTTTTTGCTCCGGGCTGCTTGGGCGTGGGCACTTGCACATCGATGCCCGGCGGGGGCGCGGGCATGTCGGCAGCGCCGCGGCTCAGCCCCGCGTCGGCGCCCTGTTGTTGCTGGCGTGCCGGTGGCTGGGCCGCGGCAAGCTTCATCTCCAGGCTGATGCCGCTGCGCGCGCCACCACCACCAACACCGCCGTCCTTGACCTCGCTGATCTGGGTAAACCAGGCCCCCGACTCCAGCCCGGTGATGACCTGGGCACGCGAGACCTCGGCAGGCAGCTCCAGCGCCACGCGCACCGTCAGCTGGTTGAGATCGAACTCCTTCACCGTGCTGCCCTTGGGCAGCAGGCGGCCCAATTCCTCCAGCACCTCCAGCGGCTGCGGCGCGCGCAGCTGTGCCAGCAGCGCCCCGCTCTGGTCGGCAGCGGCCAGGGCCTTGTCGCGCGCGGCCAGCAAGGGGGTCACGTCTTGCCTGAGCTGGGCCACCGCCGACTGTGCCTGCTCGCGTGCCTGGTAGGCATCCCAGGCGGCACGAGCCGTCATGCTGCTGAACACCAGCAGCAACAGCGCCCCGGCGCCCACCAGCAGGCGCTCCTGGCCGGCGGCAGCACGGCCCAGCTGTTCGGCCGGGCGCGGCTGGCGCAAGGGTCGCTGCCAGGGCAGCGCCTGCACCTCCGGAAGGGCCGCCGCGGCATGGGACGAAGCCGGCGCACGGCTCTGGCGCGCAAAGGCCTGCCAGTCCTCCAGGCTGGGCGCGGCGGCCCACCAACGGCTGGCCAGCAGCACGCCGCCCTGCCAGTACTGGCCCTCCACGCCCTCCATGCATTGCAGCAGGTGCAGTCCATCGGGCAGGGCCGCGTGACACAGGCTCTCGGGCCAGAGCAGCTCCGGCTTCAACTCGAACTTGGTGCCAGCGCTGCTCGCCAGCTCACGCGGCAGCGCATAGGCCTGCGCCTGCTCGCCATGCAGGTCCACCAGCACCAGGCTGTCGACAAAGGGCTGCCAGGCCAGCAACTGCGCCTGCAGCGCACCGACGCGGTCCGCCACCGGCAAGCCGCCTAAGCTGAAGGCACGGTGCCGCAGCAGGCTGCGCGCCAGCAGCACCGGCGCACGCGCGCTCGCCCCGGCAGGCCGGTTCAGGCCCTCACGGCGCAGGCTGGGCGAGCGCTCGGGGCTGGGCGACGGCCTGGCTTGGGACAGGAAATTTCGCAACGGGAATCGTGGCATCGGTGGGTGCGAGACGGTTGGACTGGCGGACCTCATGGATCAGCCAGGGCGCTGTGGCCCCCGTCGGAAGAATCAAAAGATTGTACTCAAGCGACTGCGGCATCCCGGGGGCCCAGACCTGCAGGCGCAGGGCGTTGCTGGCATGGAACAGCAGGTTGTCGGCCGTGAACGGAATACCCGTGGCGGCGGTGGCCGCGGCGGCGTCGGCAAATGGCGCGCGCTTTCGAAGAGTTTCGAATAAATCCCATTGCTGCGCCGAAACCTTGGGCCAGATACTCTTCAGCAAACCCAGCGGGGCAGTATTGGGGTTGAATAACTTGTCGCGGCGCAGGCCCAGCCAGGGCTCCAGGCGGGCACGCAACTCGGCCGAGCGCTGCCACACAGGCATACGGCCCAACTCGCCCACCGAGAGGATCCAATCATTGCGCGGCCCGGGCAGGCCGGCGGCACGATAGTCGACCGCCTCGGCACCGTTCAGGCGTTTCAGACTGTCGGCATCGGCATAGTCTTCCAGC
Organism: Roseateles sp. FW301-B2; assembly: GCF_058788955.1. Lineage (NCBI taxonomy): Bacteria > Pseudomonadati > Pseudomonadota > Betaproteobacteria > Burkholderiales > Sphaerotilaceae > Roseateles > Roseateles sp. FW301-B2. The sequence continues at coordinate 228,494 of NZ_JBYTBE010000002.1, forward strand.
ACGTCCAGCATGCTGGCGGCATCCTGGGACGAGGCACCGACATTGATGAGCAGCTGCGGGAAGAGCTCGCGGTCGGGTGCATTGAGCGAGAGCAGGCCACGCTCGTCCTGCACGCGCAGCAGCGCGCCCTGCGCGGTCTGGTAGAGCCTACCGTCCAGCGCCAATGGCTGCTCGTCCATGAAGCCGGCCGAGGCCAGGCCCATCTGCCGGGTGCTGAGCCAGTACAGCGCCTGCGCCTTGGCGCTCTCGGCCTGCAGGCTGGCGTCGGCATAGTGCTGCATGGTGAGCGCCTGGGCGCGCAGACCGTCGATGCGCAGGGCAAAGCGCGCCGCCACGATGGCGATCACGGTGAGTGCCACGGTCACGAACAGCAGCACATAGCCGCCCTGCCCCCGGTCCGACAGGCGTCGCAGCCTCATGGCAGCTTCTCCACATCGATGCGCTGCCCCAGAGGCTCAGCCCGCGCCGCCGGGCGCGCCACCAGCAGCAGGCCATGGCCCTCGCCCCGGTCCAGCGCAATGGCCTGCGGCAGCGCGCTGGGCGGCTGGGCAGCACCGTCCAATGCCGGTGGCCATTGGGCCAGCCAGGTGCCCGCAAGGTCCTGATAGCGCAATGCGCCGCGGTCCCCCGGCCATTGAGCCAGCACCGCCTCCTGCGGTGGCAGACCGTCCAGGCCAAAGCTCAGCAGCAATTCGGTCATGCCGGCATCGGGCGAAAAACGTAAGCTCAGACGCATGGGCTGGGGGCCCAGGGCCTGCGCCACCGGCAACTGAGTGCTGAGCCCCGCAAGTTCGCGCGCCGCGCCGCGGAAGCGCTCCGGACTGTCTTTGGCGCCGGGCATCAGCCCCTCCAGCGCCTGCTGTACCCAGATCGCGTGCAGGCGCTCCACCTGGGCCTGCAATTGCGCGCCACCCAGGCGCTGCTCGATGCGGCCAATCTGGAACAGGCCTTCAGACAGCAGGCCGGCCACCATCGCCACGATCACCAGCGTGACCAGGGTTTCGAGCAGGGTCATGCCGGCCTGGCTGGCTTGCTTGTTGATGGGCTGGTTCATGGCGGATCCACCCTGGACGTCACCGCACCCAGGGCCTCGAGGCCCGCCTGCATCAGGGTGAACTCGGTGCTGGCAGCGGTGTTCTCATCCTTGGCTGTGACCGTCAGCTCGTACAGGCCGACACGCCAGCGCGTCTGCTCCATCGCCTGGGTGGGCACGCTGGCGCGCAAGGGCGCCACCAACTTGGCACGCCAGCTCACGCTGGTGGCGCCGAGGCGCCGCAAGCCTTCGGGCTCGGTATAAGGATTGACGCTGGCCAGCAGACCCTGTGCGGTCAGTTGCAGGGCCACGCGCACCTGCTCGGCCTCGATGCGAGCGGCCGCCTGCAGGTTCTGCGCAACCCAGGCGAACAGGGCCGCGCCTGTGCCGGCCAGAATCGCCAGCGCCACGATGGCCTCGAGCAGGCTAAAGCCCGCCACCGAAGGCGGCCGGCGGCAGCGCGGCACGGTTCCGATGGCGGCCGTCAAGGCGTCACCCGCCCCGTCATCGGGGCGATGGTCCAGACCCGTTCACGCCCTTCGTCATCTTTTGCGCGCACCATGGCAGCGGCCGCGACGCCTGCGGCGCTGTAGCGCAGCGGCGCAGACAACTCAAGGTGCACTGAGGCTGGCAGATCGTTTTCCAACAAGCTGCGCAAGGCTGAAGCATCCAGCTCCAGCGGCTCGCCGGACTGAAAGGCACGCATCGGCAGAGCGGCCAACTGCGCCCGCAACTCCTGCTGCCAAGCACGCTCGCGCGCCGCGGCGATCCAGCGTGAGGTCGAAGGCAGGATCAGGCCTGCCGTCATCGCCACGATGCTCAGCACCACCAGCAGTTCCAGCAGCGTGAAGCCGCCGCCGTTGCGACTACTGCGCGGCAGATGGAAGTACGCCAACATCGGCCGCATCGCCCTGGCCGCCGCGCTTGCCGTCGGCGCCCAGCGAATACAACGCAAAAGGCTGGCCATCGGCGCCGGGTAGCGCGTATTGGTAAGGATGACCCCAGGGATCATCAGGCTCGGCGCCATCGAGGTAGGGACCACGCCAGCGCGCGGCCAGGGCCTGGTCGGCAGGCGCCTTGGCCAGCAGCGACAGACCTTCTTCGGCCGTGGGGTAACGACCGATGTCCAGATGCAGGCTCTCCACCGCGCCGCGCAGGGTCTTGGCCTGCGTAGCAGCGGTCGTGACCTTGGACTGCTCGACCTTGGAGAACAGGCGCGGGCCTACCAGGCCGGCCAGCATGCCGATGATGACCAGCACCACAAGCATCTCTAGCAAAGTGAAACCTCCAGCGCGCGGCCGCGTGGAGTCGGGATAGCGAAGTGCGAAGGAAGCTTGCATGGTCTCGCGATAGTCGTTCAGTCGTTCAACAGCGGCTCATGCCGCGGCCCGCATTGTAGGCATGACTGCGAATACATCCCCGCGCTGTCCCGCACGGACAAAAGAAAAGGGGCGCCTTGCGGCGCCCCTTTCGAACTCACACAAAGATGTGCTTAGTTCTCGGTCGGGCGGACCATCGGGTAAGAGATCAGCGAGTTGGTCTTGCCGGTCGTCACGTCGTAGTTCATCACGTTGTACAGGCCGTGAACCGAATCAAGCGGCGCAGCGATAACTGCCTGGATAGCCAGACGAGTAGCGCCGGTATCGGTGCCCGTGCAGATGTCCTTCACATTGATCACAGCAACGGTACCCTTCTTCAGAGTACCGGTAGCACCAGCACCAGCCGTGCAGGTAACGCCGGACTCCGTGATTGCCGACAGCGTGTAAGGCACATCAACGGAATGCTGGCTCGTCAACACGATACGCGACAGATAGTCGGGGTGGATCGTGGCGAAGGGAGCCTGCAGGACCGTGCCATCACGCTTGAAGGTACCAATGGTAGCTGCAGCGGGGTTAGCAACCGTCACCGACGAATTGGCGGCAACAGGCTCAACGTCATACGTGAACGTCTGCGCGGGGATCGTGACCGAGTTGTCGGTATCGAAGCACAGCGACACAGCAGCCAGATCGGCATTTGCAGTCGAAGTCCAAGTCACCGTCTGCTTGTCAGTCGACACGCTCGTGGTCGAGGTACCAACTGCAGCGCAAGTGCCAGCAGCACCAACGGTCGCACCAGCACCCGTCGTACCCACGGCAGAGAAGTCGCCCTTGAAGACGATCTTCGTGCCCGACTTGATGAAATCGGTCAGCACGCCAGCAACGCCAGAAGCATTGAACGCGCCGGAAACACCGAAGGTCACCTTGCCGATTTCAGCCTTGCTGACCGTCGTGGTCGGAGCGGAGGCAGAAGTCGCGAACTTCTTGTACGAGTTGTTGACCAGCACCGTGTTGGTGTAGGCAGCAGCCGTGTACTTCACGCCAGAAGCGAAACCAAACAGCGTGCCAGCCTTGCTGAACAGCGAAGTACCAGCGGTCTGGTTAGCAGCCTGACCAGCCGTTTCGTACAGGTTGTACGCAACGGTCACATCAGCCGTATTGTTGTTGGTGACGTACAGATTCGGCACCGAGATGTTCAGCACGGTTGCCGCGCCTTCACCTGCACTGCCACCAGTCACTTGATAGATGACAAACGTATCGTCAGCCGAACCGCCCGACACCACGGTGACGTTAGCATCAGCCGAAAGGCCCTGAATGTTGTTAGCGCCAGCATTGCCTGCACCGCCGACAGCTTGGCACCAGTCACGTCGATACGGATGTAGCGATTTTGGCTAGCGGAAACACCGAAACCCAGCTTCGTCGTGACAGTCTTGCCGCCGGTGATCGGCGTCGGCACTGCCGGCGAGTCACTGTAGTTCAATTCGCTTGCAAACACGTCGGTCGTTGCGACGAACGGGGATGCAGAGAAATCGACGGACGCGACCGCAGCGCCTCCAGCCAGCGCACCGATCGCCAGAGCGGTCGCCTTGATCACATATTTTTTCATTCGGTGAACTCCACAAAGGTTATGGATAAAAAGACTCAAAAAATGATTCGCGAATCACACGTACCTAATTGCACGCTCGCGCATTCTAGAGCACGCCATCACAGCACTGTCAACGAATCAACGCATATTGCGGGTAAACACCTTGGCTTCTGAGTTCAGGCCCACAACACTGTGTGACGGCATATTAACGGCAGCGCAAGGCTCGTCTTGAGGCAAGAAGCGGCTTTGTTGTGCATGAGCGACAAGGCAGATCAAGAAAGCGTGATTCATTGGACTGAAGCAATCGCTAGGGTGGCTAGCTCAGGCGCTGAGCCAAGCCGCTCACATGCAGTTTGCGCGGCTCTCTTTCATCCGGAGCGCATGATCCGGACGCACTGGCGGCCACCGTTCAAGACGCGGTACTCGACGCGTGGTATTCAGGCACCAGCTGCCGCAACAGCGCGCGCGACTTGGCATCGTCCGCCAAGGGATCATTGGCGATCAAGGCCTGCAGCCACTCATCCACGCGCACGCCTTCTTCCAGCTGCTGCGGCGCCTGCTGCAGCCGCGCCACCGCCAACCTGGCGATGGGCGTGGGCAGCACGCTGTCGCGATCGGCCAGCAGCTCTTCATACAGCTTCTCCCCCGGCCGCAGGCCCGAGAACTCGATGCGCACCTCGTCCAGGCTGCGCCCCGAGAGCCGGATCATGTCCTTGGCCAGATCGACGATGCGCACCGGCTCACCCATGTCCAGCACATAGACCTGGCCGGTCTCGCCGATGGCAGCGGCCTGCACCACCAGGCGGGCGGCCTCGGGGATGGTCATGAAGTAGCGCGTGATGTCGGGGTGGGTGACGGTGACCGGCCCTCCCCTGGCGATCTGTTCCTTGAATTTGGGAATCACGCTGCCGCTGGAGCCCAAGACGTTGCCGAAGCGCACCGCCATGAAGCGGGTGGCATGGCCCAGGCTGGCCATATGGCTGACCACCAGCTCGGCCGCACGCTTGGTGGCGCCCATCACATTGGTGGGGTTCACCGCCTTGTCGGTGCTGATGAGCACAAAGCGTTCGGCCCCCGCCTCGGCGGCAGCCTGGGCGGTATGCCAGGTACCCAGGGTGTTGTTGCGCAGCGCGGCCCAGGCGTTGTCCACCTCCATCAGCGGCACATGCTTGTAAGCGGCGGCGTGGAAGACGATCTGCGGCTTGAAGCGGGCAAAGGTCTGGCGCAGGTGCGCGGCGTCCTTCACATCGCCCACCAGGCGCACCAGGGGCAGGTGCGGGAAGCGCTCGGTGAGCTCCTGCTCGATAGCGTAGAGCGCGTATTCGCTCAGCTCGTAGAGCACCAGGCGCTGCGGGCCGAAGCGCGCCACCTGGCGGCACAGTTCGCTGCCGATGCTGCCGCCGGCGCCGGTGATCAGCACCACCTTGCCGCTCAAGGCTTCGCTGATGCCGGCCTCGTCGAGCTGCACCGGCTCGCGGCCCAGCAGGTCCTCGGGCTCGATATCGCGCAGCTGATCAAGCTTGCTGCCCGAATGCAGCTCGGCGATGGTGGGCACGGTCAGCACATGGCGGCCGGTGCGGCCGGCCAGGTCGAGGGCGCGGCGGCGGCGCGAGGCTTCGGCCGAGGGCATGGCCACGATCAGGTCGGTGATGCCGTGCAGCTCGGAAAGCTGCAGGGCATCGTCCAGCGTGCCCAGCACCGGCACGCCGCCCACGCGCAGCTCGCGCTTGGCGGGGTTGTCGTCCAGCAGGCCCACCACCACCCAGCCCTGGTGCTGGATGCCGGCCAGCAGCAGGCGCGCGGCATCGCCGGCGCCCATCACCAGCGCGCGGTGGGTTTCCTTGGCGCTGCCACTGAGGCGGCCGCGCATATGCTCGTAGAGCATGCGGTAGCCCAGGCGCATCATCGCCAGGCCGATCAGGCTGAACATCGGGTGCAGGGCCAGCACCGCGCGCGGCACGGCCTTGAGCTCGGCCATCAGCACGATGCTGGCGCCCAGCGCCCCGGCGATCAGGCAGGCCGCCGCGAGGCGCTTGGCCTCGCCGAAACCGCTGAAGCGCCACATGCCCTTGGGCACCTTGAGGCCCCACAGCACCAGCACATAGAGCAGGGTCAGGCCGGCAATGACGGCCGCGTCGTAGCTCGGGCGCGCCGACATCCAGCGCTCGAAACCCAGGCGGAACAGATAGGTGGCCTGCCAGGCCAGCCCCACCACCAGCGCGTCGAGCAACAGGGAAACGGGTTCGCGGTGCCGGCGCAAGCGCGTCAGAAAGGTGTCAAGCGTTTGCCACAGCACGGGTGTCGGTCGATCGGTTAAAAAACGTTGATGCTGAGTCTTCAGGGTAAATCCGGCCCGGGAAGGCGCACAAGCGGGTGCTACCGTGTCGCGCAGGTGTCATCCGCATGCCTCGGGCCGGCCCGATAGTGCCAGCCTGCAATTGTGCCCGCTGCCATCAGCTTTCTTCCAACGTGCCGACCGCCCTCTGCCATCGTTCGCTCCGTTTGCTGTGGCCAGCCGCCCTGCCGCTGGCCGCACTGTTGCTCGCTACGGGCCTGCATGCCCAGCCGCTGCCCGAGCTGCATGCCTACACGGAGGAATGGCCGCCCTACAACTACAGCGAGCGCAATGGCGAGCTCAAGGGCATTGCCACCGAGGCGCTGCGCGCCGCCTGCCACGAGGCCGGCCTGCATTGCAAGATCGAGAGCGTGCCCTGGGCGCGCGCCTATGCCTGGGCGCAGAGCAAGCCCAACACGCTGGTCTACACCACCGCGCGCAAGCCCGAGCGTGAGCAGCAGTTCATCTGGATAGGCCCGCTGCTGCCGCGCAGCACCTGGGTGTTCGTGCGCGCCGACGCCTTGAAGCAGCATGGCGACAGCCGCGATCTCAAGGCCTACCGCTATGGCGTGGTGCGCGGCGAGGCGGCGGCGCAAGACCTGGCCGCCGCCGGCGTGCCCGCCACGTCCATCTTGAGCGACAGCTCCAATGCCGCGGTACTGAAGCTGCTGCAAGGCGGCTGGGTCGACGCCATGGTGGACACCGAGATCGGCATGGCCTGGAGCCAGCGCAGTGCCGGCGACCTCGAGCTGACCCGACTCGCCAAGCTCAGCGACGAGGGCGCCTACTACTTTGCGCTCAACCCCAAATCGGATCCGGCCCTGGCCGACAAGCTCAGCGCCGCGCTGGAGCAGCTGCGCAAGGCCGGCAGCATCGACGAGATCGTGCGGCGCTACACGCGCTAGCCAGCCAGCCGGCTGCCCCAGCTGCTTCTGATTACAAAAAGACTGTACCTGCCGCGCTAGTTGGATCAAGAATGCGCGGGGAAGGCGTTCGGCCTGTTATGCCGACGCAAGCCAACCAGCATGTCTGCGGGGTGAAGTCATGAACCTTAGACACCTGATCCGTAGCAACGAAGAAGACCTTGCCCTCGCTGAAAGCATCGTGCTCGAAGCTGCGGACTATCGGCTACAGACCTATGGGCAGTTCCCCGGCGCCGCTGATGGTGACTCGCTGTTTTCCTGCTTCCCGGCGGAGTGTGCTGAAGATGACCGCTTCCTGTTTGCCGTCGTCGACCACAAGACTTCGGTCGGCCTGCTGCAGGTGGCACGTGGCTACCCTACCCCAGACATCGCGCACATCGGGCTGCTGTTGCTCAGGCCGCAACAGCGACACCGGCATATCGGCTGCCAGGCCGTCGAACAGCTGGCTCACAAGCTCCGCACCTGGAAGGACGTGACGCACATGCAGTTGGGCGTACTCACCAGCAACACGGCCGCCATCCGCTTCTGGCAACACTGCGGCTTCGTGACCACCGCATCAGAATGCCGTGAACCCGGTTTCCTCAGCAGCGGCAATGTGATGGTGCGTGCCCTGAAAGCCAGGCCGGTCTGCAAGGGCGGCCGCTGCGAAATCAGCGCTGATCACGCGCATGCCAGGCATTTGGCCGCCGTCATGCGCTGAGGCCAACGCGGCCTCAGCCGCTCAACGCCTTCTCAACGGCTGAGCGCGCGCAGGGTGCGCCAAATAATGCGCAAGTCCAGGCCCAGCGAGCGCTGCATCACGTACTGACAAGCCAGCTCGAGCTTCTGCGGCATCAGCACCTCCACATACTCGCGCTCCGGGTCGGCGGCGCGGGCCAGCAGCTCGCTCTCGTGGCGGAACTGCAGCGAGGCCGGATCGGTGATGCCGGGGCGCACCGAGAGCACGATGCGGCGCTGCGCCTCCGGGTACAGCGCCACATAGCGCGGCACCTCGGGCCGCGGCCCCACCAGGCTCATCGCGCCGCGCAGCACGTCCCAGAGCTGGGGCAGTTCATCGAGCTTGCTGGCGCGCAGGAAGCGGCCGCTGCGCGTGATGCGCGGGTCGGCCCCCACGGTGATCTGCAGGCCCGGTGCGTCGCTGCTACGACTCATGTGCATGCTGCGGAACTTATGGATCAGAAAGGGCTTGCCATGCCGCCCCACCCGCTCCTGGCGATAGAACACCGGGCCGGGCGTGTCCAGCTTCACCCACAGCGCCAGCAGCAGCAGCAGCGGCGCCAGCAGCGCCAGGCCCAGCGCGGCGCATATGAAATCAAAAGCGCGTTTGGCCATCAATCAACTGAGGGCAATTTCGCGCACCGCCGCGATCACGCGCTGCACGTCGGCATCGCTCATCGCGGTGTAGAGCGGGATGCTCAGCATGCGCTCGTAGGCCTTTTGCGAATGCGGGAACTGCTCGGGGCGCAGGTCGTAGCGGTCGCGCCAGTAGGGGTGCAGGTGCAGCGGGATGTAGTGCACGCTGCAACCGATGCCCTTGGCGAACATGCGCTCGATGAAGACATCGCGCTCCATCTCCAGCTCGTCGGCCAGGCGCAGCACATAGAGGTGCCAGGAATGCTTGTCACCCTCGGGCGGCTGCGGCGGCAGGATCAGCGGCAGGTCGGCGAAGGCATCAAAGTAGGCCTGGGCGATCTGCTCGCGGCGCGCCTGGAAGGCATTGATGCGCTTGAGCTGATGCAGGCCCAGGGCGGCTGCGATGTCGGTGAGGTTGTACTTGAAGCCGGGCGCGACGATCTCGTAGTACCAGCTGGGCACCTTGGCGGTGAAGCGGTCGAAGGCATCGCGGTTCATGCCATGCAGGCGCATCACCTTGGCGCGCTTGGCCAGCTCGGCGTTGCGCGTCACCAGCATGCCGCCCTCGCCGGTGGTCATGGTCTTGTTGGCGTAGAAGCTAAACACCGTGGCATCGCTGCCCATGGTGCCGATCAGCTCGCGCTCCAGCGTGGTGGGCAGGGCGTGTGCCGCGTCCTCCACCACGCGCAGGCCATGCTTGCGGGCGATGTCGAGGATGGCCAGCATGTCCACCGCCAGGCCGGCGTAATGCACCGGCACGATGGCGCGCGTGCGCGGCGTGATCGCGGCCTCGACCAGCTTGGGGTCGATGTTGAGCGTGAGCGGGTCGATGTCCACCAGCACCACGTCGGCGCCCAGATAGCGCACCACCTCGGCGGTGGCGGTGAAGGTATGGGTGGTGGTGATGACCTCGTCGCCCGGGCCTATACCCAGCGCCTCCAGCGCCAGATGCAGGCCGGCGGTGGCGGAGTTGACGGCGATGCATTCGGTCTGCGGCTCACCAAGGTACTCGGCAAAGGCCTGCTCGAAACGCCTGGCCTTGGGCCCGGTGGTGACCCAGCCGGAGCGCAGGGTGTCCACCACCTCGGCGATTTCGTCCTCGCCGATTTCGGGCAAGGCAAACGGAAGGAAGGGCAGATCGCTCATGGCAGGGTTTACTTTTCTATCACGGCCAGCACATGGGTGCGCAGCCAGGGAATGACATTGAACAGCGTATAGGCGGCGGGATGCAGGCGGCAGACGGCGCGCGCCAGCGGCGGTGCCAGCGTGACGCGCTGCACCCGCAGCCGCCCCGCGGGGAACAGCGCGCGCAGGCGCCGCAGCGGCACGCCGCGCACATCCGGGTTGCGCGGATTGTCGACGATGAAGTCGTACCAGAGCACCGCCCCACCCGGCTTCAGCCAGCGCCACATGGCCTCGGCCAGCTGCTGCTGCACGGCATCGCTGAGGATGGAGGAGAACACGGTGGATTGCAGCACCAGATCCTGGCTGGCGTCCTGCAGCGGCGCTTGCGAGGCATCGCCCAGGTGCAGGTGCACGGCGCCGGGCAAGACCTGGCGCGCGGCCTGGTAGCGCTCCGGCAGCAGCTCAACGCCGCTCAGGTGCTCGGGCGCCAGCCCCAGGCGCAGCATCTCCAGCAGATTACCGCCCGCGCCGCAGCCCACCTCGGTGAGGCACCAGTCCTGTGGCGCGCCGGGCCGCGTTGCCAGCCGGCGCCACAGCGCGCGCTGGCGCTCCTGCAGCATCTGCCAGACCTCGGGGCGCAGCAGGCTGTAGCGGTCCGAGGGCGCACGCCTGGCGTAGCGCGCCGCGATCGCGTCCAGCTCCTGCTTGCGCTCCTTTTCGCTCATTGCAGGGCCTGGATGAAGCGCGCCGCCAGCACCGGATAGGTGTGCTGGGCCAGCACAAAGGCGCGGCCGCGCGCGCCCATCGCGGCGCGCTCCGCGGCCGGCAGCGCCGCCAGACGGCGCACGCCCTCGGCCACCGCGGTGGCATCCTCGGGCGGCACGGTCAGGCCGGCGCCGGCCTCGGCCACCGGGTCGTTGCCCGCCTCCACCGAATGCAACACCGGCCGCTCGGCCATCATGTAGTCCATCAGCTTGTTGGGCGCGATGCCGAAACGGTAGATGGGGGTGCGCTGCCAGCCGATGTAGGCGATGTCGAAGGCGGCCAGCAGGGCCGGGATCTGGCGCTTGGGAATGGGCGCGAACATCGCTACATGGCTCAGCCCCTCGGCGCGCACACGCGCTTCAAGGCGCGCCTTCTCGTGGCCACCACCGACCAGCACGATGCTGATGGCGTCGTCCTTCAGGAGCCTGGCTGCATCCAGCAGCGTGTCCAGCGCATTGGGCATGCCATGCGAGCCGGCATAGCCCAGCACCAGGCGGCCGGCGGCACTCTGCGCGTCAAGATGTGCTGCCAGCTCGGCATTCAGCGGCTCACCCTGCCTGTCCTCGTCAGCCTGCCATTCGTCCAGCGCAATGCCATTGGGCACGATGTGCAGCTTGCGCAGATCCAGCCCATGCGCGGCCATGTGATCCTGCACCTTGGGCAGCATCGAGACCACCACATCGGCATCGCGGTAGGCCTCGTTCTCGGCCTTCTGGCACAGCAGCGCAAAGGGGTGGCGCGGCGACATGCCCGAAAGCTCGATGGGCGAGAGCGGCCAGAGGTCGTGCACCTCGTAGACCAGTTTGGCGCGGGCCATGCGGGCGACGCGGCGCGCCACCCAGATGTCCATCGGATAGGTGCTGGAGGCGATCACCGCATCGGGCGCAAACTCGCGCGCCAGCATCTCGGCATCGTTCCAGACCTGGCGGCAGAAGGCCCAGATATTGCGCACCCGGCCCAGGCCATTGCCTTCGTAGGCCGGCGTGTCGTACCAGCAGTAGGCAATGCCATCGATCGTCTGGCCGCCGGGCTGCGGCTGGCCGCTGCGCACATGCGAGTGCGAGGCCGCCAGTATCAGCACCTGATGCCCCGCGCGCACCCATTCGCGCGCCAGGTAATAGGGCCGGTATTCCATGCCATGCTGGGGCGAGCCGGCGTAATGGTTGATGAGCAGGATCTTCATCGTGTCGGGGGAAATTGGCGCAGGCGCGCCAGAAAACGCTGCACCGCCGGGGCGAACAGGCCATGCCCGGCGACCCAGGCGCGGTTGGCGGCACCGGCGCGCTCGGCCGCTTGCGGATCGGGGGTCAGGTCTTGCAGACGCTGGGGCAGCGCGGCCAGCGCCTCGTCAGCGCGCAGGATCAGGCCGCCGCCGGGCTGCAGCAGCTCATGGTTGGCCGGCAGGTCGGAAAGGATGGGCAGGCATTCATGCGCCATCGCCTCCAGCACCGAGACCGACACCGAATCGCTCTGCGGCAGGCTCAGATACCAGCGTGCGCGGGCGTAATGGCCGGCCTGGCTCTTGGCGTCCAGGCGGCCGACGAACTCGACCCGTTCGGCCAGGCCCAGCGCGGCCACCTGGGCCTGGAGCGCGCCGCGCAGCGAGCCATCGTTGGCCACCACCAGGCGCGCCTCGGGCCGCTGCGCCGCCACCGCGGCGAAGGCCGAGATCACGCGCTCGGGCCGGTAGATAGGCTCCAGCCCACGATTCGCGAAGAACAGCCAGGGCTGCTTGCGCGCGCCCTGCTTGGGCAGTGCCTCCAGGCCGAAGGGGAAGGTCATGACCTCGGCGGCGCCCAGCTCGCGCATGCGCGCGGCCATGTGTGCGGAGTCGGAGGTGGTGATGTCGCAGGCCTGCAGCACGCGCCGCGTCAGCCAGCGGTAGGGCCAGCCCTGCTCGGGCGTGACCAGGATGTCGCTGCCCCAGGCCGAACCAGCAATGTGCGCGCGCAAGCCCCAGCCGCGCCTGGCCAGCCAGGCCAGCGTGCCATGCGAGGTCAGGTAATGGGCGTGCAGCCAATCGGCATCCACGCGCCTGAGCCATTGCGCCAGCGCCGGCAGCCTCTTCAGCACCGCGAAATTGCCGCCGCCATGCGCGGGGTCGGTCAGCATGGCATAGCGGCGCTCGGCCGGGATCAGGGCCTCGAGGGCCGCGGAGAAGCCACGCGACGACGCGGCCCAGAGCTCCAGCTCGGGCGCCAGCGCGCGCGCCCACTTGAGCAGATGCGGGCTCTCGCCATCGCCGATCAGCACCAGCCTCATGGCTTGGCGGCCTCGGGCAGTTCTTTGGCCCAGGCCTGGTAATGCGCGGCCAGCCAGGGGTATTGGGCCAGCAGCTTGGCATCGCCATGGCGCACGTCGCCGATCACCCGGGCGGGCTGGCCGGCCACGATGGCGAAGTCCGGCACCTCGCCGCGCACCTGCGCGTAGGCGCACACCACCACGCCGCGGCCGATGCGGGTGTTCGCCTCGATCAGGCTGTGCGGGCCGATGAAGCAGTAGGGGCCGATCTCCACGGGCCCCTTCACATAGCCGGGCGCCGGCCCCTGCTGCGCCGCATAGCCGCGCCCCAGCAGGCGCAGGCTGCGGTGCGAGCTGTGCGTGACGATGCTGACGAAGTTGGTGATCTGCACGCCCTCGCCTATCGTCAGCCCGCCATGGGCGTCGAGAAAATTGAACTGGCCGATGAAGACATGATCGGCCAGCTGCAGCTGGCGCTCGCCCTCGATGCAGGTGCTGGGCGCGATGCGTGTGTGGGGCAAGACCTGGCCCTGGGCCGAGCGCTCGCCGAACACGATGCGGAAGAACAGCGCCCGCCACAGCGCGCGGCGGCAGCGGTTGAAGACGCTTCTAAGCCAGGCGCTCATGCTCAGCAAAGCCTTTCCAGTTGGCCAGGGCCCAGAAGAAATAGCCGAAGTACAGCAGCATCGCGGCCGACACGCCCCAGGCCGCGCCGATCAGGCCGCTCCAGCGCAGGCCCAGCACCAGCCCCAGCACAAAGGCCGCCTGCCCCACCAGGGCCAGGCGCAGCGCCCAGGCCTGCGCGCCCCAGGCCATGGTGGCCACCGACAGCGGCGAGGCCACGAAGTGCAGGGCGATGTAGGGTGCCAGCGCGCGCGCCAGTTCACCGGCATCATGCCAGCGCTCGCCGAACACGCGCGCAAACAGCCAGGGGCCCCACAGCATCAGCACCGCCATCAACGGCAGGGCCAGGGCCACCAGCAGGGCCATGGACTTGCGCACCAGGGTCAGGGCCTCGGCGGCACTGGCGGCCGCCACCAGGCGCGGATACAGGGTCTGCGACAGCGCCCCGCCCACCAGGCCGGCGGGCGCCTTCAGATAGCGCAAGGCCAGCGCCCAGTAGCCGGCGGCGGCGTCGCCGGCCCAGGCGGCGATCAGCAACATGGCCAGGCTGTCCTGCAGGGCGGTGGCGAAGGCATGCGGGGTGTTGAGCAGGGGGAAGTCGCGGTGGCGGCGAGCCAGGCGCTGCAGGCCCTCGCGGGGCTGGCGCAGCAGGCCGCCCCAGCCACCCGCGGGGGCGGGCCGCGCCAGCAGCACGGCCGTGGCCAGGCCCGCCAGCACCGGCCCCATCAGCAGGCCCCAGGCCCCCAGCTGCAGCAGGCCCAGCGCCACCTGGGCCAGCGCGCCGCCGCCATACTGCAGCACGCGTGCCACCGCCAGCAGCTGGAAGCGCAGCGCCCGGCTGGCCCAGAGCGTGAGCCATTGCGTGGCCGCGCCGGCCAGCACCGCCAGCGGCAGCCACCAGGCCAGCTCGAGCTGCTGGCGCCAGGCCAGCAGGCCACCCACCACCACGGCCACCGCCGTCACCACCAGCAGCAGGCGCAGGCACAGCCCCATCAGCAGGGCCGCGTCGGACTCGTCCTTTTCAAGCGGCAGGGCGAACTCGTAGCGCGCGCAGCCCACCACCGCCAGATTGGTGGCGACCGACCAGACCAGGCTGAAATGGCCGAATTCATTGGGCGAGAACAGGCGCGTGATCCAGGGCCCCAGCAGCAGCGGCAACAGCTGGGCCAAGGCCCCGCCGGCCAGCAGGGTCAGGGTGGCCCTGAACAGCCCATGCCTCACCGGCTCACACCCTGGCCACGTGTTGCTGCAAGGCCTGGCGCAGCGCCGCCACCACCACGTCCTGCTGCGCCTCGCTGAGGTCGGCGCTCATCGGCAGGCTCATGACGCGCCGCGCCGCCGCCTCGGCATGCGGCAAGACCTGGCCCCGGCCAAAGCGCTCATACGCCGGCTGTTGATGCAGGGGGCGCGGGTAGTGGATGGCGGTGGGGATGCCGGCGCCGTTGAGCGACTTGATGACCGCCTCGCGCGCCTCGATCTGCAGCGTGAACTGAGCCCAGACGCAATCGCGGTTGCCGCGCACGGCCAGGCGCTGAACGCCCAGTGCCGCGGGCAGGCCGGCCAGCAGCTCCTGGTAGCGCTCGCCGATCGCCAGACGCCGCGCGATCTCCCAGTCGAAGCGCTCCAGCTTGGCCAGCACCACCGCGCATTGAATGGTGTCCATGCGGCCGCCCACGCCCAGCCGGGTGTGGGTGTAGCGCTGGCTCTGGCCATGCACGCGGATCTCGCGCGCGGCCTGCGCCAGCGCGTCGTCGTCGGTGAAAAGCGCGCCGCCATCGCCATAGCAGCCCAGCGGCTTGCTGGGGAAGAAGCTGGTGGCGCCCCAGGTGGAGAGGCCGCAGCTCTTGCGGCCGCGGTAGCTGGCGCCAAAGCTCTGCGCGGCGTCCTCGATCACCGGCAGCCCGCCATGCCGGGCGGCGATGGCGTTGATCTCGTCCATATCGCAGACCTGGCCGTACAGGCTCACCGGCATGATGGCGCGGGTGCGCGGCGTGATGGCCGCTTCGATCAGCTTGGGGTCGATATTGCAGGTGTCGGGCTCGATGTCCACGAACACCGGCACGCCGCCCAGCAGCACGATGGTCTCGGCGGTGGCCGCAAAGGTGAAGGGTGTGGTGATGACCTCGTCGCCGGGCTGCAGGTCCAGCGCCATCAGCGCGATCAGCAAGGCCTCGGTGCCACTGGCCACGCTGATGCAGTGCTTCACGCCCACATGGGCGGCGAGCTTCTCCTCCAGCTCCTTGACCTCGGGGCCCATGATGTACTGGCCATGATCCAGCACGCGCTGGATGCGCGCATCGATGCTGGTCTTGAGGGCGGCGTATTGCGCCTTGAGATCGATGAAGGGCAGCAGGCTCACGCGAGGTTTCCTTGTGTCACGAGCACGCAGCGGCGCTCGTCGTCCTGGAGTTCGTAGACATCGCCGGTGTGCGGGCATTGCGCGCGGCCCTGGGCGTCGAAGACCAGGCGCTCGCCATAGCGACTCATCCAGCCGATGCGGCGCGCCGGCACGCCCACCATCAGCGCGAAATCGGCCACGTCCTTCTGCACCACCGCACCAGCGCCGATGAAGGCATGGCTGCCGATGGTGCTGCCGCAAACGATGGTGCAGTTGGCGCCTAGGGTGGCGCCACGCTTCACCAGGGTGCGGCGGTACTCGGCCTTGCGCGCCACCGCGGCGCGCGGGTTGTAGACATTGGTGAACACCATCGAAGGGCCGCAGAACACATCGTCTTCCAGCGTCACCGCGTCGTAGACCGAGACGTTGTTCTGGATGCGCACGTTGTTGCCGATGGCCACATCGTTGCCCACGTAGACGCCCTGCCCCAGCGAGCAGCCCGCGCCGATGCGCGCGCCCGGGCTCACATGGGCAAAGTGCCAGACCTTGGTGCCATCTCCGAGCTGCGCACCCTCATCGACGATGGCGCTCGCGTGTTTCCAGTAGCCCATGTCAAAACACCAGGGGCAGGCCGACGCGCTGGCCGTCGCGCGCGCTGCGGTAGGCCGCGATCAGGATCTCCAGCGAGCGCAGGCCCTCGTAGCCATCGACCTCGGCGCTGGCCTCGCCGCGCAGGGTCTGAATGACGTTGTCGTAGTAAAGCGGATGGCCATGGCCATAGACGCTGCCGGTCTCATAACTCGCATTGCGCACCGCTTCGTCGTCCGCATGCGGCTCGGCGAACTGCCAATGCTCGATCTTGTTGACCGCGGTGCCGCCGATCTTGACCGTGCCCTTCTCGCCCAGGATGGTGATCGAGCCTTCCAGGTTCTGCGGATAGGTCAGCATGGTGACGTTGATGGACGCCAGGCCGCCATGGCGCAGGCGCGCGCTCAGCACGCCGGTGTCCTCGGCCTCGATGTCGCGCGCCAGCGTGGCGGTGTAGGCATGCACGCTGTCCACCGGGCCGACCAGCCAGTCCAACAGGTCCACATAGTGGCTGGCCTGGTTCATGAAGGCGCCGCCGTCCAGGTCCCAGCGGCCGCGCCAGGGTGCGGCGTCGTAATAGCTTTGCGGGCGCGTCCAGAACACGTTCACCGTGCTCATATAGATGCGGCCGAAGCGGCCCTGATCGATGGCGCGCTTGACCAGCTGCACGGTGCTGTTGAGGCGGTTCTGCTTCACCACGAAGAGCTTGACGCCGGCGTCGCGGCAGGCGCGCACCATCGCCATGCCTCCCTCGAACTTGGTGGCCATGGGCTTCTCGCTCAGCACATGGCGGCCGCTGCGGGCCACGGCGATGGCCTGCTGCGAATGCAGGCCGCTGGGGGTGGCGAGCACCACCACGTCGGCATCGCTTGCTGCCAGCAAGGCCTCCAACGAGGCAAAGCCTGCTGCACCGGTGGCGGCCACCGCGGCTTGCAAGGCGGACGGTTGATGATCGCAAACCGCCACCAGTTCGGCGCGGCCGGCATGCTTGGCGAGCGCCTCGATATGGTTCTTGGCGATGCGGCCGCAGCCCACCAGGGCGAAGCGTATCGGTCGATCGAGGATGGGCAGCGCGAGCGTCATGGGGGGCCAAATTCAGGCGAAGCAGCAGATTCTACGGGGGGGCTCCCGTGCAAACCCCGCGCACCGCCTAAAATCGCCGCCAATTCAATGAGTTGACGCGATGACCCAGCACAGCCCCGCCGCCCCCCACCCC
>NZ_JBYTBE010000003.1:0-13231 GCF_058788955.1 Roseateles sp. FW301-B2
GGTGGAGGCGGCGGTGGAGGCAGCGGCATCCAGGCCGCCAACTCGCTGTCCTTGACCGCCGGCCAGGGTGCGCGCTGCAGCGCCACAAAGCGCAGCGGCGCGCTGGCCGCGGCGGACGGACGCGCCACCACACGGTTAGCGCCTGCAGCCGCTGGCGCGGCGGCACGGCGCGCGCCGGCGCTGGCCTGCACCGGTTCTTCGTCCTCGCTCTGCGCCGCCCACAGCGTCGCGGCGATGGTGGCGGCCAGGGCCGCGGCCAGGGCCAGCTGACGCTTGCTCACACCCTGCTTGCTCGTCGTCATCGCGGCGCCTCCTGCTCCGGCGCGGCCGCATGGCGCGCATGCAGCGACCACAGCAACTCGGCCTCGACCTCAGGCGTCTGCGGATTGGCGCGGCGCAGCTTGAGGCTGTCCAGGCTCAGCCCCGGGTCCTGCAGCAGCGCCGCATCGATATAACCGCGCAGCTGCGCATAGCCACCCTGCACCGGCATGGTGATGCGCAGGCGCTCCAGGCCGGCGCTGACATCCACCGTCAGGCGATGCTCGGTGCGCACACTCACCAGGCCCTGGCGCAGGCCCAGTTCCAGCAGATCGGCCAGGCGCTGCTGGCGCTGCTCGCCGGAGGGCAGGCCCAGCTGCCATTGCGCCGGCGTGAGCGTGGCCTGGGCGCCGGGCGTGGCGGCTGCAGCGGCCAGCTTCTGCGCGCGCAGCTGACGCTGCAGGCGCCCGGCCTCGGCCTCCCATTGGCTCGCCTGCGCCTCCCAGCGCGGCGTCAGGCCCAGCGCCAGCGCCGCCGCGGCCAGCAGCAGGAGCAGGCCCAGCAGGCCGGGCCAGCCCAGCGCCTGCGCATGCAATTTCAGGCGCGCCCTCATGGCTTCTTGTCCTGCACGGGCAGGCTGGCCTGCAGGGCCGCCGGCCTGAGCTTGGCCACCAGCTCAAAGCGCTGCCCGCTCATGCCCTCGCTGCCGTTCTGGAAGCGCCCCAGCACCACCTCGCTCCAGCCGGGCGCGGCACTCAGGCGGTCCACCAGCTGCAGGGCCACGGCCTTGTCGCTGGCCAGACCCTCCAGGCGCAGCTCCATGCGGCCGGTGTTGAGGTCCAGGCCCAGCCAGTGGATCGCGCCGGGCGCGCCGGTGAGGCCCGCCTGCTCGACGTTGGCGAGCAAATGGCCCCAGGGCTGCGCCAACAGGCGCTGCACCTCGGCCAGGCTGCGCTGGCGCTCCTGCTCAAGCGGATCGGTGCGGCCGGGGCTGGCTACCGCGACGGCGGCGACCTTGGCCGCGGGCAGGCCGCGCTGCTGGTGCTGCAGGCTGGCCAGGCGGCTCTGCGCCTGCAGCATGTCTGCCCGGCTGTCCCAGGCGCCCCAGGCGGCCGCAGCCAGCACCAGGGCGCCGGTGGCGGCGAGCGGCCAGGCCAGCGGCGAACGTGCCCGGCCCTGCGCGATGAAGTCGGGCCTGGGTGCCTGCGCCCAGTCCTGTGCGGGCCGCGCCAGCCAGTCGGGCTCGGGTGCGCTGCCGTCGAGCCGGCCCAGCACGCGCACCCCCGGCCAGGCCGGCACCGTGCCCGCCGCCAGGCCATAGCCCAGCAGCAAGACCTCCATGCCCTCGCGTCTAAGTTCGGCCAACGCCTCGCCCAGCGCGGCCGGCGTGGCCGCTTCGAGGCGCTGATGGCGCAAGACCTGGCACCTGCCCTCGCGCAGCTCAGCCCAAGTCAGCAGGCTGCCCTCCACCCAGGCCAGCGCGGCCTGCGGCGCGCGCAGCCATTGCGGCTCCTGTGGGGCCAGCGCCTGCAGGACGGCGGCCCAGGCGGGGCGCAGGCTCAGCACGCGCACCTGCTGGGCCGCCAGGCTGGCCTGGGCGGCCGGCCAGTCCAGGCCCTGCAGGGCGCTGGCGCCCTTGGCGTCCTTGTCGCCATGCCCTGCCTCGCCCGTTTGCCAGGGCGCCAGCGCCCAGCGCTGCGCCGCGGCGCCAAAGTAATGGCCAAAGAGCTGGCGCGCATAGGCGGCTATGGCCGCGTCGTCGGCCAGCGGCAGGCCGGGCTCGCTGAGCAGATGCGCCAGCAGATGCTCGGACACCACCAGCTCCAGCGCGCCGCCGGCATGGGCGGCGGCCCAATCCGCCAGGCTGCTGCCCTGCAGCTGCCCGCGCGCATCCAGCCACAGGGCCTGCGGCCGCGCCAGGCGTGCGCGCAGCGCGCGCCGCCAACGCAAGACCTGCCCCTTGGGTTGCGCAGCTGCCGACATGAAAAATTCACTCCTCGAGGGTGACACGTTCCAGCTCCTCGAAGGTGGTGACGCCGCGGCACACCGCCTGCAGCGCCAGCGTGCGCAGCGGCTTCATGCCGCGGCTGCGCGCCGCTTCCTTGATCTGCGACATCGGGGCGCGCGCGGCGATCAGGTCGCGCAGGCCGTCGTCGAGCTTGAGCAGCTCGGCCACCGCGCGCCGGCCGCGATAGCCGGTGCCGCGGCAATGGCCGCAGCCCTCGCCCTTCATATAAGTGCCCTCATCGGCCTTCAAGCCATGCCGCGCCAAGGTGGCCACGTCGGGCACGAAGGGCCGCGCGCAATGCCGGCAGTTCAGCCGCATCAGGCGCTGCGCCAGCACCGCGTTGAGCGCGGAGACAACGTTGTAGAGATCCAGCCCCATGTGCATGAAGCGGCCGATCACGTCGAAGGCGTTGTTGGCATGCACGGTGGAGAACACCAGGTGGCCGGTGAGCGCGGCCTGCACCGCGATCTGCGCGGTCTCGGCATCGCGGATCTCGCCCACCATCACGCGGTCCGGGTCGTGGCGCAGGATCGAGCGCAGGCCGCGCGAGAAGGTCAGGCCCTTCTTCTCGTTCACCGGGATCTGCACCACGCCGGGCAGCTGGTACTCCACAGGGTCCTCGATGGTGATGATCTTGTCCTGGCCGGTGTGGATCTCGGCCAGGGTGGCGTAGAGCGTGGTGGTCTTGCCGCTGCCGGTGGGGCCGGTCACCAGCAGCATGCCATGCGGCTGGCGCGCCTGGGCGCGGATCGCGGCGCGCTCCTCGGCATCGAAACCCAGCGCATCCAGCGTCAGCTGGCCGCTGCTCTCTTTCTCGATGCGGGCGCGGTCCAGCACGCGCACCACCGCGTCCTCGCCGAACACGCTGGGCATGATGGAGAGGCGGAAATCGATCTCGCGCCCCTGCACCTTCAGCTTGAAGCGGCCGTCCTGCGGCAGGCGGCGCTCGCCGATGTCCAGCTCCGACATCACCTTGAGCCGCGACACCAGCTGCTCGGCCACCGCCGCGCCGTCCACCTGGCGCACCTGGGCCATCACGCCGTCGATGCGGAAACGGATCACCGCGCCGCGCGCCGTGCATTCGATGTGCACATCGCTGGCGCCGTCCTGCAGCGCGTCGTAGAGCGTGGCGTTGAGCAGGCGCACCACCGGGCTCACCTGCTCCGACAGGCGCAGCGCCGAGAGCTCCTCGGCATCGGCCGCATGCGTCTCGCTGCCGGCCATGGCCTCGTCCACATCCGAGAGCGCGCGGAAGTCGGCCTCGCCGGCGCCCAGCCAATGCTCCACCGCCGCGGCCTCGCAGACCCGCCAGCGCACCGGCAGCTGCAGGCGCGACTCCACGCTTTGCAGCAGCAGCGCATCCAGGGCGCGATCCGCCAGCAGGGTGCAGCGGCCCTGCGCGTTGACCGCCAGCACGGCCCGCCAGCGCTGCGCCTGGGCCTGCGGCCAGCGCTCGAAATCGAGATGCCAGGGCGCCTGCTCGGCGGGCAGCCAATGGGCCAGGGAAGTCACATCGCCACTCATTGGACTTGCTCGACCAATTGGAAAATAGGCAGGTACATCAGCACGATGATGCCGCCGATCAGCACGCCCATCACCAACATCAGCGCCGGGTTGATGGCGCGCGTCAGCAGCTCGGTGAGGCGCACCGCCTCTTCGTCGTGAAAGGCCGCGGCGCGCTCCAGCATCGCCGCCAGCTCGCCGCTGCGCTCGCCCACCCGCACCATGCGGCGCGCCACCGGCGTGGCCAGATCATGGGCCTCCAGCGCGTCCGAGAAACGCTCGCCGCGCGCGATCTGCTCGGCCGCCGCCGCCACCGCAGGCCGCCAGGGCAGCGCCACCACGTCCTGCACGATGCGCAGCGCCGGCAATACCGGCACGCCCGAGGCCAGCAGCATGCCCATGCTGCGGTACAGCCGCGCCAGCGCCAGCACGCGCAGGCGCGGGCCCAGGCCGGGGAAGGTCCAGAGGCCGGCCTGCACGCGCTCGCGCAGCGGGCGATGCCGGAGCACCGCCACCGCCAGCAGGGCAAGACCCGACACCGCACCCAGCACCAGCCAGGGATGCGCGCCGGCGGTCTGACCAAAGCCGATGAGCAGGCGCGAGCCCCAGGGCAGCTCGTTGCCGAGGCCGTCGAGGATGCCGGCAAAGCGCGGCAGCACGAACAGCAGCAGGAACATGATGACCGCCGAGCCCACCACCAGCAGCATGGCCGGGTAGACGCAGGCGGCGATCAGGCGCGAACGCAGGCTCTCCACCCAGGCCAGGTAGCGCGCATGCTGGGCCAGGGCCACGGCCAGCTGGCCGGTCTTTTCATTCGCCGCCACGATGGCGCAGATCAGCTCGTCAAAAGCCTCGGGATGCTGGCGCAGCGCCGCCGAGAGCGGCTGGCCCTGCTGCACCGCCTCGGCCACGCCGTCCAGCGCCTGGCGCACGCCCTCGCTGGCCTCTTTCTCGCGCAGCGTGCTCAGCGCCTCCAGCAGGCTGATGCCGGCGTCCAACAGCACCGCCAGCTCCTGGCTGAAGAGCTGCAGCGGAAAGCGGGCATTGCGCCTGAAGCCGCCGCGCCGCGCCGCGCGCGTGGCCCCGCCCCCCAGCTCGCGCACCTCCAGCACATGCTGGGGCAGCACGCCCAGGGCCGCGGCGACGGCCTGCCGATCGGCGGCCTCGACACGGCGCTGCATCACCCCTTGGTCGGGATGGAAGACACGGGCCTCGAAGGTGGGCATCGGCGGAAGGTGGCCGGCGTTGATTACCAGCTCACCAGATCGGCGTCTTCGCCCTCGCCGCCGGGGCGGCCGTCGCGGCCGAAGGAAAGCAGGTCGTATTCGCCATGCTCACCCGGGGCGCGGTATTGATACTCGTTGTGCCAGGGGTCCTTGGGCACTGCCTTGCTGAGATAGGGGCCGGCCCAGCGCGGCTCGTCGGCGGGCTTCACCACCAGGGCCTGCAGGCCCTGCTCGGTGCTGGGGTAATGGCCCAGGTCGATGCGGTACTGGTCCAGCGATTTCTGCAGCGCATCGATCTGCGCCTTGGCCGCCTTGACCTCGGACTTGCCGATCTGGCCAAAGAACTTGGGGCCCACATAGCCCGCCAGCAGGCCGATGATGACCATCACCACCAGCAGCTCCAGCAGGGTGAAGCCCCGGTGCTGGCTCTTCTTCACGTACGACAACAACGAAATCGGCGGCATGGTCAGCTCGGCATCCCTATGGTTTCTTCTCAGCGCTGAGCCCAGTCTACAGACCCTCACCAGCGTTCACTCGGCCCGGCACTATGGCATCGGGCGCATGACACATCAATCGGGGCATCACCGGGCCCTCATGTGCGGGTCAGCGGGTGGAAACCCTAGCGACAAAAAAGAAACCCGCAAGCGGCCCGGGCGGACCCTCTTGCGGGCGGCTGCGGGCCCACGGGGGCCCGCCGCGCTGGCATCACATCCAGTGGTCGAATTCCTGCAGCGCGCGGATGCGGCGCTCGGTGGCCAGGAAACGTGCGGCACCGGCCTGGCCGATGGCCTTGACGATGCGCGGGTGGTACTTGCGGTAGACCTTGAACTCGGCGTCTTCCACGGCCAGGTACTCCTTGACGAAGTACTTGGACTGGGCGTCGGTGGGCTTGTCGCCAAAACCGATGAACTCCACCGACAGGCGGGTGGATTGGCGGCTCAGGTTGGCGAGATCGGCGGCGTAGGCGTCGTAGACCTTGGCAAAGGCCTTGGCCTGGGCTTCGTCCAGCGCCAGCGACTTCAGCACATAGGCCTTGCGGTCGGTGCGCAGTTGCTCGCGCACGGTCTGCACGGCGGCGGCATCCGGGCCCGTCGGGCCGGCGGCCATGGCGGGGGCCAGCAGGCCCATGCTGAGGGTCAGGGCGAGGCCAGCGGACAGCGCGGCAAATTTGTTCTTCATAGGGGTAGCTCCTTGAGATTCTTCCTCACGCGGCCGGAAAGATGGACGGACGGACCGCGCAATTCGGGGCGATTCTAGGGTCAGGCCGCGATCGGGCAATGGGTGCTTTCACGCGCCGCCGCCATCCGGCCGGGCATGGCCTGTGGCATCCGGCCGCCCACCGCGCAGAATCGACGCACTTCACCCCCGCCCGGAGCCCCGCCATGAACGCCTTGCTGACCCTGACCGGCTGGCTCATCCTGCTGGTGCTGTGCTGGCCCCTGGCCTTGCTGGCGCTACTGTTGTGGCCCCTGGTCTGGCTGATCTCGCTGCCCTTCCGGCTGATAGGCATCGGCTTCGAGGCCGTGTTCGCCTTGATACGCGCGCTGCTGTTCCTGCCGGCGCGCGTGCTGGGCGGGCGGCCCAGGAACTAAGCCAAGAAAAAAGCCCAGGGCCCTGGACGGGGCGCTGGGCTGGCTGGCCGAAGCAGGCAGACGGGGTCAGAACGGGATGTCGTCGTCCATGTCGTCGAAGCCGGTCGAGGGCTTGGGGGCCGGTGCCGGGCGCGGCGCCGGCGCACGGGCGGCCGGGGCGCGCGACTCGCGGGCTTCGCCGCCGCCACCCATCTCGCCACCGCGCTCGGCGCCACCGCGGGCCTGGCGGCTGTAGCCACCACCGCCGCCGCCGCCACCTTCGTCGCCGCCGCCCTCACGGCCGCCCAGCAGTTGCATCTGGTCGGCAATGATTTCGGTGGTGTACTGGTCCTTGCCTTCCTTATCCTGCCACTTGCGGGTGCGCAGGCGGCCTTCCACATAGAGCGGACGGCCCTTCTTGCAGTACTCGCCGACGATCTCGGCCAGCTTGTCGTTGAAGACGACGCGGTGCCATTCGGTCTCTTCCTGGCGCTCGCCGCTCTCGCGGCTCTTCCAGGTGCGGGTGGTGGCCAGGCTGATGGTGCAGAAGGCCACGCCGCTGGGGTTGTAGCGCAACTCAGGATCGCGACCCAGGTTGCCGATGAGGATGACTTTGTTGACCGAGGCCATGATGAATGCGCTCCGCTGGCGAGAAAGGGCAGATTATGCCGCCCCGAGCCGCCGCGCCATACCGGCGGACTGCCACAGGCCGCCATCGCGCCCGGCGATCAGGGCGTCGACCTCGGGCGTCTGCGCCAGCCAGTGGCGCCCGGCCTCGGTGCCCGCCACCATGATGGCGGCACCCAGGCCGTTGATCGCTTCCAGGCGCCGCGCCACCAGCACCACGCCATGCGGGCCCTGGCTGGGCTGGCCGCTCTGCGGATCGAGGATGTGGTGATAGCGACGGCCGGCGCGCTCGAAGCAGCGCTCGTAATCGCCCGAGGCGGCCACCCAACCCTCGCTGAGGGCCAGCGTGCCCAGCAGCTGCGCCGGCGCGCGCGGGTCGCGCAGGCCAATGCGCCAATCGCGCCCCTGCAGCTGGCCCCGCACCAGCACATCGCCGCCGCCATTGAGCATGGCGTGCTCGATGCCATGCCGGTGCAGGGTCTGCATGCCGGCCGTCAGGATGGGCAGCTTGGCGATGCCGCCCAGGTCCAGGCGCATGCCGGGGCGGCGCAGGCGCGCCGTCATGGCGCGCTCGTCCAGCAGCAGGTCGCGGTGGTCCACCAGGGGCAGCTCGCGCGCCAGTTGCGCGGGCGTGGGCATGGCGGGCCGGGCCGGGTCGAAGTTCCATTCGGCGAGCGCGCCGATGGTGGGGTCGAAGGCACCGCCGCTGCGCCGCGCCATCGCCTTGGCCATCTGCAGCACCGCGAACATTTCGGCCGGCACCGCCACCTCGTCTTGGCCGGCAGCGCGCTGCAGCGCCGCCACCAGGCTGGCCGCGCGGTAGCGGCTCATCATGCCGGCCAGGCGCTCCATCTCCGCAAAAGCGGCCTGCAGGGCCAACCGGCGCTGCTCGGCATCCGCCGCCTGCACGGTGATGTCCAGCTGCGTGCCCATCAGCGGCCGCGAGGCGCGCTGCACCTGCGGGTCGGCCAGGGCCGGGCGCAGATAGAGCGCGGTGGCCAGCAGCGGCAGGGCGGCGCCAAACGCGCGTCGGCTCAGCATCGTTAAGGCCTGCCCGTTCAGCGCGACTGCGCCACCATGTAGTCGACGGCCGCCTTGACTTCCTCGTCCTTCAGCGCCGCGCCACCGCCGCGCGCCGGCATCATGCCCTTGGCGCCGGTGAAGCCCTCCAGCGCATGCTTGTAAAGCGTTTCCTCGCCCTGGGCGATGCGCGGGCCCCAGTCGGCCTTGTCACCGGGCT
Organism: Roseateles sp. FW301-B2; assembly: GCF_058788955.1. Lineage (NCBI taxonomy): Bacteria > Pseudomonadati > Pseudomonadota > Betaproteobacteria > Burkholderiales > Sphaerotilaceae > Roseateles > Roseateles sp. FW301-B2. The sequence continues at coordinate 8,434 of NZ_JBYTBE010000003.1, forward strand.
TGGGGGCGCCGGCCACGCCGGCCGCATGGCACATCGCGCAGACCTTGCCGAAGGTGGATTTGCCAACCGCGTTCTCGGCCGGGGCCGCTGCCACCGAGGCGGCGGCCGTGGGCGCGGCAGGCGCAGCCGTGGGAGCCGCTGACTCTTGCTGCTTGCCGCAGGCGGCAAGGCCGGCCAGGGCGAGGGCCATCACGGCGGTTCTGAAAACAAAGCTCTTCTTGCTCATCGCACTCATCCTCCCAGCGGGCAGGTTCCACATCGAAACAGGCGCGATTCTGATCAGTCCGGGCGCGCGGCGCCAGTGATTTGTTATATCCAAGATACAGATTCTGCGCTTATCTGCTTTTCTTGAACTGGTTCAAGGTGCGAGCGAGGGCTTGTGAAGACGATGCGCTGGACTTTTCGACCCTACAAGGCCAGCACATGAAAGACGAACAAACCACCGTTTCCAACGAGCAGCCCGCCATCCTGGGCCGCCGCCGCTTCATCAACACCGCGGCCCTCACCGGCCTGACCCTGGGCGTTGCCGCCTGTGCCGACAAGAAGGGCGACGCCGCCCCGGCCGCGGCCAGCGGCCCCGCCACCACCGCCCAGCATGGCGCCGGCGGTGCCAACGCCACCCACCTGAAGCCGGGCGAGCTGGACAGCTACTACGGCCTGTGGAGCGGCGGCCATACCGGCGACGTGCGCGTGCTGGGCCTGCCCTCGGGCCGCGAGCTGCTGCGCATTCCCTGCTTCAACCCCGACGCCCTGGTGGGCTGGGGCATCACCAACGAATCCAAGAAGGTGATGGGCACCAAGGCCGACGGCAGCCTGCGCTACACGGTGGCCGACACCCACCACGTGCACGCCTCCTACAAGGACGGCAACTACGACGGCCGCTACGCCTGGGTGAACGACAAGATCAACAGCCGCATCGCGCGCATCCGGCTCGACTACTTCGTCTGCGACAAGATCACCGAGCTGCCCAATGTGCAGGGCTTCCACGGCATCTTCCCGGACAAGGCCGACCCGGTCGATCCGAAGATCAACTACACCACGCGCGTGTTCTGCGGCGCCGAGTTCTCCATCCCCCTGCCCAACACGGTGGGCACCGAGGACGGCACGAAGTACCACTCGCTCTTCACCTGCGTGGACGCCGAGAGCATGGACGTGCGCTGGCAGGTGCTGATCGACGGCAACTGCGACCTCACCGCCACCTCGTACGACGGCAAGCTTGCCGCCACCAACCAGTACAACACCGAGATGGGTGTGAAGTACGAGGACATGATGTCGGCCGAGCGCGACGCCTGCCTGTTCTTCAACATCGCCCGCATCGAGGAGGCCGTCAAGGCCGGCAAGTTCAAGACCTATGGCGACTCCAAGGTGCCGGTGGTGGACGGCCGCCTGGAATCCAACAAGGATCCCAAGACCGCGCTGACCGCCTATGTGAGCGTCCCCAAGAACCCGCACGGCGTGAACGCCAGCCCCGACACCAAGTACTTCATCTGCGCCGGCAAGCTCTCGCCCACCGCCACGGTGATCGAACTGGCCAAGGTGCTGGACTACTTCGACGGCAAGCTGGAATCGCCCGACAAGGCCATCGTCGCCGAGGTCGAGCTGGGCCTGGGCCCCTTGCACACCGCCTTCGACGGCCGCGGCAATGCCTTCACCACGCTGTTCCTGGACAGCCAGGTGGTGAAGTGGAACGTCGAGGCCGCGATCAAGTTCCACGCCGGCGACAAGAGCGCCAAGTACGTGGTGGACCGCATCGACGTGCAGTACCAGCCGGGCCACCTGAACGCCAGCCAGTCCGAGACGCGCGCCGCCGACGGCAAGTACCTGGCCGTGGGCTGCAAGTTCTCCAAGGACCGCTTCCTGCCCGTGGGCCCGCTGCATGCCGAGAACGAGCAGCTGATCGACATCTCGGGCGAGAAGATGGTGCTGCTGGCCGACCACCCGGTGCGCGGCGAACCGCATGACTTCATCATCTTCAAGCGCGATCTGGTCAAGCCCAAGCAGGTCTACGCGCTGGAGGACTTCCCGCTGGCGGTGAAGGACCCGAAGGAATCGGGCGTGACGCGCAATGGCAAGAAGGTCACCGTCAAGCTGACCTCGCAGGCCCCGGCCTTCAGCATGCGCGAGTTCAAGCTCAAGAAGGGCGACGAGGTCACGCTGATCCTCACCAACCTCGACAAGGTGGAGGATCTGACGCACGGCTTCGCCATCCCCAAGTACAACGTCAACTTCATCGTCAACCCGCTGGAGACGGCCTCGGTCACCTTCGTGGCCGACAAGCCGGGCGTGTTCTGGTGCTACTGCACCCACTTCTGCCACGCGCTGCACCTCGAGATGCGCACGCGCATGATCGTCGAGGCTTGAACGAGTAGATGAGGAAGGCAGGGTCGCGGGTCTCGAGCCCCGCGGCCCCGCAGGGACAAGAACAATGCCGGTGTTACGACTTTTCGCGGCCTTCGTGGCCGCGCTTTTTCTTGCGGCGCTGCCTTTGCAGGCCGGCGCCCAGGCCTATGAGGCGCACCTGAGCCCCGAGCTGGCCACCGCCGCCGATCTGTGCGCGCTGGTGCCCTGCCGCGAGGTCTTCCCCGGCGCCACCGGCTTCTCGCCGCGCATGGGCCAGCCACCCTATGTGGAGGCCTATGGCGAGGCCGATCCGCAGCAGCCCGGCAAGCGCAAGCTGCTGGGCTATGTGATGTTGTCCACCGACATCACCGACACCCCCGCCTATTCGGGCAAGCCAGTGGTGACGCTGATCGGCATGGACGTGAAGGGTCGCTATGTGGGCGTGAAGGTGCTCAAGCATTCCGAGCCCATCCTGCTGCTGGGCATCCCCGAGCAGGCCCTGATCAACTTCAACAAGCAGTACCTGGGCAAGTCCGTCACCGACCTGATCGAGGTGGGCCCTTCGCGCCCCGAGGAGAACGTGCTGGGCGTGGACGCGATCTCGGGCGCCACCGTCACCGTGGTGGCGCAGAACCAGGTGATGCAGCTCTCCGGCAGCGCGGTGGCACGCCAGGTGGGCATCATCGCCCCCACGAAACGCGACGCGGCGCGCTATGCGGCGAGCGGCAGGAACAACTACAGCTGGGCCGAGCTGGTGCAGCTGGGCGCCGTGCAGCAGCTGCGCGTCAAGCCCGAGCAGGTCGGGCTGGAGCGCGGCGCCGAGCCCTTCATCGAACTCTGGTTCGGCGACCTGAACCACCCCGAGCTGGGTGCCAGCCTGCTGGGCGAGCGCGGCTTCGCGAATCTGCGCAGCCGCCTGAAAGAGGGCGACCATGCCTTCTTCGTGATCCGCAGCGCCGGCGCCGAATCCTTCAAGGGCTCGGGCTTTGTGCGCGGCGGCATTTACGACCGCGTGCAGCTCAAGCAGGGCGCCGACGCCTTCACCTTCCGCGACCTCGACTACCTGAATCTCTACGGCATCGAGGCCGCCGGTGCGCCGGGCTACAGCGAATCGGCCATCTTCATCGTGCGCGCCGGTTCCTTCTCGGCCGCCTATCCCTGGAAGCTGGCCTTCCTGGGCAACCGCGTGGACCGCGCCACCGGCCACCGCAGCTTCGCGGTGTTCGAGTCCAAGTACTGGCTGCCGGCGGCGCTGCTGGAGGGCGGCCGCCCGGTGGTGCAGGAGCCCGACGCGCCCTGGGTGCGCATCTGGAAGACGCGCGCGCTGGAGATTGGCCTCTTCATCGCCCTGCTGCTGGGCGTGAGCATCGTCTACGCGCTGCGCGAGCGCCTCACGCGCGCGTCCACGCACAAGAACAAGTGGCCGGTGAACGCCTTCAAGTACAGCGCCTGGGCGCTGTCGATCGCCTTCGTCGGCTTTGGCGTGATGGCCCAGCCCTCCATCACCCAGGTGCTGACCTGGTTCCATGCCCTGCTGTTCCAGTGGACCTGGTCGCTGTTCCTCTCCGACCCCTTCGTCTTCATCTTCTGGATCTTCATCATCGTCACCGTGTTCCTGTTCGGACGCGGCCTGTTCTGCGGCTGGATGTGCCCCTTCGGTTCGCTCTCCGAGGCGATCTACAAGCTCGGCCGCAAGCTCGGCATGAAGCGCTGGCAGACCCAGCTGCCGCAGCCCCTGCACGACAAGCTCAAGTGGCTGAAGTACGGCATCTTCTTCGGCCTGCTGGCGGTCTCGATGTTCTCGATGACGCAGGCCGAGATGCTGGCCGAGGTGGAGCCCTTCAAGACCACCTTCCTGGTCGGCATCACACACCGCGCCTGGCCCTACGGCCTGTTCGTGGCCCTGCTGCTGGGCATCTCGCTCTTCATCGAGCGGCCCTATTGCAAATACATCTGCCCGCTCGGCGCGGCCCTGGCCATGCCCAGCACCTTCCGCTGGTTCGGCCTGCGGCGCAAGCAGGACTGCAACAGCTGCAAGGCCTGCGCCGTGGGCTGCGGCGCCCAGGCCATCGACGCGGCCGGCCGCATCGACCACCGCGAATGCCTGCATTGCCTGGACTGCATGGTGCTCTACACCGACACCCACGGCTGCCCGCCGCTGGCCAAGGAGCGCAAGCGGCGCGAGCGCGACGGCCTCTTGATCACCCCCATCGGCCAGGACGGTTACTTCATCCCGATCCAGCCGGTGGCCATGCCCGAAAAAGTGGCCAATGGTCCGGACCCGCGCATGCCCACCGACCCGGCCGCGCCCTACCACCGGGCCGGCGAGTCGCGCCTGACCTGGCTGCTGATGGAGCTGCGCGACCACCTCTTCCCCTGGAGCCGCGCGGGCTGGCGTTCGCAGCGCGCGCTGCAGATCGCCGGCTTCTCGCTGGCCGTGGGGGGCCCCCACGCCGGG
>NZ_JBYTBE010000003.1:13241-229485 GCF_058788955.1 Roseateles sp. FW301-B2
GTGGCGGCCAGCCTGGCCTGGCTGCTGGCCGCCAGCGGCCGGCTCTCCTCGGCCGCCATCATCGGCTGGTGGTTTGGCTGGAGCGTCTACGAGGTGCTGATACGCATGAGCGGCCGCCGCTATGTGAAGGACGGCCCCTGGTGGCGCGCCAACTACCGCGTGGCCGGCTGGATGGACATGGCGAGCTATGTGGGTTTCAAGAACCTGCTGATCGGCGCCACCCTGTTCCTGACGCTGAAGTCGCTGGGGATGCTGGGATGAGATGGTGGGCCTGCCTCTTGATGGCGGTGCTGCTGGGGTCAGCCCAGGCCGCCACCCTGCGCGTGCAGCCGGGCGAATCGGTGCAGGCCGCGATCGCGCGCGCCGCGCCCGGCGATGTGATCGAGATCGAACGCGGCCGCTATGCCGAGAACCTGCTGGTGGACAAGCCGCTGACCCTGCGCGGCCTGAATCGTGGTGAGGGGCGCCCCACCATCAGCGGCGGCATGAAGGGCGACACCATCCGCGTCACCGCCCCCGACGTCGTGATCGAGGGCCTGCTGGTGCGCGACTCGGGCGACAGCCTGAAGGATCAGAACGCCGGCATCTACATCCGCCCCGGCGCGCACCGCGCCGTGGTGCGGCACTGCGAGCTCAGCTACAACCTGTTCGGGCTCTGGATCGAGAAGGCCAACGAGGTGCTGATCGAGGCCAACGTCATCACCGGCAAGCGCGAGTACAACAGCTCGCAGCGCGGCAACGGCATCCAGCTCTACAACACCGAGGGCGCGCGCATCCTCGCCAACCACATCGGCTTCGTGCGCGACGCGCTCTATGTGGACGTCTCGCACCATGCGGTGTTCAAGGGCAACCGCCTGCACCACAGCCGCTACGGCACGCATTACATGAACTCCTACTACAACCTGTGGGAGGACAACGACAGCTACCAGAACCGCGGCGGCCTGGCGTTGATGGAGGCGCGCAACCAGATCGTTCGCCACAACCGCACCTGGGGCAACAGCGACCACGGCATCATGCTGCGCACCCTGCAGGACTCGGTGGTGGAAGACAACGTCATCGCCGGCAATGCGCGCGGCTTCTTCATCTACGACGTCGAGTACGTCACCCTGCGCGGCAACCTGGTGGTGGACAACCAGGTGGGCGTGCACCTGGCCGCCGGCTCCACGCGCAATGTGGTGGAGGGCAATGACTTCGTCGCCAACCGCGAGCAGGTGCGCTATGTGGGCGCACGCGACGAGCGCTGGGGCGGCCGCCCCGGCGAGAAGGACAAGGGCAACCACTGGAGCAACTACCTGGGCTGGGACCGCGATGGCGACGGCATCGGCGACCTGCCCTACGAGGCCAACGACATGGTGGACCGCCTGCAATGGCGCCACCCCGAGATGAAGCTGCTGCTGGGCAGCCCCGCGGTGCAGGCCCTGCGCCTGGTGGGCCGGCAGTTCCCGGTGCTGCGCGTGCCCAGCGTGGTGGACGACGCGCCCCGCATGGCCCCGGCCAACAAGACATGGAGCACTTGGCGTGACAAGCGATTCAACAACCATTGATGGCGACGCTGCCATCCGCCTGCGCGGCGTCAGCAAGCGCTACGGCGCGCTGACAGCGGTGGACGGCGTGGACCTCGCCGTGCCGCGCGGCCAGTTGCTGGGCCTGATCGGCCACAACGGCGCCGGCAAGAGCACCTTGTTCAAGATGATGCTGGGGCTGATCCGGCCCAGCGCCGGCCAGATCCTGGTGAACGGCAGCGATGTGGGCGGGCGCGACTTCCGCGCCGCGCGCCGCAGCATCGGCTACCTGCCCGAGAACCTGGTGCTGTACGACAACCTCACGGCGCTCGAGACCCTGCAGTTCTTCGCCAAGCTGAAGGGCGCACCCGCCGCGCAATGCGCGCCCCTGCTGGAGCAGGTGGGCCTGGCTGGCGCGGCCCAGCGCGCGGTGCGCGAGTTTTCCAAGGGCATGCGCCAGCGCCTGGGTTTTGCCCAGGCCTTGCTGGGCGCGCCGCGCGTGCTGTTCCTCGACGAGCCCACCACCGGCCTGGACCCCAGCGCGATCCGCGAGTTCTATGCGGTGCTGAACGGCCTGCGCGCCCAGGGCGTGACCCTGGTGATCACCTCGCACATCCTGGCCGAGCTGCAGGAGCGCGTGGACCGCCTGGCCATCATGGCCAACGGCCGCGTCCAGGCCCAGGGCAGCGTGAGCGAGCTGCGCGAGCAGCTGCAGCTGCCGCTGCAGGTCTCGCTGGCCGCGGCGCCGGCCGAGCATCCGGCCCTGCGCGAGGGCCTGCGCCCGCTGGGCAGCCTGCAATTCCGCGAGGCCGAGGGGCTCTTACGCTTCAGCTGCCCGCGCCCGGCCAAGATGGCGCTGCTGGGCGCGCTCGCGCCGCTGGCCGCGCGCCTGCAGGATGTGCAGATCCATGAACCCACGCTGGAAGACATGTTCTTCGGCCTGCGGGAGGCCCCATGAGCCTGGAACTTCGACAAGTACTGACGCTGGCGGGCAAGGAATTCCGCGACCGCCTGCGCAACCGCTGGGTGCTGGCGGTAGCGCTGGTGTTCACGGTGTTCTCGCTCGTCATCACCTATTTCGGCGGCGCCAGCCAGGGCCAGGTGGGGCCACGCTCGATCGAGTTCACGATTGCCAGCCTGGTCAGCCTGGTGATCTATCTGGTGCCCCTGATCGCCCTGCTGCTGGGCTTCGACGCGGTGGTGGGCGAGCGCGAGCGCGGCTCGCTGGACCTGCTGCTGGCCCTGCCCATCACCCGGCTGGAGCTGCTGCTGGGCAAGTACCTGGGCCTGGCCGCGGCGCTCACGCTCTCCACCCTGGCCGGCTTCGCCCTGGTGGCGGTGCTGCTGTACCAGCAGTTCAGCTGGGCCGGGCTCTACCACTACCTGGGCTTTGTGCTGAGCTCGGCGCTGCTGGGCCTGGCCTTCCTGAGCCTGGCACTGCTGCTCTCGGTGCTGGCGCGCGACCGCACGCGCGCCTCGGGCCTGGCGATCGCGCTGTGGTTCGGCTTCGTGCTGGTGTTCGACCTGCTGCTCTTGGGCCTGCTGGTGGCCAGCGGTGGCGCCTATGGTGGCGAGGCGCTGGCCTATGTGCTGCTGCTCAACCCGGCCGATCTGTACCGCATCCTGAATGTGTTTTCGCTCGACGAGGTGCGCAGCCTCTACGGCCTGGCCAGCATCGTGCCGCCCGCGCTGGCCAACCCCTGGCTGATGGGCGCGGCCATGCTGGGCTGGATCCTCGGCCCGCTGGCGCTGGCTTCCTGGAGATTCAAGGTATGACGACACCGACGATGATGATGAACCGCCGCCTGCTGCTCGCCGGCGGTGCCGCCACCTTGCTACTGGCCGCCTGCGGCAAGCCCGCCGAGGCGCCCCTGGTGGCGGCCGAGATCGAGCCCGCGAGCACCTGCGACCTGGACGGCATGCTGCTGGCCGACTACGCGGGCCCCAAGGCGCAGATCCACTACGCCGGCGAAAGCAAGCCGACCTGGTACTGCGACACGGTGGAAATGTTCTCGGTGCTGCTCAGACCCGAGCAGGTCAAGACGGTGCGCGCGGTGTTCACGCAAGACATGGCCCTGGCCGACTGGGAGCAACCGCGCGGCCATTGGTTCGACGCGCGCAGCGGCTTCTATGTGCATGGCAGCAAGCGCCATGGCTCGATGGGCCCGACGCTTGCCAGCTTCCGCGACGAGGCCGCCGCCAAGGCCTTCGCGGCCCAGCATGGCGGGCGGGTGCTGCGCTTCGCCGAGGTCAAGCCCGAGCTGGTGGACCTGAGCGGCGGCGCCCTGCACGACAGCCGCATGTAAGAGGCTGTGAGGCAATGGCGATCTCGCGTCGATCCCTGCTGACCTGGCTGGGCAGCGCCGCCAGCGCCGGCCTGCTGGGCAGCGCCGCACCGAGGGCCGAGCATGCGGCGCATGCGGGCATGGGCGAGGTCTGCTTCCAGGCCCCGCCCACGCCCTACGACCCGGCCTCGGGCCTGGGCCCGGCGGCGGCGCGCGCCCTGCCCGAGCGGGCGCGCTGCCCGGTCTGCGGCATGTTTCCGGCGCGCGCCCCGGCCTGGGCCGCGCAGCTGATCTTTGCCGACGGCGACGCCTACTTCTTCGATTCGCCCGACAGCCTGCTGCGCTATCTGCAGGCGCCTGCGCGCTATACGCCCGGGCGCCAGGCCGGCGAGGTGCTGGCCGCCTATGTGCGCGACATGGCCAGCGGCGCCTGGCTGGCGGCGCAGGCCGCCATCTATGTGCAGGGCTCGGCGCTGCTGGGGCCGATGCGCACGCCCAATCTGCCTGCCTTTGCCGATGCCGCCGCGGCCCGGCGTTTCATCGCCGAGCGGCGTGGCGAGTTGCAGACATGGGCCCGGCTGTGCCCCCAGCAATCTGGCATTTGGCGCCCCCAGGCCCGCACTTGATCTCCGCGGCCCCGCGGCGGGCCCGGCGCTTGCCTAAGATGCGCCCATGCGCTCCGGCCCCATCATTCCCTCCAAGCAGCCCGCCTTGCCGCCCGCCGGCAGCCAGCGCAAGCTCTGGCTGGGCTATACCGGTGCCTGCCTGCTGACCTGGCTGCTGTTCGTGCTGGCCGGCACCGAGCTGCAGCGCGGCACCTGGGAACTCTGGGAGGCGGTCTACCAGGCCACCACCTCGCTGTGGGCGCCGATGCTGCTGGGCGCGGCGGTCTATCCGGTGGCGGCCTGGCTGCAGCGCAAGTCCTGGCCCTCTGCGGCCCAGCTGGCCTGCCATGCGGGCGCCGCCATCGTCTTCAGCGAGGCCTGGCTGGCCGGCAATGTGCTGCTGGCCTGGGGCCTGTTCGGCCTCGAGCATGCCGAGGCCATGCTGGAGCAGAACCTGGTGTGGCGCCTGATCTGGGGCGTGCTGGTCTACGCCGCCCTGGCCACCGGTTTCGTCTCGGTGCTGAATGCCCGCCAGGCGCGCGCCAGCGCGGTGGCCGCGGCCCAGGCCGAATCGGCGCTGGCACGCGCCGAGCTGGCCGCCATCAGCGGCAAGCTGAATCCGCATTTCCTCTTCAACACGCTCAACTCGCTGATCGCGCTGACGCGCAAGGATGCCAAGGCGGCCGAGCAGGGCCTGCTGCGCTTCTCCGGCATGCTGCGCTATGTACTGGCCAGCAAACGCGAGGCCAGCGACCGCGTGGCGCTGCAGGAGGAGATCGACTTCGTGCGCGACTACCTGGCCCTGGAGGCGCTGCGCCTGGGCCAGCGCCTGCGCGTGGAATGGCAGCTCGACACCCAGACCCTGGGCGACGACATCCCGCCGCTGACCCTGCAGCCGCTGGTGGAGAACTGCATCCTGCACGGCATCGCCCCGCGCGCCGAGGGCGGCTGCATCAGCATCAGCGCGCGCCGCGACGCCCTCACCCAGGGCCTGGCCCTGACCGTGCAGGACGACGGCGCCGGCTGCGACCCCGCCCTGCTGGAGCAGCCCCGCCCCGGCCGCGGCATCGGCCTGAGCGCATTGAAGCGCCGCTTTGCGCTGGACTTTGAGGGCCGTGCCCGGCTGCGCGTGCACACCGCACCCGGCCAGGGCTTTCGCGTCGACCTGTGGATACCCCAGACATGAAACGTACCCGTACCCTGATCGCCGAAGACGAACCGCTGGCCGCCGAGGCCCTGGCCGCCTGGGTGGCCGAGCTGCCGCAGCTGGAGCTGGTGGCGAGCTGCAGCAGCGGCGACAGCGCGCTGGCGCAGATCCGCGCGCTCAAGCCCGAGCTGGTCTTCATGGACATCAACATGCCCGGCATGACCGGCCTGCAGGTGCTGCGCGCGCTCGCCGCCGAGCGTGCCAGCGGCAGCCTGACGGGGCCGGCACCGGCGGTGATCTTCACCACCGCCTACGACGAGCATGCGCTGGCCGCCTTCGAGCTGCATGCGCTGGACTATCTGCTCAAGCCTTATGCGCAGGAGCGTTTCCAGGAAGCCGTGGAGCACGCGCTGCAGGCGCTGGGCAGCCAGCTCCCTCAGGCTCAGCAAGCGCTGCCCGCGCTGGAGGCGCTGACGCAGGAAGACCAGGATCAGACGCCGCTGACGCGCATCCTGGTGCGCGACCAGGGCAAGATCTTCCCGCTGCAAGTGGAGGCGATCGAGTACCTGCGCTCCGACACCAAGTACACCGCGGTGGCCAGCAAGGGGCGCCAGTTCTTGGTGCGCCTGCCCATCACCAGCTTCGAGCAGCGCCTGGACGCCAGCCGCTTCATCAAGCTGCAGCGCGGCTGCATCGTCAACCTGGACTTCGTCGAATCGATGACGCCCGACGAGAGCTCACAGCTGGTGGTGCAGATGCAGGATGGCGCCCGCTTCACCGCCAGCCGTGAGGTTTCCAAGCGCCTGCGGGAGCAATCGATATGAGCATCGCGATGCGCAGCACCCTGGTCGTCGGCGGCCTCTGCTGCTGCCTGGCGGCAGCCGCCCAGGCCAACGAGGGCAAGCTCTACACGCCCGGCCCCTTCGAGAAGATCGCCATCGGCGGCGCCGCCGATGTCAAGCTGGTGCAGGGCAACGAGGACCAGGTCTTCATCGCCGGCGATGCCGATGTGCAGAAGGGCGTGCGGGTCTCGCTGGAGGACAACATCCTCACGGTGCAGAGCAGGGAGGGCTGGAAGTTCTGGACCTCCAGCCGGCTGCAGATCTCCGTCACCGCGCGCAAGCTCTCCGGCATCAGCCTGGCGGGCGCGGCCAATCTGCAGGCGCCCGGGCCGCTGGCCGCCGAGAAATTGGTGGTGAAGCTGGCGGGCACCGGCCAGGCGCGGCTGGACGACGTGACCGCCGACAGCCTGCAGTTCAGCATGGCCGGCGCCGGCGAGGCCCAGGCCAGCGGCCGGGTGCGCGAGCTGAGCCTGCATGTGGCCGGCAAGGGCCGGCTGCAGGCCGAGAACCTGCAATGCCAGCAGGCCAATGTGACCATCAGCGGCCTCGGCAATGCCACGCTGTGGGTGCAGGAGGAGTTGCGCATCAAGATCGCCGGCGCCGGCTTCATCGACTACTGGGGCCGCCCGACCGTCAGGCCCAGCGTGGCCGGCACCTCCAGCATCAAGGGCCTGGGCGACAAGCGCTAGCGCGGATGTTTCGCTAGGTTTTCCGCCCGGCATGCTTTTGCCGGTACATGAGGCGGTCCGCCTCGGCCAGCAGCTCGGCGGCGCCGGCATGGCGCGCGGCGTCGAAGTCGGCGCAGCCCACGCTGTACTGCAGCGCATAGAGCTGCCCCGGCTGGGCATTGTGGGCCGCCACCGCGAAGGCCAGCCGGTCCAGCGCCGCGTCGCGCTCCAGATGCGCCGCATTCGTCAGCAGCACCGCGAACTCGTCGCCGCCCAGGCGCGCCACCACATCGGACTCGCGGAAGGTGCGGCGCAGCAGCGCGGCGAAATCGATCAGGGCGCGGTCGCCCTCGGCATGGCCGAACTCGTCATTGATCTGCTTGAAGCGATCGAGGTCGAAGAACAGCAGCGAGGCCGACCGCTGCAGGCGCCGGCACATGCCCAGCGAATGCCGCGCCAGCGCCTCGAAACCGCGCCGGTTGGTAAGGCCGGTGAGCTCGTCCAGCGTGGCGATCTGCAGGATCGCCAGCTCATGCTCCACCATCAGGGCCAGGTCGCGCAGCAGGGCCTCGTCATCGGCGTCAAAGGGATGGGGCTGGGTATCGATCAGGCACAGGCTGCCCATGCGCTTGCCGTTCGGTGCGCGTAGCGGCTGGCCGGCATAGAAGTGGATGAAGGGCTCACCGGTCACCAGCGGGTTGCCGGCAAAGCGCGCGTCCGCATGGGCGTTGGGTACCAGCAGCAGCTGGTCGCTGAGGATGGCATGGCCGCAAAACGAGAGCGGGCGCGGCAGCTCGGCGAGCTCCAGGCCCTGCACGGACTTGTGCCATTGGCGCTCGGCATCGATCAGGGTGATGGCCACGATGGGCACGCCGAACAGGCGCTTGGCCAGGCGCGTGAAGCGGTCGAAACGCTCCTCGGGCGGGGTGTCGAGAATGCGCAGCGCCTGCAGCGTGGCGAGGCGCTCGGCCTCGTCGTCGGGGATGGGCGGCGGCGTGAAATCGCGACCCGTCGGCCGACTCATTTGGGCGCGCCAGGCATCGGCTTTCTCGGTCACGCGCAATCTCCTCGACAATCGCGGGCTCTATGAGCCAGCACGCCGACCATCATCACGCCCCCTCCGACATCCTGCAAGAGGTGTTTGGCTATGCCGCCTTCCGGGGCGCCCAGGGCGAGATCGTCGAGCATGTCACCCATGGTGGGGACGCGCTGGTGCTGATGCCCACCGGCGGCGGCAAGAGCCTGTGCTACCAGATCCCGGCCATCGCCCGCCACCGCGCGCGCCAGGGCGTGAGCATCGTGGTGAGCCCGCTGATCGCGCTGATGCACGACCAGGTGGGTGCGCTGGAAGAGGCCGGCGTGCATGCCGCCTTCCTCAACTCCACGCTCAGCAGCGAGGAGGCCGCGCATGTGGAGCGCGAGATGATGAGCGGCCGACTGGTGATGCTCTACGCCGCGCCCGAGCGCATCACCAACCCGCGCTTCCTGGCCCAGCTGGATTCGCTGCGCGAGCGCGGCCTGCTGAGCCTGTTCGCGATCGACGAGGCGCATTGCGTCAGCCAATGGGGGCATGACTTCCGCAGCGAGTACCTGGCGCTGTCGCTGCTGCACGAGCGCTTCCCCGAGGTGCCGCGCATCGCGCTCACCGCCACCGCCGACGACATCACGCGCGCCGACATCATCGAGCGCCTCAAGCTCGAAGACGCGCGCATCTTCATCTCCAGCTTCGACCGGCCCAACATCCGCTACGCCATCGTCGAGAAGGACAAGCCGCGCGATCAGCTGCTGCGCTTCATCCACGACGAGCATGAGGATGAGGCCGGCGTCGTCTACTGCCAGAGCCGCAAGAAGGTGGAGGAAACCGCCGCCTGGCTGGAGGGCGAGGGCATCAAGGCCCTGCCCTATCACGCCGGGCTCGATGCTGGCGTGCGCCAGCGCCACCAGGACCGCTTCCTGCGCGAGGACGGCATCGTGATGGTGGCCACCATCGCCTTCGGCATGGGCATCGACAAGCCCGACGTGCGCTTCGTCGCCCACCTGGACCTGCCCAAGAACATCGAGAGCTATTACCAGGAGACCGGCCGCGCCGGACGCGATGGCGCGCCGGCCGATGCCTGGATGGCCTATGGCCTGGCCGATGTGGTGAACCAGCGCCGCATGATCGACGAAAGCCCCGCCAGCGAGGACTTCAAGAAGGTGCAGCGCGGCAAGCTCGATGCCCTGCTGGCCCTGGCCGAGGCCACCGACTGCCGGCGCGTGCGCCTGCTGGGCTATTTCGGCGAGCACAGCAAGCCCTGCGGCAACTGCGACAACTGCCTGCACCCGCCCGCCACCTGGGACGGCACCGAGGCCGCGCGCAAGGCGCTCTCCTGCATCTACCGCTTCCACCAGAACGGCGGCCAGCGCTTTGGCGTGGGCCATCTGCTGGACGTGCTGCGCGGCAAGGAGACCGACAAGGTCAAGCAATACGGCCACCAGCACCTGAGCACCTGGGCCATCGGCGCCGACCTCTCCGAGCAGCAATGGCGCGCGGTGCTGCGCCAGCTGGTGGCGCTGGGCCATGTGGTGGCCGAGGGCGAGTACAACACCCTGGCCTTGAGCGAAACGGCGCGCGCCGTGCTGAAGGGCGAGGTGCAGCTGCTGTTGCGCGTGCCCACGGTGGCGCCCAAGAAGGGCAAGCTCTCGCGCACGGCCCGGCCCACCACCCAAAAGGGCGGCAAAGGCGAGGCGATTGACCTGGACGACGAGGCCCAGCAGCGCTTCGGCCAGCTCAAGGCCTGGCGCGCCGAGGTTGCGAAGGAACACGGCCTGCCGGCCTATGTGATCTTCCAGAACGTCACCCTGGCCGAGATGGCCAAGCAGCATCCGCGCAGCCTGGACGAGCTGGCCCGTGTCAGCGGCGTGGGCGCCAAGAAGCTGGAGGCCTATGGCAGCGAGATCCTGCGCGTGCTGGGCACGGACTGAAATGAAAAAGCCCGGCCGGGGCCGGGCTTGGTGCGAGCGAAGAAAACCTTGCTCTGACTGAGACAGCGTGGCCGCCAGGCCTCAGCAGAGCGTCTGCGCGACACAGGCCGGCTGGGCCGACGCCAGCTGCACGCCATGGTTCAGGCTGCGGCCCTCGATCACCACGCGCGGCAGCTGCGCCACTTGCTCGTTAGGCTGCAGGCGCTTGCCCTCGATGATGACGCGCTCGAGCTTGACGATTTCCTGCTTCGGCGCCTGCGCCGCTTCGGTCTGGTGCGTGAACGCCGCCGAGATGGCCAGGGCGGAAACGATGCCGAAGAAAAATGCCTTGTAGCTGGTGCTGTTCATCATGATGGGCTCCTTGGGTTGGCTGTGTCAGTGATTGCAGTTTCGTCAAAGGCCGGCCGCGGCTCCAGGCCCAGGCGACGGAGCTGCAGAGCCAGCGGCTGAACTGCGCTTGCGGGCGATGAACGCGCAGCGGGCAGGCCAGCTGATGGACACTCGAGCCATGCCGATCCAAGCCCTGCACGCCCTGTTCGACGCCACCTGGCAGCGCGACATGGCCGAGAACCCCCTGCTCGCCAGCTACTACGGCGAGACCGCCTACAACCATCTCTGGCCGGACCTGAGCCCGGCCGCCGAGGCGCGCGCCCATGCCGCCAATGCGGACGCCCTGGCCCGGCTGCGCGCCCTGCCACGCAGCGCCCTGCCGGCCGAGGAGCAGCTCAACCACGCGCTGTTCGAGCACCTGCTGCAGGCGCGGCTGGCCTTGCAGCCCCTGCACCCCGAGGCCTACAGCATCACCGCGCGCGACGGCCCGCAATCGCTCAACGAGCTGAGCGAGCTGATGCCGCTGGGCAGCCCGGCCGAGGTCGAGGTCTGGCTGCAGCGCCTGCAGGGCCTGCCGGACTACCTGGCCCAGTTCGAGGCGCTGCTCGCACGCAGCGCCCGCGACGGCCGCACCCAGCCGCGCCTGCTGATGGAGCGGGTGCTGCCACAGCTCGCGATGCAGCTGGTCGACGAGCCGACGCAAAGCCCCTTCTACGCCGCCTTCGGGCAGCTGCCGGCAACGATGCCGGGCGTGCCGGCGCTGCAGGCGCGGGCACGCGCGCTGATCGCCGATCGGATCGTGCCGGCCTACCGGCGCTTCGAGGCCTTTTTCCGCAGCCGCTACCTGCCCGCCTGCCGCGACAGCGTGGGCATCTGGGACACCCCCGACGGCCTGGCCTATTACCAGAACCGCATCGAGCACCACACCAGCACCACGCTGACGGCCGCCGAGATCCACGCCATCGGCCTGGCCGAGGTGGCCAGGCTGCATGGCGAGATGCAGCAGGTGATGGACCAGCTGGGCTTCCAGGGCAGCAAGGCCGAGTTCTTTGCCAAGCTGCGCAGCGACCCGCAGTTCTATTACGACACGCCCGAGGCCTTGTTTGCCGCCTATGTGATGGCGGCCAAGCGCATCGAGCCCGAGCTGCCGCGCCTGTTCGGCAAGCTGCCGCGCAGCCCCTACGGCGTACGCGCCATCCCCGCCACCAGCGCGCCCAATACCACCGCCGCCTATTACAGCGGCCCCTCGGTGGACGGCACGCGCGCCGGCTATTACTACGTCAACCTCTACCGGCCCGAGATGCGGCCCCGCTACGAGATCGAGGTGCTGACCGCCCACGAGGCCGTGCCCGGCCATCATCTGCAGATCGCGCTGGCCCAGGAGCAGCAGGACCTGCCCAAGTTCCGCCGCTTTGCCGACATCAACGCCTATGTCGAAGGCTGGGCGCTCTATGCCGAGCGGCTGGGCTATGAGCTGGGGCTCTACCAGGACCCGTACGCGCGCTTCGGCCAGTTGACCTACGACATGTGGCGCGCGGTGCGCCTGGTGGTGGACACCGGCCTGCACGCGATGCGCTGGACGCGCGCGCAGGCCATCGACTACTTCCGCGCCAACGCCGCCAAGACCGAGGTCGACATCGTCAACGAGATCGACCGCTATATCGGCTGGCCGGGGCAGGCGCTCTCCTACAAGATCGGCCAGCTGCGCATGCTGGCCCTGCGCGCCAAGGCCGAGGCGGCGCTGGGGCCGCGCTTCGATGTGCGCGGCTATCACGACCTCATCCTCGCCGGCGGCGCCCTGCCGCTGGACATGCTGGAAGCCCGGCTGGACCAGTGGATCGCGGCGCAGCGCGAAGCCGCCTCTTGAGATTCGGCCCGGCGGCACGCATATTCGGGCATCGCCCGCTGTACGAGGCCTGCCATGCTTGCTGCCACCCGCCCCGCTGCCGTCGCCGGCAGCTTCTACCCGGCCCACCCCGAGGCGCTGGTGCGCGAGCTGGGCAGCTATCTGGATGCGGTGCCACCCGCGCAGGAGGCGCGGCCGCCCAAGCTGCTGGTCGTGCCGCATGCGGGCTATCGCTATTCCGGCCCGGTGGCCGCCCATGCCTATGCGCTGCTGCGGCCCTGGCGCGGGCAGATCCGGCGCGTCGTGCTGCTGGGCCCGGCACACCGGGTGGCGCTGCGCGGCCTGGGCCTGCCCGGGGCGCAGCGCTTTGCCACCCCGCTGGGCGAGCTGGCCGTGGACCAGGCCGCGGTCGCGCAGCTGAGCGCCCTGCCCCAGCTGTGCCGCGATGCCGACGCCCATGCCTTCGAGCATTCGCTGGAGGTGCAGCTGCCCTTCCTGCAGCAGCTGCTGGGCGACTTCAGCCTGGTGCCCCTGGTGGTGGGCCAGGCCAGCGCGGCCGAGGTGGCCGAAGCCCTGGAGTTGCTGTGGGGCGGCGACGAGACCCTGATCGTGATCAGCTCCGACCTCTCGCATTACCTGCCCTATGCCCAGGCGCGGGCCATCGACGGCGACACCGTGCGGCAGTTGCTGGCGCTGCAACAGGCGCCCACGCATGAGCAGGCCTGCGGCGCCACGCCCCTGGCCGGCGCCATGCTGGCGGCGCGCGCCCATGGCCTGGCCGGGCGCCTGCTGGACCTGCGCAACTCCGGCGACACGGCGGGCGACAAGAGCCGCGTGGTCGGCTATGCGGCGCTGGCCTTTGCCACGCCCGGCGAACTGGGCCAGGCCCTGCTGGCGCGTGCGCGCAATGCGATCGCCGGCGCACTGGGCCTGCCGCTGCGCGCCGAGCCCTGGCACCCGCGCCTGGAGCAGCCCGGTGCCTGCTTCGTCACCCTGCATGCCCAGGGCAGGCTGCGCGGCTGCATCGGCACGCTGGAGGCCGACGAGCTGCTGAAGGACGTGCTGCCGACCCGGGCGCGCGCCGCGGCCTTCGAGGACCCGCGTTTCGCGCCGCTGACAGCGCAGGAGTGGCCGCAGCTGGAGATCGAGGTATCGCTGCTCGGCCCGGCCGAGCCGCTGCCGGTGCGCAGCCTGGAGGAGGCCTGCGCAGAGCTGCGCCCGGGCATCGACGGGCTGGTGCTCGGCTGGCACGGACGGCGCGCCACCTTCCTGCCGCAGGTGTGGGCGCAGCTGCCGCTGCCGCTGGACTTCCTGCGCGCGCTGCGCCAGAAGGCCGGCCTGGCCGCCGACTTCTGGGCCGAGGACCTGCAGCTGGCGCGCTACCAGGTGCAGAGCTTCAGCGAGGTGCAGCCATGAGCAACTATCCGGCGCGCTGGTGGCATGGCCTGGACGACGGCCGCATCCAATGCGACCTCTGCCCGCGTGAATGCAAGCTGCACGAGGGCCAGCGAGGCCTGTGCTTCGTGCGCGAGCGCCAGGGCGGGCAGATGCTGCTCTCCACCTATGGCCGCAGCTCGGGCTTTTGCGTCGACCCGATCGAGAAGAAGCCGCTGAACCATTTCTACCCGGGCAGCAGCGTGTTCTCCTTCGGCACCGCCGGCTGCAACCTGGCCTGCAAGTTCTGCCAGAACTGGGACATCTCCAAGAGCCATGAGATGGACCGCCTGATGGATGCCGCCGCGCCCGAGCGCATTGCCATGGCCGCCCAGGAGCTGGGCTGCCGCAGCGTGGCCTTCACCTACAACGACCCGGTCATCTTTGCCGAGTATGCGATCGACACCGCCGAGGCCTGCCATGCGCTGGGCCTGCAGGCGGTGGCGGTGACGGCGGGCTATATCAGTGCCGCGCCGAGGCGCGAGTTCTATGCCTGCATGGACGCGGCCAATGTCGATCTGAAGGGCTTCAGCGAAGACTTCTACTTCAAGCAGACCGGCGCGCACCTGGCCCCGGTGCTGGAGACGCTGCGCTACATCCGCCACGAGACCGACTGCTGGCTGGAGATCACCACCCTGCTGATTCCCGGGCTGAACGACAGCGATGCCGAGTTGCGGGCCCTCTCGGCCTGGGTGGCGCGCGAGCTGGGGCCCGAGGTGCCGCTGCATTTCAGCGCCTTTCACCCGGACTACAAGCTCGACAAGCTGCCGGCCACGCCGCTGGCCACGCTGCAACGCGCCCGGCAGATTGCGCAGGGCGAGGGCCTGCGGCATGTCTACACCGGCAATGTGCACGACACCGAGGGCGGCAGTACCCAATGCACGAACTGCGGCGAATGCCTGATCACGCGCGACTGGTACGAGATCGGCAGCTACCGCCTCGACGCCGCCGGCCGCTGCCCGGGCTGCGGCACGGCGCTGGCCGGGCGCTTCGCGGCACAGGCGGGCCACTTCGGGCGGCGCCGCATTCCGGTGCAGCTGAGGGCCTGTTAACACGACGCCGATGGGCCGCGAAGGCTCGCCTCAGCGGGCCAAGCTAGGCGCAGCGCGCCGCCCGCACTCGCGTGCGGGCCAGCGTTGCAACGACGCGTGGCCCGCTGAGACGAGCCTTCCCGCAGGGTTGTGGCCAGAAAGGCCGCAGGCCGCGTTGCAAATCCTCGCCGGGTGAGCCAACCCGGCTGCGGTTTGCGCCTTGCCTGCGGCCTTTCTGGCCGACAATGCGACCCATCGGCGTCGCGTTAACAGGCCCTAACTCGGCTTGAGCGGGCTGGCGCCTGCAGCCTTGGCCTGCGAGAACAGCGCGTCGTGCTGCGTCACCGCATGGCTCGCATAAGGATCCGTCTGGTCCGCCAGCAGCAGGCCGGTCATCACGGCGCTGGCCACAGCGAGCACGGCGGTCATGAGGGTCTTGGCGGCTGCGTTCATGGTGGACTCCTTGGAGTTCCGGGCTTGTTGACGATGCCTGCAGTTTCGTCAGCCGGGCGCGCGCGGGCCAGGGGCAGGCGACGAATCGCCAGCAGCGTGGCGCGAATTGCGGTCTGCCGGGGCGAATGGGATCAGGCGGCCGGCGGCCAGACCGGCAGGCGCTCGGTGACGCTGGCCACCGCGGCCGGCCGGGCATAGAAATAGCCCTGCTGCTGCGCGCAGCCCAGCTCCAGCAGCACCTCGCGCTGCGCTTCGGTCTCGACGCCCTCGGCCACCACGCCAATGCCCAGCGCCTGCGCCAGGCCCAGGATGGCCTGTACCAGGGCGCGGTCGTCGGCGCTGACCGGCAGGTCGTGCACAAAGCTGCGGTCGATCTTGAGCTTGGCCGGGCGCAGCAGCTTCAGGTAGGAGAGCGAGGAATAGCCGGTGCCGAAATCGTCCACCGAGAGCGCCACGCCCAGGGCGCGCAGCCGCGCCATGGTCTGCATCGACAGGTCGCTGTCGCTCATCAGGGTGCTTTCGGTCAGCTCGATGCTCAGTTCGCCGGGCAGCACGCCATGGCGGCGCATCGCGTCGGCCACCTGCTCGGGCAGGCGCTGGTCGCGGAACTGCAGGGCCGAGAGGTTGATGGCCAGATTGCCCGGGTGGCGGCCGGCGGCCTTCCACTCGGCCAGCTGGGCGCAGGCCACCTCCACCGTCCAGCGCCCCAAGGCCTGGATCTGGCCCGACTCCTCGGCCAGGGTGATGAAGCTGCCCGGCATCAGCAGGCCACGCTGCGGATGCTGCCAGCGCATCAGGCCCTCCACCCCGCAGACCCGGCCCGAGCCGGCGTCGATGATGGGCTGGTAATGCAGCTCCAGCTGTTGCTCGGCCAGCGCGGCCACCAGCTCGCGCTCCAGCGCCAGCCTGGCCATCGCATTCGCATCCATGTCCTGCTGGAAGAAGCTGTAGCGCGAACGGCCCTGCTGCTTGGCGCGGTACATGGCCAGGTCGGCGTGGCGCACCAGGGTGTCGAAGTCCTCGCCATCGCGCGGGAACATGGCGATGCCGATGCTGGCCGAGACGCTCGCCGTGCCCAGCCCCTCGGGCAGCTGCAGCGGCGCATTCAGGGTGGAGATGAGGCGCTGGGCGGCATGCGCGACCACGTCGCTGGGCGAGGCCTCGCGCATCAGCAGCAGGAATTCGTCGCCGCTGACACGGCAGGCCAGGTCCGATTCGCGCACCGTGTGGCGCAGACGCTCGCTGGCGGCCAGCAGCATGTTGTCGCCGGCGGCATGGCCCAGCGAGTCATTGATGGCCTTGAAGCGGTCCAGGTCGACGAACAGCAGGGCCAGGCTGGAGCCATCGCGCTTGGCCACCGCCGCCTCATGCTGGAAGACCTCGCGGAACAGGGTGCGGTTCGGCAGGCCGGTGAGATGGTCGTACATGGCCATCTGGTGCAGCTGGGCGTTCTTGCCCTCCAGGTCGGCGATCAGGGTGTCGATGCGGTCGCCCACCTCGTTGAGGTGTTCGCCCAGCTGGCCCAGCTCGTCGCGCCGGTTCCAGGGCAGGCGCACCACCGCTTCGCGCTGGGCGATCGCGCTGGCCTGCTGCTTGAGCCGGTCGATCGGCCGCACCAGGCGCAGATAGAGCACCAGCAGCATCACCGTCACGCCCATCACGACCTGCAGGCCGACGATCAGCGCGATCTGCTCGCGCCCGCCGGCCAGGGTGTGCTCCAGCGCGGCATCGTCGAAGCGCACGCTCAGCGAGCCCAGCACCTGGTTGTCGCGCCGCACCGCCGCCACCAGGGTCACGGTGGGCCAGTCCGGGCTGCATTTCTTGAACAACAGGTTGGGCGCGCCGGGGCGCTCCTCGCTCAGCTCGACGCCGCAAACGCTGGCGTCCGACAGCAGCTGCTCGAGCGCGCGCTGCACCGCCTGGCTGTCGACGGTCCAGAGCGGCTCGGCCAGGCCGTTCGCGGCCAGGGTCAGCACGGCCGAGCGCTGGCCCTCCAGCAGGGGCTCCAGGCTGCGCCGCACCAGCGACTCGCTGAAGGCCAGCAGGAGCAGCGCCGGCACCGCGATCCCCACCACCACGGCGAGCAGCACGACGCTGCGCAAGGACAAGGAAGGCTTGGGCAATTTCATCAGCAGCAGACGCTCACGACATCGCCCCGGGCAGGAGCACTTTGCATTGGCTGTGCCTGATTGTGCACCTTGATCTCACGCCATGAGCACAGGGCAAGGCCTGACCCCTGCGGCTAGCGCCGCAGGCCCGTGCCGCCGTCCCGCAGCTGCTGGGCGCGCACGCGGCGCGCCGTTTCGCTGCCACGCTGCTGCGCATGCTCGGCCTCGATGAGGCGCTCGCGCGCGCTCAGCGCGCGCGGCTGGCCGGCGGCGATGGCGGCCTGGTCGAGGTTCTGCCCCCAGCTCAGGCCGGGTTGGAGCGCCAGCGGCGGCGCCAGCGCATCGGCGAAGCCGGGCGCCAACCAGGGCATCAGCTGTTCCAGCACCAGGGCCACGCGCGGCCGCAGGGCCGCCTCGCCGATGCGGCCGCGTTGGCCCCATTGCACGATCAGCTCGGCGCTGCTGCCACCGCTGGGCAAGGCCGGGGTGATGGCGAAGTCGCGCAGCACGCCATAGCGCAGCTGCATCATCGCCTCCTCGGCCAGCATGGCCGGGTCCTCGGCCGAGACCGTGGCGCCCTCGGGCATGGAATAGTTGTAATCGTCGTTGACGCGGTCCTGGCTGAAGAAGCGCACGATGTCCGCCGGCTGGTAGGCGATCTGCGCCGCCGTCGCCTTCACGCCAAAGAACTGCACGCGGCCCAGCGCCACCATTTCCTGCGAGTAGAAGGGCAGGCGCTGCGCCAGATCCTTGGCAGTGGTGAGCGCGGGGCTGGCCTGCCAGACACGCAGATCGCCGCTCAGCAGCGCATGCAGGCGCGGCGGCACGGCGTCGCCGGCATGGCTGAGCTCGTGGTACAGCAGCGGGCCCAGGGCATAGACCAGGGCGCCGGGCTCGCGCGTGCCGCGCTCGGCCACCGGATAGATGCCGGCGGCGTACTGGTTGTTGCGCACATAGCGCCAGGGTGCGGCGTAGTGCAGCTCGGCGCCATAGTCGCTGCGCGGGTCGGGGGTTTCGCTGAGGGTGTCGCGCTGCTCGGGGCTGCTCCAGAGGTTGGCGGCGTCCAGGTAGATGGCGCCGGTGGCGCTCCAGTAGAACGAGGGCCGCACGCGCCCACCGATCACCACCGCCGTGGTGGCGTTGAGCAGGCGCCGGAAATCGCCTTGCGTGTCCTGGGTGCGCAGGAAATTCTCGAAGGCCTCGCCCATCCAGTCGTTGGAGACCAGCACGCGCTGCATCACCTGTGCCACCGTGGGCAGCTCGCCGCGCGTCTCCTGCCCCAGCAAGGGCAGGCGCCCCAGCGTGCAGGTGTTGCTGTTGCTGAGGCTGGGTGCGTAGACGCAGTCCTGCAGCGCCTGCGCATGCGGGCTGCTGCCCAGGTAGGGGTAGACGCGCGAGACCGGATCGCTGGCCTTGAACAGGGCGTCGCTGCCGGCCTGGTGCGGCGGCGCCTGCACCAGCAGCCGGAAGTCCTGGCTGAGCGTGCGGCCGCTCGCCAGCGTGGCGGTGGCGCGCAGGCGCAGCAGGCTGTCGCGGCTGACCGCCGGCGCCGTCAGCAGCACGCGCCAGCCCTCGCTTTCCTTCAGGGTGGTGGCCGGCCCATCGACCACGCTCCATTGCAGCCGGGCGCCATCGCGCTCGGCCTGGCTCAGCCCGGGCGCCCAGGCGCGCAGCGACAGCGCCCCCTGGCCATAGGTCGAGGGCTCGCCGCGCAGCACCAGGCCGGGCTCGCTGGCGGCCGCCACGCTGAACTCGGCCGAGCCGCTGCGCAGCACGCCGGCCTCGTCGCGGAAGCTCAGGTCGAAGCGGTAGTTGCCGGGCTCGGCGGGCTCCAGCGTGAGGGCCTGCGAGCGCGCCGACAGCGGCTTGAGCGCCGGGCCGGCGCTCTGGGTCCAGCGCAGCTCGGTGAAGATCGCCGTGCCGCAGGACAACAGGCTCAGCTCGGTGTTGCGCCCGGTGAGCGCGGCGCTGGGCAGCTCCAGGCGCGCCACCGAGCCGCTCAGGCATTGCGCGCCCAGCGCCGGCTCGGCAACGGGCGCCGGTGCGCCGGCATCGCCGCCACCACCACCGCCGCCGCAACCGGCCAGCACCAGCAGGCCGGCCGCGAGCGCGCGCACCGCAACGGCCCGCGCGCTCATGCCTCCACCACCCGCGCCGGGAAGGCGCCCAGGTCGTCCTCGCGCAGGCCCAGGTAGATGGGTTCGCCGTCGCGCCGGTGGATATTGATCTTGGCGTTGTAGACGCGGTGCGCCAGGCCATGCTTGTCGGTGAGCTCGAACTCGCTGATGCCGAACTCGTCGCCCGCCTCGCCGCGCCGGCCGGTCAGGTAGCAGGCGATCTCGTCGATCGCCGAGCCGCCCAGCGCCAGGCCGTTGAGCTTCTGCAGCGGCTCGCGCGTGCGCTCGACAAAGGCGACGCTGTCGATCAGCGCCGGCGCCGCGCCGGGCTGCTGCTCGCGCATCATGGTGCGGAACTTGCCCAGCAGGATCTGGCCCGGCAGGGCGCGCTCGATCATGCGCGCCAGCTCGATCGTGACCTGGCCGACCAAATAGCTGAACGAGGTCGGGTTCAGCCCTTCGCTCTGGTAGAACTCGTAATGCGAGCCGACGTGGAAGCAGGCGCGCAGCAGCGGCACCGCGCTGGGCCGCGCGGCGCGTTCGCGTGCCAGCGCGTTGTCGGCCAGGATGAACTGCATGAGCTGGTAGAGCTCCACATTGGCGGCGATGCCGCGGCGCCGATTCCAGATGTAGAAGCCGTCGCCGGTGGTGGTGCGCGCGAAGTTGATATTGATCTCGCGGTCCAGCAGCTTGGCGTAGGCGGCGTTCACCGAGCAGGACAGGCTGCCCAGCTGCACCACCTGCTCCAGCGGCGTGAGCAGCGAGAAGCCCACCGCGTCGAGCAGGATCACCGCGCGGTCTTCCACCAGGCGGATGCCGTAACGCTCGACGATGGCCGCCACCAGGGGCAGGCCCAGGCCGCGCGCCGGCGCGAAGGGCAGCGCGATCGGCTGGGGCTGCAGGCCCAGCTCGGCCGCGATGCGCTCGAACTCGGCCGCCTCCAGATGCTCCTGGTGCGCCAGCAAGCCCTCCAGCAAGGCGGCACGGCGATCCTTCTCGGCCGCATCGCCGGCGCCCTGCGCGAACTCGGTCAGCAAGGTGTGCGGCGCCACCAGCACCGCCAGGCCCTGCTCGCTCGGGGTCCAGGCATAGAGCAGGTTCTGGCCCAGGCACCAGCGCTCGTAAAGGGCCTGGTCCAGCAGCACGATATGGCGCCGCACCTCGGCCTCCGACACACCCGCCGGCAGGGGATAGGCCATGAAGCCGTCCAGCCACGATTTGCGCTGTGGGCGCTCTGGATTCATCGCTGCTCCGTCATTTTCAATGCCCGCATCATCCAATAAACCGCCTCAGGGTGCAGCCCCGAGATGGCGGGCCAGGAAGCGCTCCACCCGGCCCCAGAAGTCCTGCTGGGTCTTGAGCTCGCGCCAGCCATGGCCCTCGTGGTCGTAGACCACCCATTCGAGTTCCTGATCCTTGGGCATGGCGTCACGGAAGGCCAGGCCATGCTTGAGCGGCACGCGGCGGTCCTCGGCACCATAGGCCATCAGCAGCGGGCGCTTGAGTTCGGCCGCACGCTGCAGCGGCGAGGTGGCGCGCAGCTGCTCGGCATCCTTGTCGCGGTCGCCCACCAGCACGGGCATGCCATAGCCCTTCCACTCGCCACCCAGATCGCTCCAGTGGATGCTGTAGAGCAGCTCGATGTCGGTCACGCCGACCCAGTTGATGCCGCAGCGGTAGAGCTCGGGCTGCTTGATGAGGCCCATCAGGGTGGCATAGCCGCCATAGCTGGCGCCGGCGATGCAGACACGCTTGGGGTCGACCAGGCCCTGCTTGACGGCCCAGCCCAGCGCGTCGGCCACATCGTCCTGCATCGCCAGGCCCCATTGCTTCCAGCCGGCCTTGAAATGCGCCTGGCCATAGCCGGTGCTGCCGCGGAACTCGGGCTCGATCACCACATAACCGCGCGAGGCGAGGAACTGCGCCATCGGCTCCCAGGGCCAATGCGTGCCGCGCACATAGGGTCCGCCATGCACCAGCAGCACCGCGGGCCGCGCCGCCTGCGCCCGATCGGCCGGCTGGGTCAGCAGCACGGGCAGCTCCAGGCCGTCGCGGGCCTGGATGCGCACCATGTCGCGCCGCCCCATCTCGGCCGGCTTGATCCAGGGCATCGAAGCGGCCAGGGCCTGCAGTTCTCCGCTCGCCGGCATATAGAGGTAGAAGTTTGCGGGGCGCTGGTCCGAGTAGGCCGAGACCACCAGGCGCGAGGCCGTCAGGCAGCGATTGCAGTGGATGCGGTTGATGGTACCGGGCAGCTTGGCATCGATGGCCGCCTGCCATTGCTTGAGCTGCGGATGCAGCCACACGCTGCCGGGTGCATCGTTCTCGTAATGCACGCCCAGCAGCTGCCTGGCCTGCTTGTCGTAGACCAGGCTGCCCCTGAAGTCGTAGCCCTGTAGCGAGACCAGCGGCTGCGCTTCGCGCTGCAGGGTCTTGCGATCGAGGCGGTAGAGCGCATCGAAGCCGCTGCGATTGTTGGCCACCAGGGTCTGGCCATCGGGGCCGAACCAATAGGGCATATCGAAACTCTGGCGGTAGTTGTCGCCCTCCTGCCAAAGCTGCCAGCGCCCCTCGGCATCGCGCAGATAGGAGGCATAGCGCCCCTGCTGCGCCGTGGTGAGCGCGGCCGGTCGGCCCTCGGTATCCAGCACCCAGCCGGTCACATGGCTGGGCGCGCCGGTGGCGAGGCTCGTGAGCTTGCCGGTGAGGGTATCCAGGCGCGCCAGGCCCAGGCCGACGGACTCGGGCTCGTTCGACCAGCGCTGGCGCACCACGAACACATCGCTGCTGCCGTCGTCGGCCACGCTGTGGAACTGCCAGTTGCGATCCAGGCGTCGATCGGTGATCTGCGATGCTTCCTTGATGAACTGGCTGACCGATTTGATGAGCGGCCGCAAGTCGCTGCCGTCGCGATTCACCGCCCACAGGCCCGGGTCGATCTGCGGGCTCGTGCCGTTCTGCGCCACGCTGATGCTCAGCACCAGGCGCTGGTCGTTGACCCAGTGATGGCTGTGCACATCGGCATTGCTGAAGCCGGCCACCACCTTGGCTTCGGTGAGCGCCACCAGATCGATCACCGCCAGACGTACCACGCCGTCGCCGCCCGCCACCTGCACCGCCAGGTGGCGGCCATCGGGCGAGAGCTTGGGCGCCGCGATCTGCGGCTTGCGAAAGAAGTCTTCCAGCGGCGGCGCCGCAGCGACCGCACCGCCAAGAAAAAATGAAAGGGCCGCGACAAGGCGGCCCAGCTGGATTCCCCACATATCCCCTCCCAGGGCATTCTTCGGCAGGCTCCATTCTGGCCTGCCGCGAGATCACCACCAGGGGGGATTGCGCCGAGCGTCGGCTTAGAAGCTCAGGCGCGCGCCGAGCATGAAGGTGCTGGCCTTCACCTGGCTGGAGACCTTGCCGTAGTTGTCGTAGTCGGCCGTCAGCGCCAGGTTCTTGGCCAGCTTGTACTCGGCACCCACGCCCCACATCAGGCTGGTCTTGCTGCCCTGCAGGCTGTCGCCCGCGGGCAGCAGGTTGGTGCCGGAGACCTTGTTGCGCGCCACGCCCAGGCGGCCCTGCAGCGAGAACTGCTCGTTGAGCGCATGGCGGGCGGTGGCGGCGGCGTAGAAGCTGCTGGCCTTGCCCTCCTGCGTCACCGCGCCGGTGGCCAGCGTGGCCTGCTCGCTGAAGCTGCCCAGGCGGGCGTAGCCGGCCTCGAGGCCGAAGTTCTCGTTCAGGCGATAGCCGCCATAGAGCTTGTAGGCGGTGTCGCGGCTGTCCTTGCCGGTGACGGGCACCGAGGGGCTGGGCAGGCTGAAGCTGCTGCGGCCCACCGACAGGCCGCCGTAGGCGCCCAGCTCGTCGGACTGCGGGGCGGCTTGTGCGGCCTGGGCCGCGAGCAGCAGGGCAGTGGCGGAGATCAGGGCGAGTTGTTTCTTCGATGGCATGGAATAACTTCCTTCAGAGCAGCGGCGAATGGTTCATTGCGAGTCACGGCACCGCGTGTTGACCGGGACATGCTGCAGTGTGGCCAGCGGCCCTGAAGCTGCGCTCAAGGCTTGCTGAAGAGGGGCTGAAGGTGACTTCATGCCATCCTCAGGCTGAAGCGTTCCAATACGGGGCATGAAAGTGCTGCTGGTGGAAGACGATCTGGACCTGGGCAATGGCGTGCGCATGGCGCTGGCCGAACAGGGCATGGAGGTGGTGTGGGTACGGCGCCTGGCCGACGCCATGCAGACGCTGACAAACAGCGTGGCCGATCTGGTGCTGCTCGACCTAGGGCTGCCGGATGGCGACGGCCTCAGCCTGCTGGCCCACCTGAAGCGCGAGAAGCTGCGCCTGCCGGTGCTGATACTCACCGCGCGCGACAGCCTGCAGGAGCGCCTGCTGGGTCTGGACAGCGGCGCCGACGATTACCTCGTCAAGCCCTTCGCCCTGGCCGAACTGATCTCGCGCGTGCGCGCCCTGGTGCGGCGCAGCTACGGCCAGGAGGACGAGACCCTCGAGCTGCGCGGCATCTGCGTGCAGGAGCAGACCATGCGCGTGCTGGTGAAGGGCGACCCGGTGGAGCTCTCGCGCTCGGAATTCGCGCTGCTGGTGGCGCTGATGAAGCGCGCCGACCGCGTGCTGACGCGCCGGCTGCTGGAGGAGCAGGTGCTGCCCGGCGGCAGCGCCGAGAGCAATGTGCTGGACGTGCACATGTCCAATCTGCGCAAGAAGATCGGCGAGGGCTTCATACGCACGGTGCGCGGCGTGGGCTATGTGATCGACCGCCAGGCCCCCGCCAGGGCCGGCGGCAAGTGAGGCAGCCGTCGTGAGGCTCAAGCGCTGGCTCGCGCGCATGCGCGAGCCCTCGGTGCTGCGCCGCCTGGTGGTGGCCCAGGTGGTGCTGGTGCTGGCGCTCTGGCTGGGCCTGATCGCCTTTGCCATCAACGACGCGGTGCGCGACACCTCGGTGTTCGACAGCGGCCACCGTTTCGAGTCCATCATCGCCGTCACCGAAGCGCTGCAGGACCAGCCCGAGCAGCTGCAACGCGTGCTGCAGCAGATCGACTTGTTCCAGCGTCTCGAGAACGGTGCCGACGACCTGCCGCAGCTGCGCATGGCGATGACGGTATGGCGCGGCGCGGAGCTGGTCTATGCCAGCCCGGGCGAGCCCGGCGCCATCCCCAGCCCGCCGGGCGACGGCATGCAGTGGGTGGAGGGCCAGGGGCAGCGCTGGCGTGCGCTTACCAAGCAGTCGCAGCGCTCCAATGTGCGCGTGACGCTGATGCTGCCGGGCAGCGCCACCAATGTGCTGCTGACGCTCAGCTCCAAGGGCCTGCTGGTGCTGCCGCTGCTGATCAGCCTGCCCCTGCTGGTGCTGCCGGCCTGGATCTCGGTGCGCATCGCGCTGCGGCCCTGGCGGCGCGTCAGCCACGAGATTGCGCTGCGCGGCGCGGGCGATCTCTCGCCGCTGCAGTTCACCCCCCAGCATCGCGAGCTGCGCCCCATGCTGAGCGCGGTGAACGCGCTGCTCAAGCGCGTGCAGCAGGGCCTGCAGCGCGAGCGCAGCTTCATCGCCGACGCCGCGCACGAGCTGCGCACGCCGCTGGCGGCGATGCGCGTGCATGCCGAGGCCCTGCAGGGCCGCCACCAGGACGACGCGCAATCGCAGGCCTGGCTGCAGGGCATGTTGCGCAGCGAGGCGCGCGCCACCCGCCTGGTGGGCCAGCTGCTGGCCCTGATGCGCAGCGACGCCGCGGCCCAGCCGCCGCAGCGCCTGGCCTTGGACGAGTTGCTGCAGGACCGCCTCGCCGCGCTGGACCTGCTGGCCAGCAGCAAGGGCCTGGAGCTGGACTGCGAGGCCGAGGCCGGCCTGCGCGTCTTCGGCGAGCACGAGGGCCTGGCCTCGATGCTGGACAACCTGACCGAGAACGCCATCAAGTACAGCCCGCCGGGCGGCCATCTGCTGATACGGCTGCGGCGCGAGGGTCAAGAGGCGCTGCTGGAATTCCACGACCAGGGCCCCGGCATCCCCGAGCCCTGGCGCGAGCGCGTGTTCGACCGCTTCTTCCGCGTGCCCGACCAGGCCCAGCAGGGCAGCGGCCTGGGCCTGGCGATCGTGCGCAGCGTGGTGCTGGGGCTGGGCGGCAGCATCGTCCTGGGCGATTCGGCCCTGCTGCCGGGGCCGGGCGGAACCCCCGGTTTATGTGTCCGGGTGCGGCTGCCATTGGGATAAACGAGGCCCTCGCCCTATGATGGCGAGTTCGCCCATTGTTTGAGCCCCATGTCCCAGCCCGACCGTCCCTTGCCCGCAGAAACACCGATGATCCGCGTGCGGGGTGCGCGCACCCACAATCTGAAGAACATCGACGTCGATCTGCCGCGCAACCAGCTGGTGGTGATCACGGGGCTGTCGGGCTCGGGCAAGTCCAGCCTGGCCTTCGACACGCTCTATGCCGAGGGTCAGCGCCGCTATGTCGAGAGCCTCTCGGCCTATGCGCGCCAGTTCCTGCAGCTGATGGACAAGCCCGATGTGGACGTGATCGAGGGCCTCTCGCCCGCCATCTCGATCGAGCAGAAGGCCACCAGCCACAACCCGCGCTCCACCGTCGGCACGGTCACCGAGATCCACGACTACCTGCGCCTGCTCTATGCGCGCGCCGGTACGCCCTTCTGCCCCGACCACCATCTGCCGCTGGAGGCCTCCAGCCCCAGCCAGATGGTGGACGCCACCCTGGCCATGCCCGAGGACAGCAAGCTGATGCTGCTGGCCCCGGTGGTGCGCGACCGCAAGGGCGAGTTCGTCGAGCTGTTCCAGGACCTGCAGGCGCAGGGTTATGTGCGCTTTCGCGTCGATGGCCAGACGGTGGAAGCGCCCGACATCCCGGCGCTGAAGAAGGCCGAGAAGCACGACATCGATGTGGTGGTGGACCGCATCAAGCTGCGTGCCGAGAATGCCGACAGCCTGCGCCAGCGCCTCGCCGAGAGCTTCGAGGCGGCGATGCGCCTGGCCGAGGGCCGCGCCCTGGTGCTCAATATGGACACGGGCGCCGAGACCATTTTCTCCAGCAAGTTCTCCTGCCCGGTGTGCAGCTATTCGCTGCCCGAGCTGGAGCCGCGCCTGTTCTCCTTCAACTCGCCGGTGGGCGCCTGCCCCAGCTGCGAGGGCCTGGGCCAGGTCACCGTGTTCGATGCCGAGCGCGTGGTGGCCTTCCCCACCCTCTCGCTCGCCAGCGGCGCGGTGAAGGGCTGGGATC
This sequence comes from Roseateles sp. FW301-B2, assembly GCF_058788955.1. Lineage (NCBI taxonomy): Bacteria > Pseudomonadati > Pseudomonadota > Betaproteobacteria > Burkholderiales > Sphaerotilaceae > Roseateles > Roseateles sp. FW301-B2. Next base: position 39,806 of record NZ_JBYTBE010000003.1, read on the forward strand.
GCCGCAACGGCTACACCTTCTCCTTCCTGGAAAGCGTGGCGGCGCATTACGGCTTCGACATCGAGCTGCCTTTTGAAGAGCTGCCCGAGAGCGCGCGCCAGGTGCTGCTGCATGGCTCGGGCACGGACGACATCGCCTTCGTCTACCAGGCCGAAAGCGCGGCCGGCAAGAAGCGCAGCGTGAAGCGTTCGCACCCCTTCGAGGGCATCCTGCCGAATCTGGAGCGGCGCTACAAGGAAACCGACTCGGCCGCGGTGCGCGAGGACCTGGCGCGCTATATGGCCGCCAAGCCCTGCCCGCACTGCGAGGGCTCGCGCCTGCGCCGCGAGGCCCGCAACGTGGTGCTGCAGCCGGCCGACGCCGCGCCCGGCTTCAAGGGCAAGCCCATCTACGAGGTGGAGCACGCCACGCTGCGCGAATGCCTGCACTATTTCGAAGGCCTGAAGCTCAAGGGCGCCAAGGCCGAGATCGGCGACAAGGTGGTGCGCGAGATCAGCTCACGCCTGCGCTTCCTCAACGACGTGGGGCTCAACTACTTGAGCCTGGACCGCAGCGCCGACACGCTCTCGGGCGGCGAGGCCCAGCGCATCCGCCTGGCCTCGCAGATCGGTTCGGGCCTGACCGGCGTGATGTATGTGCTGGACGAGCCCAGCATCGGCCTGCACCAGCGTGACAACGACCGCCTCATCGCCACGCTGCGGCGACTGCGCGACCTCGGCAACTCGGTGCTGGTGGTCGAGCATGACGAGGACGCGATCCGCGCCGCCGACCATGTGCTGGACTTGGGGCCCGGCGCCGGCGTGCATGGCGGCCAGATCATCGCCCAGGGCACGCCGGACGAGGTGGCGGCCAATCCCGACTCGCTCACCGGCCGCTATCTGAGCGGCGCGGCGCGCATCGAGGTGCCCGGCCAGCGCCATATGCCGGGCGAGCAGCGCCTGCGCATCGTCAACGCACGCGGCAACAACCTGAAGGGCGTGACGGCCGAGTTCCCGGTCGGGCTGCTGACCTGCGTGACCGGCGTCTCGGGCTCGGGCAAGAGCACGCTGGTGAATGACACGCTCTACGCCGCCGTGGCCAAGAAGCTCTACCAGAGCCACCAGGACCCGGCCGCGCACGACGAGATCGAGGGCATGGAGGCCTTCGACAAGGTCATCAACGTCGACCAGTCGCCGATCGGCCGCACGCCGCGCTCCAACCCGGCCACCTACACCGGTCTGTTCACGCCCATCCGCGAGCTGTTTGCCGAGATGCCCACCGCGCGCGAGCGCGGCTACGGGCCGGGCCGCTTCAGCTTCAATGTGGCCGGCGGCCGCTGCGAGGCCTGCCAGGGCGATGGCGTGCTGAAGGTGGAGATGCACTTCCTGCCCGATGTCTACGTGCCCTGCGACGTCTGCCATGGCAAGCGCTACAACCGCGAAACCCTGGAGGTGCTCTACAAGGGCAAGAACATCACCCAGGTGCTGGACCTGACGGTGGAGGACGCCTACGCCTTCTTCAGCGCCGTGCCGACGCTGGCGCGCAAGCTGCAGACGCTGCTGGACGTGGGCCTGGGCTATGTGAAGCTGGGCCAGAGCGCCACCACGCTCTCGGGCGGCGAGGCGCAGCGCGTCAAGCTGGCGCTGGAGCTCTCCAAGCGCGATACCGGCCGCACCCTCTACATCCTCGACGAGCCGACCACCGGCCTGCACTTCGCCGACATCGCGCTGCTTCTCAAGGTGCTGCACCAGCTGCGCGACGCCGGCAACACCATCGTCGTGATCGAGCACAACCTCGACGTCATCAAGACGGCCGACTGGCTGATCGACATGGGGCCCGAGGGCGGCTCGGGCGGGGGTCAGCTCTTGCTGGCGGGCACGCCCGAAGCGTTGGCCGGGCATGAGGGCAGCCACACGGGCCGTTACCTCAAGCCCCTGCTGGCGCGGCGCTGATCCTCAGCGCAGCGGGCGGCGCCGGGCCATGAAGCCCAGCGCGGCCAGGCCGGCCAGCAGCATGGCCCAGCTGCCGGGCTCGGGCACCGGCGTGGTGACGTTGCCATTGGGGCCGAGCGGCAGGCCGGGCACCGGCGGCGGGGGCAGCGGCGTGGGACGCGCGTCGACGATCAGCGTGCCGCCGTTGCCGGCGGGCAGGCCGAGGCCCGAGGCGGTGGGCGCCAGCGGCGTACCGGCCACTTGGTTGAAGCTGCCCTGCGCACCGCCACCCATGTCGCCACCGGCGGCCGGCGGATCGAATTCCAGCGGCGTCTCGTCCTCGCGCGCAGACGAGGCCACCGTGGTGGCGGCGGCCGGCGCCGTGGCCACCGGGCGCGCGGCCAGGCGCTTGATGCGGCTGACGTTGCGGCACACGGTCGGCACGATGATGCACTGGCCATCTTCGCAATAGACCAGGCCGCGCTCCTCCTGCTGCTCGCTCCACTTCACGCGGCTGACCGTCGTGCAGACGCTGCCAGCACCGAAGTGCATGTCGCGGATCTCGTTGCTGTACTGGGCCTTGCCGGTGATGCTGTCGCGCTTGATGCTGGCGATCTCGTCGTACTGACGCGCCTGCATGCGGGCCTTGAGCTTGTCGCGCGTGGCCTGAGGGATGTCCTTGTAGCGATCCACGGCCGCCACCACATCGCCCATGAAGGGGTTCACGCCCGGCCGGTCCCACGAGCAGTGGGGCAGGGTGGCGCTGGATGCGGCAAGGGCAAGGGCAGCGACGAGGGACATAGGGCTTTCCGGGTTGCGACGGCGGTCTGAGGGACTACGAGGCGCAAGTGTAAGTAGCGGTGACGCGCACCCTAGGGTCTTCCCCCCCATGCAAGGGGGCCGCCATCCATGCCTTTGTTCACACTTTTCGCCGCCGCATGCGGGCCTGCCGCCGGCCGGCCAATCGCTGGTATCGTGCGCGGGCGCGCCCGCTTGCCCAACCCACCATGACCCTGCCCTCGCCCGCCCAACCCAGCACGCACCAGGTGCTGTACGTCGAAGACGACCGCATCAACATCATCCTGATGGAAGAGGTGTTCCGCCTGCTGCCCGACTGGACCCTGGTGTGCGCCGAAGACGGCGCCGAGGCCTTGGGCGTGCTCAACGAGATCAGCCCCGGCCTGGTGCTGATCGACATGAACCTGCCCGACATGAGCGGCATGGACTTGCTGGCGCGGCTGCGCGCCGATGCGCGCTGGCAGGCGCTGCCCTGCGTGGCGCTGTCGGCCGACAACGATGACCAGCAGGTGCGCGCGGCACGCGCGGCCGGCTTCATCGACTACTGGCTCAAGCCCATCGAGGTGCCGCGCCTGAAGGCCGCGCTGCAGCGCTTCATGTCGGCGGCGCGCTGAGCGCCATAAAAAAGGCCCGCGAACTGCGGGCCTGATCGTCAGAGTCCGGCCCGCGGTTAGCGGGCCGTCATCTCACTTCAAGTGGCTGTTGATCAGCTTGGTCATTTCGAACATATCGGCCTTGGCCTTGCCGAAGATTTCCTTCAGCTTGGCGTCGGCGACGATGATGCGCTTCTGCACTTCGTCTTGCAGCTTGTGCTTCTTGATGTATTCCCAGACCTTCTTGGTCACGTCGGTGCGCGGCAGAGGAGCTGCACCAACGATGGCTGCCAGCGCTGCGCTGGGGGTCAGGGCCTTCATGAAGGCTGCATTGGGCGTGCGCTTCTTGGCGGGTGCAGCGGCCTTCTTGACCGGAGCTGCCTTCTTCGCCGGCGCTGCCTTCTTTGCAGGAGCTGCCTTCTTCGCAGGTGCTGCGGCCTTCTTGGCCGGAGCTGCCGCCTTCTTGGCCGGTGCCGCCTTCTTAGCGGGCGCGGCCTTCTTCGCAGTTGCCATTTCGATTCTCTCCATCAAAGGTTGGTTGATGTGCCGGGCCCCGGGCGAAGGTCTGACCCTTCATTTCTCTCTAGCACCCTGCGCAGGCAATGGTACTGCGCACCTCTGGCATTGAGAAGGCTTTCATAGGGGAAGTTGCAGCGAAGAGTTGATGAATAGCACCCAACAAACCCTCATGTGTCGCAGCCGTGCATCACTTGTGCGCGGACCACAGCAAATGCGGGCCCGCATCGGCCAGTGTCTTGCAGCCGCACAAGGCCATCGCGATCTCGAGTTCATCGCGCAAAAGCCGCAGCGCGTGCGCCACGCCATGCGCGCCGGCGGTCGCCAGCGCATGCATATAGGGCCGCCCCAACAGCACCGCATCGGCGCCCAGCGCGATCGCCTTCAGCACGTCGGTGCCGCGCCGGATGCCGCCGTCGACCAGCAGCGTCGCTTCCTCGCCGAGCGCCGCGCGCAGCGGCGGCAGCAGTTCGGCGCTGGCCGGCAAGGTGTCGAGCGTGCGGCCGCCGTGGTTGGAAACGATCAGCCCGGCAACGCCGCGGCGCAGCGCCTCGCGGCCATCGTCCACATGGCTCACGCCCTTGAGCAGCAGCGGCAGCCGGCTGTGCGCGCGCAGCCAGTCGATCTCGTCCCAGGTGGCGGCACGCGGCATCAGGCCGTCGAACAGCGCGCTCTGGCCGGCCTGCAGCTGCAAGGCCTGCTTGACCCCGCCCAGATTGACGGCGCGGATGTGCGGCGGCAGCTGGAAGCCGGCGCGGCGCTCGCGGTCGCGCGCGCCATGCACCGGTGCATCTACCGTCAGCACCAGCGCCTGGTAGCCGGCCGCCTCGATGCGCTGCAGCAGCTCGCGCATGAACGCGCGGTCGTCGCGCCAGTAGAGCTGGAACCACAGCGGCCCCGCCTGCGGCTCCTGCGCAAAGGCCGCGGCCACCGCACCCATGTCGACGCTGGACTGCGCGCTCAGCACCATGCCGGCACCCTGCGCCGCGGCGGCGTAGGCGCTCGCCAGCTCGCCGTCCGCATGCACCAGCTGCTGGTAGGCGATCGGCGCGAGCAGGATGGGATGCGCCAGCTCGCGGCCCAGCAGCGGCACGCGCGTGTGGCCACCGCCGAGCGCGCGCAGCACGCGCGGCTGCAGCTTGATGGCGTCCCAGGCGCTGCGGTTGGCGCGCAGCGTCAGCTCGTCGGCCGCGCCACCGCTGAGATAGGCCCAGGCCTGCGCATCCACGCACGCCATCGCATGGGCCTCGAAGTCGGCCAGGTTGACGACCTCGGGCGGGATCGGCTGCAGCGCGGACAGGCTCATGTGTCGGCCCACATGCGCAGCAGGTTGTGGTACGTGCCGGTGAGCTGCACCGTGGCGGCGCTCTCGCCATGCTCGCTGCGCATCGCGGTGAGTGCCAGGTCCATCTCGTAGAGCAGGCGGCGCTGCTCGTCGCTGCGCACCATGCTCTCGATCCAGAAGAAGCTGGCCAGCCTGGCGCCGCGCGTGACCGGCTCGACGCGGTGCACGCTGGTGCCCGGGTAGAGCACGGCATCGCCGGCCGCCAGCTTGACGCGCTGCTCGCCATAGGTGTCGGCGATCACCAGCTCGCCGCCCTCGTAGTCCGTGGGTTCGGCGAGGAAGACGGTGCAGGAGATGTCGGTGCGCACGCGTTGCGCCGAGCCCGGCACATAACGGATCGCCTGATCCACATGGTCGCCGTAGTGGTTGCTGTCGCCGCCGTAGCGGTTGAACATCGGCGGCAGCACGCGCTTGGGCAGGGCCGCGGTGAAGAACAGCGTGTTGCGCTCCAGCGCGGCCAGCAACAGGGCCTGCAGCTGCCGGGTGGCGGGCGCCTCACGCGGCAGCTGCTGGTTGTGCTTGACCTGGGCGGCCTGGCTGCCCGCGGTGCGCGCGCCGCTTTCCCATTCGGCCTCCTCCAGCCCGGCGCGCAATTGGCGCAGGGTCTCGACGTCCAGTACCTCGGGAATGCGGATCAACATGGCGGACTCCTAGAACTTGTAGCTGCCGGTGAGCTGGAACATGCGGCCGGCGCCCGGCACATAGTGGCCGGTGTAGAGCGAGTCGGCATAGAGCTTGTCGGCCACATTGCTCACGTTCGCCTTGAACAGCAGCTTGTTGGCGATCAGCGCGTACTCGGCCATCAGGTCGGCGGTGATGAACTTGGGCGCGTAGAAGCCGGGGTTGCGGTTGGGCTGCTGGCCGCTGCGCCCATTCAGGCCGGCGCCGACGCGCAGCTTGGGGCTGAGCTGGTAGGTGGTCCAGAGCGTGCCGGTGTGCTGCGGCGTCAGCGAGGGGCGGTCGCCCTGCATCTCGCCGCTGCCGGCCGAGCTGATGTCGATCTTGGCCACCGGCATCCACATATAGGAAAGGAAGATCTCCCAGTCGGCCGTGAGGCGGCCGCTGAAGTCCATCTCCACGCCGGCGGCATGGCGCTTGCCCGACAGCGTGACCAGATTGACGAGCGGATCGGTGTTGCGCTCGTGCAGCTTGGTGGAGCGGAACAGCGCGAAGCGCGAACTCAGCTTGCCATCGGCCGAATCGATCTTGGCGCCGAGCTCGAGGTTGATGGATTGCTCGGGCGGCAGGTTCTGGTTGTCGGCGCCCAGCGAGTAGGCATCGCCCGAGGTGTTGAAGGAGGTGGCCGCCGAGGCGTGGAAGGACATCAGCTCGTTAGGCTGGAACAGCAGGCCCAGGCGCTTGCTCCATTCCGAGATCTTCATGCGGTAGCTGCTGGTGCTGACCGGCGCGCTGGCATTGTTCGGGATGGCAAAGCTGTCGTAGTCGCCGCGCAGGCTGTCGTAGCGCAGACCGGCCAGCAGCTTCCATTGCGGCGCCACCTGGATCAGGTCCTGCGCATACACGCCGAAGGCGCGCGAGCGGTATTCGCTGGTGCGGCGCAGGCTGCGCCGGCTCTCGTCGATGGCGGCGCCATCGTCCGGGCGACCCACCGTGGTGCTCGGCTTGATGGGCACCACCCCACCCTGCGCGGCGGTGAGCGCACCGTAGACCTGCTTCTTCTCCAGCGACATGTCGGCGCCGGCCTGGAACTCATGCCTGACACCCAGGGCGCTGATCTTGCCGGCCAGGTCGCTTTGCGCCTGCAGGCTCTGCATGTCCTGGATCTTCAGCTGCGTGCCGCGCACGAGCACGGTGTCGGGGCCGAAGGTGGCCAGCGACGCGGCGATGCCGCCCGGCTGCAGCGCCGCCGGTGCAAAGCGCACCGTGCCGGCGCGCTGGTCGCGCGTGTAGTCGGCCTGGCGGATCTTGGTGACGAGCTCGAGCTGGGTGCCGAAGCGGTGGGTGTGCGTCAGCGTCGCATGGGTGGCGCTGCCATCGTTGCGGTCGCTGGCCATGCCGTAATAGGCATCGGGCGACACCGGCATCAGCGTGGTGCTGGCAGCCGGCGCGGTGGGCGTGGGCTTGATCCAGGGCATGCCGTAGTTCATGCCGTTGTTGTTCACCAAGTGGTAAAGCGCGAGGTTGAACTCGTCCACCTCGCCGATGCCCCAGCGCAGGCTGCCGGCCACGCCGGCCTTGTTGATCGATGAGCCGGCGCCGTTGTTGTCGGAGCGGGTCAGCATGGTGCCGATGCGCGCCGCGGCGCTCTCGCCCAGTCGGACATTGAAATCGCCCACCGCACGCACGCCCGCGTGGCTCGACACCGTGACATCGAGCTGATGCTCGTCGATCAGGCGCGGGAGCTTGGTGACCTGGTTCACCGCGCCGCCGGTCGAGCCGCGGCCGAACAGCATCGAGGCCGAGCCGCGCAGCAGCTCGAGCCGATCGAGGAAGAAGGTGTCGCGCTCGTAGAAGGCGGGATCGCGCATGCCGTCGACGAACACGTCGCCGGTGGCCTGCAGCGGGAAGCCGCGCAGGCGGATGTCCTCCTCGCCGCCCTCGGCCGCCTGGAAGGTGATGCCGGCGGTGTTCTTCAGCGCCTCCTTCATGGTGTCGAGGTTGCGGTCATCCATCAGCTTCTCGGTCACCACGGTGATCGATTGGGGGATGTCGCGCAGTTCCTGCTTGCCCTTGCCGATGCGCGTCTCGACGGCCTGATAGCCATCCTTGCCGCTCTTCTCGGCCGCGGCCTTGGCGCGCACCACCGGCAGCACGTTGTCGACCGCCTCGTCGCTGGCAGGCGGCAGTTGCTGGGCCCAGGCCGTGCCGGCCAGGCCGAAGCCGGCGGCCAGGGCGCCCAGCGGCAGCAGCTTGGCGCCGGAGGTGGTTTTTTTCTTGCGGGATGAAGTCATGAGAGAGAGCTCCTGGAGTTGGGGCATGGCTTTGCCCAGGCGGCCTCCAGAGGCGCCGCCGGCATGGCTAGCGGGATTGAATTGAATGGAAGAGAAGGGTCAGGTCTTGCGCGGCGGGCTCAGCGCTCCAGTTCGTAGGACAGGGGCGCGATCACGAACCATTCGATTGCCTGGCCGTTCTCCGTCTGGGGCTTGAAGCGCGCCTGCCGCATCGCGGCCAGCGCCTGTTCGTCGAGGCGCGCAAAGCCCGAGGACTTGTGCAGCAGGATCTGCTTGGGCAGGCCCTGGGCGTCGACCAGCACGCGCAGCAGCACCACACCGCTCTCGCCGGCGCGGCGCGACAGCATCGGCACCTCGACCGGCGGCGCCACCAGGTAGCGCACGGCACTGGCGGCGATCTGCTTGGGCGCGGGCGGCTGGAGCGGCTGCACCGCCACGGCGCTGACGGGCTCGCTGGGCTGCGACGTGGCGGCGGGCGTCGGCGGCGCGGCCTGGGTTGCAGCAGCGCTGGGCGCTGCGGCCGCGTTCACCTGGAACACCGGAATCAGCGTGGCCGGCTCCAGCTGCTGCAAGCGCGCCTGCGGAGGCGGCGGCAGGGGCAGGGGTTTGGGCGGCTCGGTGCGCTGGGGTGCGCTGACGATGCTGACCACCAGCGGCGCCAGCTTGTGCACCGCTTCACGCATGGGCGCGATATGCATGATGGCCCAGATGCCCAGCAGATGCAGGGCCAGCACCACCACACCGGCGAGGCGCGTGCCGCGCTCGGCCTGCGGCTCGTAGCGCAGCGGCGTCAGCATGGGCAGCGCCGGCAAGGCAGCGGCCACGGCCCGTGCAGGCGCACGCTCGACACGCGGCTGATCCGGCTGCAGGGACATCGGTCCGTAGGGCGCGAGAGAGGCTTGAGGCATGGTCGTGGCGGCTTGCGGGCGCAGCCTGTCTGGCTGCCAGGACGGCATGCTACAACAAATGCGAATCGTTCGCATTTGCTTTTCATCAAACTTGCGCGAACTTCCACCTAGGGCAAAGCCCTGAGGTGGCGCCCCTCACCGGGGTCGGGCCCTGCCTGTATGCTTGCCCGCATGAAAACATTGACGCGTTGGCTGCTGCTCTCCGGCGCCCTGCTGCTAGTGGCGCACCTCTACCCCGGCGTGCAGGTGACGAGCTTCAGCTCGGCGATGATTGCGGCGCTGGTGCTGGGCCTGCTCAACACCTTGCTGCGCCCGCTGCTGGTGCTGCTGACCCTGCCCGTGACCGTGCTCAGCCTGGGCCTGTTCCTGTTCGTCATCAACGCCCTGATGTTCTGGGCCGCCGCCTCGCTGCTGGACGGCTTTGCGGTGACGGGTTTCGCCGCCGCGCTGATCGGCTCGCTGATCTACAGCCTGTGCGGCATGCTCATCGACGTGGTGATCGAGCGGCTGTTCGTCAGCGCAGACTAATTTGGCAGCTCAGCGCCGGGCGGCGCCCCGCGCGGATACATATCGGCCAGCAGTTGGCGGCGCTCGTAGAGCAGCGCGCGCAGGCGCGCATCGATCACGGCGGCCTCGAACTGATCGGCCTCGCGGCCACGCGACTGGCGCAGGCCCGAGCGCATGCGGTCGATGGCGCCATTGAGATCGCCCATCGCGGCCTGGGCCTCGGCCTGGGCGCGCACGGCGCGTAGCGGCTGGCCCAGCTTGTCCCACAGCAGGCCCAGGCTGCTCCAGGCGCCGGCATCCTGCGCATGCAGGCTGACATGGGTCTGCAGCGCCTCGCTGCTCTCGCGCAGCTGCGCCTCGCGGGTATCGACCAGCGCCAGCTGCGCGCGCATCAGCAGCATGGGTCGCGAGCGCTCGCCGGCCAGAGGCGCCAGCGCGGCCAGGCCGGCCACGGGCTGGCTGCGCGCGGCTTCCAGCTCGGCGCGCAGATAGACCAGCAAGCGGCGCGCGCGCGCATCGGGCCCCAGCATGTCCAGCAGGACGTTGGCGGTCTTGATCGCGCTCTCGGCGCGCGCCCAGTCGCGCATCTTGATCGAGGCCAGCGCACTGGCATAGCGCGCCGCCAGCTGCTCGAAGCCCTGGCCCTGGCGCGCTCCGGCGTCCAGCGCCTGCAGCTGCGCCCAGGCCTCGGCACGCGCGTCCATCAGCACGCGCGCACGCGCCGCCAGCAGGGCATGCTCGGCCACATTGGGCAGGCTCTGCACCTCGCCCGTGCCCAGGCGCGCACGCGCCTCGCCGATGCGCTCGCTCGTCAGCGGGTGCGAGCGCAGATAGGGGTAGCTGCCCGTGTCCATCAGGTGGTAGGCCTGCTCCATGCGCTCGAACATGCTGGCCATGCCGGCGGGCCGGAAGCCGGCCTTGGTCATGACCTGGAAGCCGACGCGGTCGGCCTCGCGCTCCATGTCGCGCGAGAAATTCAGTTGCAACTGCGCTGCGGCGGCCTGGCCACCCACGATGGCCGCATTCGCGGCGCCGACATTGCCGGACTTGGCCGCGGCCAGCACGCCCAGCAGGATGCCGGCAGTGGCCAGCAGGCTGGTCCGCGAATCCCCCACGATGCGGCGCGCGATATGGCGCTGCGTCACGTGCGAGAGTTCATGCGCCAGCACCGAGGCGAGCTCGTCGCGCGCGCCCGTCATCGCAATCAGACCCAGGTGCACGCCGACGAAGCCGCCCGGCAGCGCGAACGCATTCACGCTGCGATCGCGCACCAGAAAGGTCTCCCAGGCAAAGCGGTCCACCGTGTCCTCGCCGATATTGCCGAGCTGCTTGGCCGATGCCACCAGCGGCGCCCAGGTCGCCTCCAGATACTCCTGCAGCAGGGGATCGTCGAGGAAATCGGGATCGGGCCGGATCTGCCGCATCACCTGATCACCCAGCTTGCGCTCCGCGCCGACGTCCACGTCAGCCGACACCGAATCACCCAGGGCCGGCAGGTTGACCTGCGCGATCGCCGGGGTGTTCAGGCTGGACGACACCACCAGCGCGGCCACCAGCGCGATGAGGCGGCGCGGCGGCGGCGATTGCAAGGCTCGCAAGAATCGGGACACGGTCGAAGTTCTCCTGGGGCAAGTGCGGCAGCGTCGCTGACGACTCTGCCACAACTATGATGAGCGGCCACAGGTTTCTGCTTTATTGCTGCGCGCCATGAGCTCCCCATCACCGCTGACCCATTTCGATGCCCAAGGCCAGGCCCATATGGTTGATGTCGGCGCTAAGGACGTGACGCACCGCGTCGCGCGCGCCACCGGCCTGATACGCATGCTGCCTGCCACCCTGGCCCTGATCACCGCAGGCACCGCCAAGAAGGGCGATGTGCTGGGCGTGGCGCGCATTGCCGCGATCCAGGCCGCCAAGCGCACCGCCGACCTGATCCCGCTGTGCCACCCGCTGCCGATCACGCGTGTGGCGGTGGAGTTCGAGATCGATGCCGCCCGGCATGCCGTGCACTGCAGCGCGCAGGTGGAGACGCTGGGTCGCACCGGGGTTGAAATGGAAGCGCTGACCGCCGTGCAGATCGGCCTGCTGACCATCTACGACATGTGCAAGGCCGCCGACCGCGGCATGGTGATCGATGGCGTGCGGGTGCTGGAGAAGCAGGGTGGGAAGTCGGGGGACTGGAAGGCGCCTTGATCTGCCGGGTCGCCGGCATGCTCAGCGCAACTCGCGCCAATCGTAGCGATGCTGCGGTGGCGCGCACTGAAAGGGCAGTTCGCCCGCCGCCGCTGGCGACCGTTCGCAGACTTCCAGCCACTCTGCGCCCTGGGCGCTGCGGAACTCCCTGAGCCTCTGGACCACGTAGCGCGCCTGGTCGGTCTGGCCCACGGCATGCAGTGACTTGGCCCAGGCCATCATGAGGCGCACATCTATGAGGTTATGTGCGGTGCGCCGGGTGGCTTCGAGCGCCGCCTCTCCAGGTGGCGAACTGGTGGCTGCCGCGTAATCGGCCTGGGCCGCAAAGAACAGGCTGCGCTGCGCGCGTGCGATGCGCTGCTCCAGCGGCGCCGCTTGCGCCGGCGGCGCGTACACCGCCACCACCTGCAAGTAATCCTGCACGGCCCACAGGCTGCCCAATAGCAGCGCGCCGCCCGCCAGGCCGAGCGAGAGCCGCAGCGCGGCCGGAGCCGATGCCACCACGCCACCACCGCGCACTTGCGGCGCCAGGCAGAAACCGAATGCGAACGCCGTGGGCAGCAGGAAGTAGCTGTACCAGAGCGGATATTCCAGCAGGCTGTGCAGGCCAATCATCGCCACCACCATGAAAGCGCAGCGCCGCATCACCGCTTCATCTGCCAGGCTGGCGCGGCAGGACTCGCGCCAGGCCACCCAGCACGACCAAAGCAGCAAGCCCAGCACCGCCAGCCCCAGCGGCCAGCCCAACTCCACCAGCACCTGCATGGGCAGGTTGTGGCAATGGTCAAAAAAAGCCACCGGGCGGTCGGGGAAGGGGCTCATCGACCAAGCCAGGTTGAACTCACCCCAACCCACGCCGGTCAGCGGATGCTGCTGCAGCAAGGCCCACGTGTTGCGGAGTATGGCCAGCCGCGACGGTGAACCCGCCCCCTCGGCCAGCCGCGCCTCGGCGCCGAAGGCGTGACTGCCCAGACTCGCCCAGGCGGACAACAGGGCCCAGTGCAGCGCCAGCATCGCCGGCGTGGCGAGCAGGGCGATGCGGCTGGCAGGCGTCAGGCGGCGATCAAGCGCACCCCATAGCGCCAGCAACAGCACCGCCAACATGCCGGTGCGCGAGGCGCTCAGCACGATCGCCAGCACCAGCAACAGCAGGATGGCAGACAAGGTAGCGGGCACCAGCGCGGTCCGGCGCCGCGGGCCCATGGGCTGAGCAAGCGCCACCGCCGCCACGCAGGCCCAGATCAGCAAGCTGGCCAGATGGTTGGGCTGGCGCATATTGCCCACCGCGCGGCCGGGAATGCCCGAGCGCGCGATCCAGCTGCCATCGGCCCAGTCCGGCATGAAGACCTGCATCAGGCTGATGAGCGCGCTGGCCAGCCCCGCCAACAGCAGCGCCCACATGAAGGCAAGAAAGAAACCCTGGCGCTGCTCGGTCGCCAGCGCCTGCGCGGCCAGCAGCACCGCCATGGCCGCCCCCAGCAGGGCCGCACCGGACAGCGCGAGCGACCAGGGCAGGCCGTTCAGCAGCGGCGAACTCAGGGCCGCCAGCAGCATCAGCAGCAGGCCCCACGCCGCAGCCGGCATGCGCTCCCCCCTCACCAGCGGCACCTGCAGGCTAAGATACAGCACCAAGGCGCCCCAGCCCCCCAGAGCCAGCAGTTGATTGAACAGCGTGGCCGAGGGCGAGAGGTTGTAGGCCAGCAGCAGCGGGAGGGCACAAGCGAGTAGCGCAAGCCCTCGGTCAAGAAAAAAATGCTGCTGCAGAGGCGGGAAGCTAGTTGCGTGAGACATGGGCTGGCGCCGCGCCGCGAAGCGCAATGGAAGAACGCCATTAGACCTTGGCTTAGACCCTCGGCCGGTACTTGGCCGGCAACGTGCTGCTGGCGTCGAGCTGCCAGCTGACCCCGCCGGCACTGCATGTGCCTGCATACACCAGCGTGCTGCCCGCAGGCACGCCACCAAAGGCCTTCAGCGTCACGGTGATCTTGGCCTCGGTGGCGCTGACGCCAGCGGCCGAGATCGATTGCACCGCGGAGGGGGTGGCATAGTCACTCGCAGCGCGCAAACCCAGCGAGGCATTGGTGGCCCCCGCCAGGTATTTGGACAAACAGGCCTGACCCAACTCCAGTTGCATTGGGGTCACGGAATCCACGGCCTCGGAAAGCTTGCTGCGGGTCACGTAGTCCTGGTAGCTGGGTAGGGCCACGGTGACCAAGATCGCCACAACCGCCAACACGACCACGACCTCGATCAGCGTGAAACCTCCTGCCTGTTCTGTCATCATGGCGATCACCTCATTCACCGGTTTTCGAGCAGCGCGCTCCGATTCAAAATCCGCTCAGAAGCGCGTATCCAAGCACCGCGCCAGTACCGAGATCGATCAGTGCAATCGCATCAGAACTGCGCGCCAGAATCGGTATGTAGCCAAGCTGCTCCAGCGGACGTCCAATATCTGCACCGGCTTTCCCCAACGCCTGGGCTTGTGCGGCACCTCGGCTGGCCAAGGCAACGGCAGGCTTGGCGACTCGTTTGGCAGCCAAGCGGGCCGCATCATCCCACGGCAGCCAGAAATTTGGGCGCATACCCAGATCAACGCCAGACAGCGCGAGCATCACCGCATCAACCTTTTCCACCGCATCAGGTGCCCTGGTGTTCACAAGGCGCGGACCCGTCCAGGAGATGCCGCGAACTTGCTCAGGTGCGCGCGCCAGTTCGCTCTCAAGCACTGACACAGCCGGTACCACCCTGAAGCGATCCACCTCGAGTGCCAGCACCGCCGGTCTCGCCACTGCCATGGTGTGTAGACCATAGGCCATCGCCGCCAGTTGCAGCAGCACGATGATCGACAAATCCCGGCGCAGCTCGCGACGCGGCTTCTCGGTATTGAACACGACGAGCGTGAGCACAGGGCCAAGCACGACGTCCACAACAACCAGCAGCGTAAACAACGCCGCCCCGCCGGACAGACGGTTGTATGGCCACGGATACCAGACCCCGAAAACAAGCCAGGCAATGAAGGCCGCCAACACAGTGCTGCAGGCCAGATGGACTCCGGCCGCCTGGACCCGATTAAACGTCTTCAGATGCATACGCACATTCAAAACCAACCGTGAGACCAGAACCTGGGGCGCATGCCTTGCACAAGCTCCAGCGGCTCGTTGCCGCGAGAACTCACCACCAGATGCGGCACGCCAAGCCTGGCTTCTGGCCAAGACACCAGATTCAACCACAGCACGGCAGCGAATAAGGCGCAATGGAGCAGCAGCCGCACCGGACGTTGCAGCACTGCTCCTCGCCAAGCCGCCAACTTGCAAGGCTCGGGATTCTCCGAGCCGTCCGCATGCCAGGCCCATGCCATGCCGAAAACGGCGAAACACCACACCTGTGCGTTGGGCATGACCAGATTCCCGGAGAACAGCGCATCAATGCCAATGGCCACACAGGCCGCGAAGAGCCCAGCACCCATAACCGACGATTCAGGATCCCTACAATCGCGCAGCTTCTTCGCCATTGCATACATCGCGCGAAGTACAAGGACCAGCAGCATGATGACAAATGGCAGGCCCATCTCTGCAGCAAGCTGGACGTAGAAATTGTGTGGGTGGGCCGCCTTGGCGTTGGCTTGGTGTGCGAAATGCATGGGGCCGCTGCCCAACCAGGGCGACGCAGCTGCGTGCTGTGCGGCGAGCGCCCATAGATAGTCACGTGAATGTGCGCTGCTCAGTTCTCGGGCATTGGGTTGATATCCGGCGGTCTCCGCCAGGCCCTGCCCGAGGAAGGACAGCAGACCATACAGCAGCAGTCCGGCGACGGCGGCAAGCACAAGCTTCCAAAGCCAAGGTCGCACCCGTGCGCCCAAGAGCAGCCACAACAGCACGGCGGCCCCGCCCATGGCCAGCATGGTCGCACGGCCTGTGGTAGCTACGAGCAAGAACATCTGAAGGCACAGACAGGCGAAGGCCAGCAAACGAAGCTGGCGCGACCACGACGGCCGCAGCGTAAACGCCGTCAGCAGTGGAATGGCTGCGGTTTGGACGTGATTGAAGAAGCGCGGGTTGTCGAACCCCAGGGGCAATTCCCACACCAGCACGATGCGTCCGGTAGCCATTGTCGCCAGCAATACCAACAGCAACAGGACGCTGTAGGCTGCCATCGCACCCAGCACAAAGTAGCTCAGCAAGTCACGCTCGCGCGCCATTCGAGCGATCACCAGCATCATCGCAAGCAATCCGCCAAACAGTGCCAGTTCTCGGACCGCGGCCAAGGGCACTGCGGAACTCAGTGCGGAGAGGAGCGCCAGCACGACCAAGCCGATCGCAAGCAACCGGTAAGCAGTGGACAGTTGGGGCTCACGCCGCGTCGTCAGCAGCAGGGCAAGCGCCGAGATTGCCAGCAGGGGCAGTTGCACAACGCGTGCAAAGTCATGTGCGGAAGCACTGCCACCCAGCAACGAATAGGCCAGGGGCACGACCAGTAAATAGATACCGCATGCGATCTGTACAAGGACCACCACCCGCCTCCCATGATCCCAAACGCAAAAAAACGGGGCAGCGCCCCGTTTTCGCTTAGCTGAGCAACGTTCGCTCAAGAGCCCTTGCAGCTTGCGGGCAGGTACTTCGGATCAACCGAGCCGCCGGAACAGGTCCAAACTACAGCTTCCGCGCCGGCGGGCAAGGAGGCGTTCACAATAATAGTCTTGCCGTCGAGTGCAGCTTCCTTGGCGCTGCCGGTAACGGTCACTTTGGCACCATCCCAGGTGATGCTCGAGGCCATCGAACCTGCGGTCAGGGTGGGCATGGCGATGTCAGCGGCTGCCGGCAAAGTGCTCTTCACCGTCACCCACTCCTGAATATTGGCCTTGGGCTGACCTGCGAGCGCATACAACTCCGACGCCTTGGCCTTGACCGTGTAGTCACGGTAAGCCGGCAGTGCCACAGCAGCCAAGATACCGATGATGGCGACCACGATCATCAGTTCGATCAGGGTGAAACCTTGTTGAACGCGCTTCATAGACAACTCCGTACAAGAAAAGGATTGAGGGGTAGAGACACCCCCTTGAATGCAGGGGTCGTGCCAGCCTGGATTTGGGCCGCTTTCGTGATGCGCGTCACGGACCACCGGGGACTTGGCGGGCAGCGCTGACAATTTTCGTCAGTCCGACCGACGCATTCGGTCTCATCGCCTTGTGGCTGACAGCTTTCGTCAGCCCAGGCTGAACACCCGCCCGGCCTCCAGCGCCGCGATACGGTGTGCGGTCGTGAGCGCGTGCACGCCGGCCATCACGGCGGCAATCTCGCCCGGCTTGATATGGGTGATGTGCACGTCGGCGCTGCCGGCCAGCTTGGCCAGCTCCTGACCCAGCATGCGCGGGCACAGATGCCGGCTGAGCTCGGCGAGCTCGCATTCCTCGTTGCCAAACGCCGTCTCGATGACGAGATGCGCCAGCTTGAGCCCGGCCAGGCGCTGCCAAAGCGCGGGGTTGGGGCCGGTGTCACCGGTAAAGACCCAATGGCCGGCCGCGCCGCCATCGACGGCAAAGCCCACGGCAGGCACGGTATGCGCTGCACTCAATACCTCGACGGTGCGCCCGTTGAATTCCAGGCGCTCGCCGACGGCGAAGGGACGGAACTGCAGGATGGGGTGTTCACGATCCGGCAGACGCGTGAAATCGGGCCAGATCACGCCGTTGAACACATGCTGTCGCAAGGCATCCAGGGTCTGCGGCAGGGCATGGACCTGGATGGGCGGGCGCCCGGCCTGCGTGCGCTGGCGCATGACAGCATCCGCCATCAACGGTATGCCCAGCACATGATCCAGGTGCGAATGGCTGAGCAGGATGTGATCAATGCGCGCCATCGCCTCCAGATCGAGGTCGCACACACCGGTGCCCGCGTCGATGAGAACGTCCTCATCGAGCAGGAAGGAGGTGGTCTTGAAACCGGCGGCGATGGCGCCGGAACAACCCAGGACGCGAATCTTCATGAGGGGCTCTGGAGACGAGCCCATCAGGGGCCCGGGAACGCTACCCGAGGGTAGCGGTGGTCAGCCCCGCAATTTACGCCCCTGGGCCAAAGCCGCAAGGCAGGAAGTTGGTGTTTTTCCTCACCCCTTGGGGTGCACGGCAGGCCGGCAAAGCCCAGCGTGAAAAGCTGCACGCTCAGCCCTGCAGGAACTGCATCTGCGTACCCGCCAACTCGATCACATCGCCGCTCTTCAAGGCCACCGATTCGCCCGTGAGCGGCAGGCCGTTCACGGTCGGTCGCGAAGCGCCTTCGACATGGGCAAACACATAGCCGCTGGGCCGCTTGGTGATGGAGGCTACCTGCACGCCCGGCTTGCCCACGGTGGTCACGACCTTGGTGAGGCTGACCTCGCGGCCCGCGGCCGCACCATTCAGCACCTTGATGGAGGCTGGCGTGGCCGCACTGGCGGCGGGAGCCAGGCCTCCAAACGAGGAAGGCAGGCCGAAACCCGAGGGCGGCGTCGCCCCGGGCTTGAGAATCATGGTCTTCTCGTAATCGGCGTTGTCTTCGATCAGGAACTTGATCTTGTACTTGCCGACCTCGACGATGTCGTTGTTGGCCAGCAGCTGCTTCTTGATCGCCTTGCCGTTGATGTAGGTGCCGTTGGTGGAGTTCAGATCCTCGATGAAGACATCGGATCCCACCATTTGCAGCACGGCATGCTCACCGCTGACCGCCAGATTGTCGATCACGATGTCGTTGTACGGCCGGCGCCCGAGCGTGGTCTTGTCCTTGGTGATCTGGACCTCCTTGATCACCACGCCGTCGAGCGAAACCACCAGCTTGCCCATGCTTTGACCTCAGTCTGTTGTTGCGCCCAATGAACCGCGGCTTGTGCCGCCAGCGCCACGGGCGAGGCTTTGTTTGCTTTTTTGCTTACTGCTTGCGTCCGAACGGCCACCAGGCCCGGCCACCCTGACGGGTGCGCCCCTCGGCCCTGGCCAATACGATCGCAATATTATCCTTGCCACCCATGTCATTGGCTGCATCAATGAGCGCTTGGGCCGCTTCGGACAGCGAAGGGTAGCTTAAGAGCAACTGCTGGATGGATTCGCTGTCCAACATATCGGACAAACCATCGGAACACAGCAGGTAGACGTCGCCGGGCTGCACCTCGTGCTGATGCAGCTCCAGCATCACCGCGTCTTCCACCCCGACGGCGCGCGTCACCAGGTTCTTGTTGCTGGAGAACACCGCCTCTTCCGGCGTCAGCAGCCCGGCGTCGAGCTGCTCCTGCAGCAGCGAATGATCGCGGGTGATCTGGGTCAGCTGGCCGGCACGCAGGCGGTAGGCGCGCGAGTCGCCCACATGGCCCAGCAGCAGATGGCCCTCGCGGAAGGTCGCCAGCACCAGGGTGGTGCCCATGCCGGCATAGCGCGGATTGGTATTAGCAGCGTTGAAGATGGCGCGGTTGGCGTTGTCCACGCAGATGTCCATGGCGCGTCGCACATCGGCCACCGCAGCGGCCGAACCGGCCTCCTTGAGCCAGCGGCCCAGCTCGGCCTTGATGAAGGAGGTCAGCATCTGGCTGGCCACCTCGCCCGCGTTGTAGCCGCCCATGCCATCGGCCAGCACGGCCAGACCGACGCTTTCGTCCAGGGCCACCGAGTCTTCGTTGTTGTCGCGCGCGCGGCCCACGTCGGTCGCGCAGTAGAGCTCCAAGGTCATGTCGGCTGGGCAGGTCTGGGGATTGATTAGGGATTCTGCCCTGGATCGTTCAGATCCAGACGCAGTGTTTGCGCGAACGCCTTGCCGTCGGCCGGCGGCGCCTCGCTGGCGGCCGCACCGGCGGCTGGGGCAGTCCCATCCAGGGCGCCAGTCAGCCCCCCTTGAGCCAGCACGGCTTCGAGGTCGGCCGCAAACTGCTCGCCGCTGGCGTAACGCAGCTCGGGGCGCTTCTCCAGCGCCAGGGCCAGCACCATCGCGAGGGACTCGGGCAGGTCGGGTCGCAGGTGGCGCACATCCGGAGCCGGCTGGTTGGCGATCTGGTACATCAGCTGCGCCATCGAGTCGCTCTGGTGCGGCAGCTGCCCGGTCAGCAGCTGGTAGAGCATCACCCCGAGGGAATAGAGGTCGCTACGGCCATCCACCTTCAGCCCGGCGAGTTGTTCGGGCGACATGAAGGAGGGCGTGCCCAGCACCAGGCCGGTGCGGGTGCGGCTGCCGTCGGCCAGGCGTGCGATGCCAAAGTCCATCACCTTGATACTGCTGCTGACCCGATCCAGCATCACATTGGCCGGCTTGATGTCGCGATGCACCACGCCCTGGCTGTGCGCGTAGGCCAGCGCACGCGCCAGGCGAATCACCAGCTGCAGCACTTCACGGGCCGGCAGCAACTGGCCGGGGCGGGTGTAGTGGCTGAGGTCGCGCCCCAGCACATATTCCATCGCGATCCAGGTGTCGCCACCGACCTCGCCGGCGTCCAGGATCTGCAGGATGTCCGGGTGCTGCAGATGGCCGGCCGCGCGCGCCTCGCGCATGAAGCGCTCGCGCACATCGATCAGGTCCTCGGGCGCAAACTCGCGCTGCAGGGCCAGGCGCTTGATCGCCACCTGGCGGCCGGTCTTGCTCTGGGTGGCCTTGTGCACCACGGCCATGGCGCCACGGCCGATTTCCTCACCCAACACATAACCCGGCACCAGGCTGGCGGACTGGTGCAGCTCGGGCTGGGTGGATGGCTCTGACTCCGGCTGCTCGGCTCGGCCAAGAATGCGTTTCCAGAAGCCGGGCGCGTTCATGGCATCTCCGCTCGAGCGCGAAACTCAGCCCTGCTCGCCCGCGGCGCGCGCCGCGAACAGCTTGCCCAGCGCCAGCACCAGCAGCGCGCCCAGCACGCCGCTGGCGTAATGCCAGAGCGGCAGCACGTCCGAGATGGCCTTGCGTTCGCTGCCCGGAGGCAGGGGCAGCCAGGGGCTCAGCGCCGGATCGGACAGCATCATGGTGCCGGCGATCCAGCCCAGCAGCATGGCACCGGCGGTGATCACGACGGGGAAGCGGTCCATCAGCTTGATCACCATCTGGCTCCCCCAGACGATGATGGGGATCGACACCAGCAGACCGAAGATCACCAGCGGCATCTTGTGATCACCACCCGCACCCTCGGCGGCGCCGGCGATCGCGATCACGTTGTCCAGGCTCATCACGAAGTCGGCCACGATCACCGTCTTGACGGCGGCCCAGAGCTTGTCGCTGGCCTGGACACTGGCATGTTCGTCCTCATCCTCCGGCACCAGCAGCTTCATGCCGATCCAGAACAGCAGCGCACCACCGATCAGCTTCAGATAGGGCAGCTTGAGCAGGGTCAGCGCAAAGAAGATCAGCACCACGCGCAGCACGATGGCGCCGGCCGTGCCCCAGATGATGCCCTTGGTGCGCTGCGCGTCCGGCAGCTTGCGGCAGGCGAGCGCGATCACAACGGCGTTGTCGCCACCCAGCAGGATGTCGATCATGATGATCTGGCCGACGGCAAGCCAGAATTCGGGACTGAACAGCATGTCCATGGTGTGTGCTGATGCGGTAAGGATCCTGGTTCAGATCGCCCAGTCTAAAGCCTGGGCGTCCATGCGGACGCTGGCGGCCGAAATGCAAAGAGGGGCTGTGGCGCCCCTCTTTTTGTTCGCGCGCCTGGCGGCGCCACGATTGTCTGGTGCCTGGCCTGCGCGCCGATGCGTGATAGTACGCACCCCCGCAGGCCGGGCCGGCCGGCTTAGAGCAGGCCCTTCAGCAGCTTGGCCATCTCGGACGGATTGCGCGTCACGGTGAAGCCGCACTCTTCCATGATGGCGAGCTTGGCATCGGCCGTGTCGGCACCGCCGGCGATCAGCGCGCCGGCATGGCCCATGCGCTTGCCGGGAGGGGCGGTCACGCCAGCGATGAAGCCGACCACCGGCTTCTTCATGTTCAGCTTGCACCAGCGCGCGGCTTCGGCCTCGTCCGGGCCACCGATTTCACCGATCATGATGACGGCGTCGGTATCCGGATCGTCGTTGAAGGCCTGCATCACGTCGATGTGCTTGAGGCCGTTGATCGGGTCGCCACCGATACCGACGGCGCTGGATTGGCCCAGGCCGATTTCGGTCAGCTGTGCCACGGCTTCGTACGTCAGCGTGCCCGAACGCGAGACCACGCCGATGCGGCCCTTGCGGTGGATGTGGCCGGGCATGATGCCGATCTTGATTTCTTCCGGCGTGATCAGGCCGGGGCAGTTGGGGCCCAGCAGCAGGGTCTTCTTGCCGCCGGCCGCTTCCTTGGCCTTCATCTTGTTGCGGATTTCCAGCATGTCACGGACGGGAATGCCTTCCGTGATGCAGATGGCCAGATCCAGGTCGGCTTCCACGGCTTCCCAGATCGCGGCGGCAGCGCCGGCGGGCGGCACATAGATCACCGAGACGGTGGCGCCGGTCTGGGCGGCCGCTTCCTTGACGGTCGCGAAGATGGGGATGTCCGAGAACTTCTCACCGGCCTTCTTGGGGTTCACGCCGGCGACGAAGGCGTTCTTGCCGTTCGCGTAGGCCTGGCAGCCCAGGGTATGGAACTGGCCGGTCTTGCCAGTGATGCCCTGGGTGATGACCTTGGTGTCTTTGTTGATGTAGATCGACATGATTTCTTTCCTTGCGGGGCTTTAGGCAGACTCAGGCAACAGCGGCCACGATCTTGGTCGCGGCTTCGGCCATGGTGTCGGCAGCGATGATGGGCAGGCCGGAGTCGGCCAGCATCTTCTTGCCCAGCTCTTCATTGGTGCCCTTCATGCGCACGACCAGCGGCACGGACAGGTTCACCGCCTTGCAGGCCGTGATCACGCCTTCGGCGATGGTGTCGCACTTCATGATGCCGCCGAAGATATTGACCAGGATGCCCTTCACTTCGGGGTTCTTCAGCATGATCTTGAAGGCTTCGGTGACCTTCTCGGCGGTGGCGCCACCACCCACGTCCAGGAAGTTGGCCGGCTCGCCGCCGAACAGCTTGATGGTGTCCATGGTGGACATCGCCAGACCGGCACCGTTCACCAGGCAGCCGATATTGCCGTCCAGGCTGATGTAGGCCAGGTCGAACTTGGAGGCTTCCACTTCGGCCGGATCCTCTTCGTCCAGATCACGGTAGGCCACGATCTCGGGATGACGGAACAGCGCGTTGGCGTCGAAGTTGAACTTGGCGTCCAGGGCGATCAGATTGCCCTTGGAATCGCAGTTCAGCGGGTTGATCTCGACCAGCGAGGCGTCGGTGTCCATGTAGCACTTGTAGAGCTTCTGGAACAGATCGACGGCCTGGTCCACCGAGTGACCGCTCAGCCCGATGCCGGCGGCGATCTTCTTGGCCTGCTCGACCGTCAGGCCGACCAGCGGGTCGATCAGCTCGGTGAGGATCTTCTCGGGCGTGGAATGCGCCACTTCCTCGATGTCCATGCCACCCTCGCTCGAAGCGATGAAGGCCACCTTCTGCGTGCCGCGGTCGGTGACCAGCGACACATAGAGTTCATTCTTGATGTCGGCGCCCTCTTCGATGTAGAGGCGACGGACCTTCTGGCCTTGCGGGCCGGTCTGGTGCGTCACCAGCTGCATGCCCAGGATCTGCTCGGCCAGCGCCTTCACGTCTTCCAGCGAACGGCCCAGCTTCACGCCGCCGCCCTTGCCGCGGCCGCCGGCGTGGATCTGCGCCTTGACCACCCAAACCGGGCCGCCGAGCTTTTGCGCGGCTTCCACCGCTTCTTGCACGGTGAAGGCCGGGATGCCGCGGGGCACCGGCACGCCGAACTGGCGCAGGATTTCCTTGCCCTGGTACTCGTGAATCTTCATAGGGAGGTCTCGCTTGATGGATAGAGGTAAATCAGGAAGAGGAAGATGCGGGCAGCGCCTGCGCGTCCGGCCGAGCCGACGCGCCGCGATACCAGCGAGGGTAATGAGTTTGCACCACCGCGCCGTCGCTGCGAAGTGCATGGCAACGATCCAGCTGGAAGGGCGGCTGACCATCGGCCGAGCCTTCGCGGGTGTCGATCACCAGCCCGGCAAAGGCCTGGATCACCGCGGTGGGCAGCACCTGGGTCAGCTCGGTGAGATGGGTACAGCCATGCACACCGGCCAGCCGTTGCTTGACCTCGGCGCGAAAGCCCTTGAGCAGATTCAGGCCGACCAGGCGGCCATAGGCCTCGCCATGCTGGTCGCAATGCCCGGGATAAGGCATCCAGCGCGTCTGCGAACTGGAGGACAGGATGTTCAGCTGCGCGTCCACCACCAGATGCAACAGCATGTCGTGCACCGGGTCGCCCGCCTTGCGGACGCCATGGGCCAGGGGAATGTCGCGGGTCTTGCTGTCCTTGAGCTCCGCCTCGACATCGTAGAGGCCATCGGCGCGCGCATAGACCTGCACGTCGATGCTTCGACGGTGCAGCAGCTGACGCTCGGGACAAGGGGTGAGCAGGGACATGAAACGCGTGGACGGCAGTGGCGCAAAAATGTAGCCCGCAGGCCTTCAGAGGCCGGCGGGCACGCCTTGCGCAGGGCGCCAATGTAGCATGCTGCGCTGCATCAAGGCTTTCACGAGGCTGTCAACACCGACCTTGGCCGGGCGTTCCTGGCGCCAGCTTGCGCCACATCAAGCCCGCTTGGAGCCCTGGCACCGGCTATTCATCGTCCGCGCGCAGCACGCGGCGTATCACCTCGGCCGAGAAGCCCCGGCCGGCCAGAAAACGCATCTGCTTGGCGCGGGCCGCGGCATCCAGCGGCGCCGCGCCGCCGAATTTGCGCTGCCAGATCTGGCGCGCGCGCTCGAGTTCGCTGTCCTTCAGCCTGGCTTGCTGCTCGGCCTCGAGCTGCACCCCATGCTGAGCAAGCTCCTGCTGAATGCGCAGATTGCCATAGCGCTGGCTGCGGGCATGGATGCGCGATTCGACAAAGCGTGCCTCGCTCAAATAGCCCTGGGCCTGCAGCCAGACCAGCAGGGCATCGACCTCCGCGCCCACGTCATGCTCGGCCGGATCGGGCGACTCCGTTGCGCCGGGCTGGGTCGCCTCGGCCAGGCGCTGCCGCGCCAGCCGCACGAGCTTGCGCCGCAATTCGGCCAGGCTGTGCTCGCGCTGTGCCAACAGGCCGATGGCGCGCGCCTTCAGCGACAGCGGCTGCCCGCGCACCATGCCCGCCTGCCAGTGCCGATCAGCCCGCCTCGCTCTCGGTCAGCAACGGCACGCCCATGGACTCACGCACCTTGTTCTCGATCTCGATGGCCACGTCGCGGTTCTCGCGCAGGAACTCGCGCGCGTTGTCCTTGCCCTGGCCGATCTTCTCGCCGTTGTAGGCATACCAGGAGCCGGACTTCTCCACCACCTTGGCCACCACGCCCATGTCGATGATCTCGCCCTCGCGACTGATGCCCTCGCCATAGAGGATGTCAAATTCGGCGGTCTTGAAGGGGGGCGCAACCTTGTTCTTCACCACCTTGACCTTGGTCTCGGAACCGATCACCTCTTCACCCTTCTTGATCGAGCCGATGCGGCGGATGTCCAGACGCACCGAGGCGTAGAACTTCAGCGCGTTGCCGCCGGTGGTGGTCTCGGGGCTGCCGAACATCACGCCGATCTTCATGCGGATCTGGTTGATGAAGATGACCATGCAGTTGGTCTTCTTTATGGTGGCGGTGAGCTTGCGCAGGGCCTGGCTCATCAGGCGGGCCTGCAGGCCGGGAAGGGAGTCGCCCATCTCGCCTTCCAGTTCGGCCTTGGGCGTCAGTGCGGCCACCGAGTCCACCACGATCAGGTCCACCGAACCCGAGCGCACCAGGGCATCGACGATTTCCAGCGCCTGCTCGCCGGTATCGGGCTGGCTGATCAACAGCTCCTGCAGGTTCACGCCGAGCTTTTGCGCGTACTGGATGTCCAGCGCATGCTCGGCGTCGATGAAGGCGCAGACACCGCTGAGCTTTTGCATCTCGGCAATGACCTGCAGGGTCAGCGTGGTCTTGCCCGAGGACTCCGGGCCGTAGATCTCGACCACCCGGCCGCGCGGCAGGCCACCCACGCCCAGTGCGATGTCCAGGCCCAGCGAGCCGGTGGACACCACCTGGATGTCTTCAATCACCTCGCCCTCGCCCAGGCGCATGATGGAACCCTTGCCGAATTGCTTTTCGATCTGGGCAAGTGCGGCCTGCAGGGCCTTGGCTTTCTCGGTGTTGATGGCTTTGACAGGGGCGTCCATGAATGCTCTCCGGTTGATGCGCGCATTATGGCGCAATCTGTATATTCGTACAGTAGTTTATGCGAAGCCCGCCGGCAAGCGGGCGGCTCCATAGAATGAGGGACAGGCGCCGGCATCCCTGCCCCGGCCCATGGAGACAAGATGCGCATCCTGATCGCTGAAGACGACCAAGTGCTGGCCGATGGCTTGTTGCGCTCATTGCGCGCCTCGGGCTATGCCGTGGACCAGGTGGGCACCGGCACCGAGGCCGATGCCGCGCTGGCCTCGCATGAGTTCGATCTGGTGATTCTGGACCTGGGCCTGCCGCGCCTGCACGGGCTGGAGGTGTTGCGCAAGCTGCGCGCGCGCGGCACCTCGGTGCCGGTGCTGATACTCACCGCGGCCGACAGCGTGGAGCAGCGCGTCAAGGGCCTCGACCTGGGCGCCGACGACTACATGGCCAAGCCCTTCTCGCTGCAGGAACTGGAAGCGCGCGTACGCGCCCTCACCCGGCGCGGCCTGGGCACCGCGTCCAGCGTCATCAAGCATGGCCCGCTGTCGTTCGACGCCACCGGCCGCGTCGCCTACATCAACGACCAGATGGTGGAGCTCTCGGCGCGCGAGCTCTCGCTGCTGGAGGTGCTGCTGCAGCGCGCCGGCCGGCTGGTCAGCAAGGATCAGCTGGTGGAGCGCCTGTGCGAATGGGGCGAAGAGGTCAGCAACAACGCCATCGAGGTCTACATCCACCGCCTGCGCAAGAAGATCGAGCAGGGCCCGATACGCATCGCCACGGTGCGCGGCCTGGGCTACTGCCTGGAGAAGATCCAGGAAGTCAAGACCTGACCCCCGGCGTCATGCATGGCCGCTGATACCGGGCAACGTTCGCTCTTCGGCGAGATCCTCGACTGGATGCTCGCCCCCCTGCTGGTGATCTGGCCCATCAGCGTGGCGCTGACCTGGCTGGTGGCGCAGGGCATTGCCAGCAAGCCCTACGACCGCGAGCTGGGCGAGATGGCACGCTCGCTGGGCCTGCAGGTGGCGGCCGAGCAGCCGCGCGCCGGCAAGGCCAGCGCGCGCTATGCGCTCTCGCCCGAGGCCGCGGCGCTGCTGCGCGCCGACGAGGCCGACACCATCTACTACCAGGTGCTGGGGCTGCGCGGCGAGTACCTGAACGGCGATCGCAACCTGCCCGTGCCCACCGCCGACGAGACCATCGTGCCCTGGGAGCTGCACTTCCGCGACGACGAGGTGGACAACGAAAACGTGCGCGTGGCCTATCTGTGGGTGGTACCCGAAGGCATGGGGCCCAGCGGCAAGACCATGCTGGTGCAGGTGGCCGAGACCCTGGGCAAGCGCGCGCGCCTCACCAACGAAATCATCAAGGGCGTGATCCTGCCGCAGTTCGTGATCCTGCCGCTGGCCGTGCTGCTGGTGTGGCTGGCGCTGGCGCGCGGCATCGCGCCGCTGAACGACCTGCAGCGCCGCATCCGCTCGCGCGAGAGCTCGGACCTCAGCCCCATCGATGAGCGCCGCATTCCCGACGAGGTGGCGCCGCTGGTGCGCGCCATCAACGACCTGCTGGAGCGCCTGGACCAGTCCATCAGCAGCCAGAAGCATTTCCTCGCCGACGCCGCGCACCAGCTCAAGACACCGCTGGCCGGCCTGCGCACCCAGGCCGAGTTTGCGCAGCGCGAGATCGACGAGGGCCGCAGCTCGCCCGGCGAACTGAAACGTTCGCTGCAGCAGATCTCGCTCTCCAGCCAGCGCGCCGCGCACATGGTGAACCAGCTGCTGGCGATGGCACGGGCCGAAGACCAGGAGCATGCGGCGCGCCGCAGCGAGGTGAATCTGCCCGAGCTGGCCATCGAGACGGTGCGCGACTTCGTGCCGCGCGCGATGGAGAAGCGCCTGGACCTCGGCTACGAGGGCCCCGACGAGGCCAGCAGCGCGCTGCGCATCCTGGGCCATCCGCTGCTGATCCGCGAGCTGATCCGCAATCTGGTGGACAACGCCCTGCTCTATACGCCGGCCGGCGGCACCATCACCGTGCGGGTAGTGGAAGACCCGTTCGGCCAGGTCTGCGTGCTGCAGGTGGAAGACTCCGGACCTGGCATTCCAGAGTCAGAGCGCGAGAAGGTGTTCCAGCCCTTCTACCGCGCGCTCGGCACGAATGTGGACGGCTCGGGCCTGGGCCTGGCGATCGTGCGCGAGATCGCCCAGCAGCACGAGGCCGAGGTCACGCTGGACGAGGCGCGGCCGCGCCGCCCCGGCATGGTGGAGCCCGACGGCATGGGCCCGGGCGCGCGCTTCACGATCCGTTTCCAGGCCCATGTGCTGAAGGGCGAGGAGCCTCCGCTCAGCGGTGCATGAAGCGCCGGCTCTTGGAGATCGACATCAGCATGCCAAGGCTCAGCCCCAGCATCACCATGGCGGTGCCGCCATAGCTGATGAAGGGCAGCGGCACCCCCACCACCGGCAGGATGCCCGACACCATGCCCATGTTGACGAACACATAGGTGAAGAAGCTCAGCGTGATGGCCCCGGCCATGAGGCGCGAGAACAGCGTCGGCGCCTCGGAGGCGATCATCAGGCCGCGCAGGATCAGGGCGCTGAAGCCCAGCAGCAGGGCCGCCGCGCCGATCAGGCCGAACTCCTCGCCAAAGGCGGCGAAGATGAAGTCGGTGGTGCGCTCGGGGATGAACTCCAGATGGGTCTGCGTGCCCTTCATGAAGCCCTTGCCGGTCACGCCGCCCGAGCCGATCGCGATCTCGCCCTGGATGATGTGGAAGCCCTTGCCCAGCGGGTCCTTGGTCGGGTCCAGCAGGGTGCAGACGCGGTTCTTCTGGTACTCGCGCAGCACCGGCCATTTCACCTCGGGCTGACAGATCGCATCCTCGCTCATCACCAGCGCCGTGATGGCGATGGCGCCGATGGCGATGGCTGGCACGATCAGCTTCCAGGACAGGCCGGCGAAGAAGATCACATACAGGCCGGCGGCCAGCACCAGGATGGCCGTGCCCAGGTCCGGCTGCTTGGCCACCAGGCCGACGGGAATCGCCAGCAACACGAAGGCGGCCACGAAGTCGGGCAGGCGCAACAGGCCCTCACGCTTCTGGAACCACCAGGCCAGCATCAGCGGCATCGCGATCTTCAGGATCTCGGAGGGCTGGATCTGCGTCACGCCGATGCTGAGCCAGCGCGTCGCGCCCTTCTTGGTGACGCCGAACAGCGCCGTCGCCACCAGCAGCGCCACCCCCACGCTGTAGAGCGGCACGGCCAGCTTCATCAGCCGCTGCGGCGGTATCTGCGCCATCAGGAACATGATGGCGAGCGAGAGCAGCATATTGCGCGCATGGTCGACAAAGCGCGTGCCATGGTCGTAGCCGGCCGAGTACATGCACAGCAGGCCCAGGCCCATCAGCCAGGCGATCGCCAGCAGCAGCGGCAGGTCGAAGCCCTGGAACCAGGGCCGCAGGCGCTGCCAGAGGCTGGGGGCCTTGAAGGCAATATTCATCGCGAGGCTCCCGATGCCGCTGCGCTGGCGGCCGCCGGCACCGCCCCTGGCAGGGGCACTTGCGCGACCGGGCGCGGCTGGCCCACCGGCGCGGTGGTCTTGCCCTGCTGGGTCAGCGCGATGTCCTCCTCGCTGGGGTACTGGCCGGTCAGCACATAGTCGAACACGCGGCGCGCGATCGGCGCGGCCGAGGTCGAGCCGAAGCCGGCGTTCTCCACGATCACCGCCAGCGCGATGGTGGGCGCCTCAACGGGCGCAAAGGCGATGTAGAGCGAGTGGTCGCGCTTGTGCTCGTCGGCCTTGATGGCGCTGTATTTCTCGCCCGCCTTCAGGCCGATGGCCTGGGCCGTGCCGGTCTTGCCGCCGCTGCGGTAGGCCGCGCCCAGGAAGGCGGCGCGCGAGGTGCCCTCGATCGTCACGCCGTTCATGGCGTTGACGATCACCTCCACATGCTCGGGCTTGAGCGGCAGGGGCTCGAGCGCGTCGCTGGCGATGCGGCGCTTCTCATGCCTCACCACATCCTCGATCTCTCGCACCAGGCGCGGCTTGTAGCGCTGGCCGCCGGTGGCCAGGGTCGACACGGCGGTGGCCATCTGCAACATGGTGAAGTTGTTGTAGCCCTGGCCAATGCCCAGCGAGATCGTCTCACCGGGAAACCATTTCTGATTCGCCGGACTCTTGGCGAAGTAGCGGCGCTTCCAGTCCTGCGAGGGCAGCACGCCGGTGACCTCGCCCTGCACGTCGATCTCGGTCTTGCGGCCCAGGCCGAAAGGTTCCAGTTGATCGTGGATCAGGTCCACCCCCATCTCGTTGGCCAGGCTGTAGAAGTAGACATTGGACGAGCTGACGATCGCCAGGCGCATGTCCTTGGGGCCGGGCCGGTCGGTCTCCGGGCTGCCGAAGGTGCGGCCGCCGAAGCTGTAGGTCAGATTGTCCTGCACGATCACGCTGGGCCCGCGCTTGCCGCTGTTGAGCGCCGCCATCGCCATGAAGGGCTTGAAGGTCGAGCCGGGCGGGTAGGTGCCGCGCAGCGCGCGGTTCAGCAGCGGCTTGTCGATGTCCTCGTTGAGCTCGCGCCAGCTGTCGGCATCGATGCCGTCGACGAACAGGTTGGGATCGAAGGTGGGCTTGGAGACGAAGGCCAGCACCTCGCCGCTGCGCGGGTCGATCGCCACCAGGGCGCCACGGCGGTCCTTGTAGAGCTCTTCCACCAGGGCCTGCAGGCGGATGTCGATCGACAGCATCAGCGTGTTGCCGGGCGTGGGCGGCTGGTGCGCCAGGCGCCGCACAGCGCGGCCGCCGGCGCTGGTTTCCATTTCCTCGAAGCCGGTGCTGCCGTGCAGCTCCTTCTCGTAGGCCTGCTCCAGGCCCAGCTTGCCGATGTATTCGGTGCCGCGGTAGTTGGAGAGCTCCTCCTCGGGCCAATCCTCCATGGCCTTCTTCTCGGCCTGGTTGATGCGGCCGATATAGCCCAGCAGATGCGCGCCCACCTGCCCCATCGGATAGTTGCGGAACAGCCTCGCCTTGATCTCCACGCCGGGGAAGCGGAAGCGCTGGGCGGCGAAGCGCGCGACCTCGGTATCCGTCAGCTTGGTGCGGATCGGCAGGGACTCGAAATTCTTGCTCTCCTCCATCAGCCGCTTGAAGCGGCGGCGGTCACGCCCCTGGATCTCCACCACGCCGGCCAGCGCGTCGATGGTCTCGTCCAGATTGAGCACCTTGGAGGGCGTGATCTCGAGCGTGTAGGCCGAGTAATTGCTGGCCAGCACGATGCCGTTGCGGTCCTTGATGAGGCCGCGGTTGGGCACGATGGGCACCACCGTGACGCGGTTCGACTCGGCGCGCTCCAGCAGGGTGTCGTGCTGCACCACCTGCAGGAACACCAGGCGCGCCGCCAGCAGGGCAAAGCAGAACAGCACGAAGCCCGCCGCCGCAAGCACGCGGAAGCGAAAGCGCGAGAGCTCCTGATGGAGGTTCTTCAGAACCGTCATGGCAAGGCGCTAGAGCGGGCGATGCGCATCGGGGTCCGGCGGCCGGCGCTGCGGCGCCAGCAGGATCCAGCTGGCCACCGGCCACAGGGCCGCCTCGAACAAGGGCGCCAGCATCAGGCTCCAACCCGGCGCCATGCCACCCACCATCAGGCGCACCAGCAGCGAGGCCAGGTGCGCCAGCACGAACAGCGGCAGCACCTGTACCGCCTGCACCGGCAGCGAAAACCAGGGCAGGCGCCGGTGCAGGGCCACGGCGCCAAAGCTCAAGAGGCTGTAGGCCAGCGCATGCTGACCCAGCAGCGCGCCATGATGCACATCGATGAAGAGGCCGAACACGAAGGCGAAGCCCACGCCCACGCGGCGCGGCTGGTGCACGTTCCAGAACACCAGGGTGATGGCCAGCAGATCCGGCATGGCCGGCTGGCGGCCCAGCGGCACCATGTCCAGCACCAGGGCCAGGATCAGGGTGAAGGCGATGAAGAGGGGATTGGCGGGCAGCAGCAGCTGGCCCGAGCCGCGCGGCATGATCATCGCGTGTCCCCCTTGTCATTCCCCTTTTCATTCCCCTTGTCCCTGGCGCTTTCGCGCGCCGCATCCTTCTTGGCCTTGGCTTCCGCCTTGACCTGGGCCTTGCGCTCGGCGAACAGCGCGGCCTCCGAGGCCGCCGCCGCGGCCGCTTCGGCGCGCGCCGCCTCATGCACTTCCAGCGGTTCCAGGATCAGCACATGGCGCGCCGCGTCGGGCTCGGCCACCGGCGCCAGGCTCACGCGCGCAAAACTGGTATCGCCGCGGCGCTCCACCTGGGCCACCTTGGCCACCGGCAGGCCGGGCGGATAGACGCCGTCCAGGCCCGAGGTGGAGAGCAGGTCGCCGCTCTTGATGTCGGCATTCGCGGCCATGAAGCGCAGCTCCATCGGGCCCTCGCTGCGCTCGCCGCCATAGGCCACGCCGCGCTGCTGGGTACGGGTGTTGAGCACCGGGATGGCGGCGTCCTTGTCGGTCAGCAGCGTCACCTCGGCGGAGAAGTTGTAGACGCGCGTGACCTGGCCCAGCACGCCGGCATCGTTGATCACCGGCGAGCCGGCGCGCACGCCCTGGTGGCCGCCGCGGTCGATGATGACGCGCCGCGAATAGGGGTCGGCGGCCTCGTACAGCACCTCGGCCGCCAGCGATTTGACCGTCAGCGCCTCGCGCATCTTCAGCAGTTCGCGCAGGCGCTGGTTCTCGGCCTGCAGCTGTTGCGCACGCGAGAGCCGCTCGGCCTGCTGCACCAGTTGCTTGCGCGCCAGGTCTTCGGCCGCCATGGCGCGCTCCATGCCGCGCGAGTAGTCGCCCAGCTGCTCCCAGGCGTCCACCGGCGAGAGCAAGAGGCGCTGCACCGGGTGCAGCAGCAAGGCGAGGGCGGCGCGCGCCGGCTGCGCCACCTTGAAGCGCGCGTCCGCCACCATCAGGAACACCGCCAGCGCCGCGCACAGCAGCAGCTTGGTCAGCGCCGAGGGGCCTTGGCGAAAGAAGGGGGGCGGGGAGCGATCCAGGGTGCCGAAGGGCATGGCGCGTTCAGAACATGTTCACCAAGATGCACAAGAGCCGGCTCCGTGGGACACGTGCCGGCTCGCTGCAGACCATGGCCCGGGCTTATTCCGAGGTGAAGATCGAACCCAGGCGCTCCATGCGTTCCAGCGCCATGCCGCAACCGCGCACCACGCAGGTCAGCGGGTCCTCGGCCACCAGCACCGGCAGGCCGGTTTCCTCGGCCAGCAGGCGGTCCAGGTCGCGCAGCAGCGCGCCGCCACCGGTCAGCATCATGCCGCGCTCGGCGATGTCGGCGCCCAGCTCGGGCGGGGTCTGTTCCAGCGCGTTCTTCACCGCGGAGACGATCTGGTTGAGCGGGTCGGTGAGGGCTTCCAGGATCTCGTTGGACGAGATCGTGAAGCTGCGCGGCACGCCCTCGCTGAGGTTGCGGCCCTTGACTTCCATCTCCTTCACCTCGGAGCCGGGGAAGGCCGAGCCGATGTTCTTCTTGATCGCCTCGGCGGTGGGCTCGCCGATCAGCATGCCGTAGTTGCGGCGGATGTAGTTGATGATGGCCTCGTCGAACTTGTCGCCGCCGACGCGGACCGAGCCCTTGTAGACCATGCCGCCCAGCGAGATCACGCCCACCTCGGTGGTGCCGCCGCCGATGTCGACCACCATCGAGCCGCTGGCCTCGCTGACCGGCAGGCCGGCACCGATGGCCGCGGCCATCGGCTCCTCGATCAGGTAGACCTCGCTGGCACCGGCGCCCAGCGCCGATTCGCGGATGGCGCGGCGTTCCACCTGGGTGGAACCGCAGGGCACGCAGATGATGATCCTCGGGCTCGGCTTGAGCATCTTCGAGTCGTGCACCATCTTGATGAACTGCTTGAGCATCTGCTCGGTGACGGTGAAGTCGGCGATCACGCCGTCCTTCATCGGGCGGATCGCCTCGATATTGCCGGGCACCTTGCCCAGCATGGCCTTGGCCTCGCGGCCGACGGCCTGGATGGTCTTCTTGCCATTCGGGCCGCCTTCGTGGCGGATCGCGACGACCGAGGGTTCGTCCAGCACGATGCCCTTGCCGCGCACGTAAATCAGGGTGTTGGCGGTGCCGAGGTCGATGGCGAGGTCGGTGGAAAAGTAGCGGCGCAGGGAGGCGAACATGATGTGATGGGTTCGTCGGGCAGGCGCATCTGCAGCTGTGGCTCCAGATCACACCCGGTCCGAAAGCAGGCTTTGCGGGTCAGGGTAAGGCGGCAGACCAAGCTGCCACGGGAATCGTTCGCACCATAAACAGCGAGGCTGCGTGGACCTGAACGGCGCGCAGCCCCGATGGCATGGAGATAAGCGGAGATAATACCCGATCACCCCTAGGATCTGACCTAGCGCAAGCCCTTCCAGGGCTTTGTTTTTGACACTTTTGGACTTGCTTCCCCCATGGCCCTGACCCCTCAAGACGTGAGCCGCATCGCTCACCTGGCCCGGCTGGAATTGGCCGACAGCGAGCAGGCCGCCCTGCTCGGGCAGCTGAATGGCTTCTTCTCCATCGTGGAGCAGATGAGCGCGGTGGACACCAGCGGCGTCGAGCCCCTGTACACCCCGCTCTCCGCTGTGCAGGAGGTGGCCTTGCGCCTGCGCGAGGACGCCGTCACCGAGAGCAATCAGCGCGAACTCAACCAACGCAGCGCACCCGCCGTCGAAGACGGCCTGTTCCTGGTTCCCAAGGTCATCGAATGAGCATGAGCACCAAGTCCCTGCACGAAATGGGCGTGGCCGAACTGGGCCAGGGCCTGCGCGCCAAGGCGTTTTCCAGCGCCGAACTGACCCAACACCTGCTTACACGTGTTACCTCCCACCAGGCCCTGGGCGCCTTCCTGCATGTGGATGCGGCGGGTGCCTTGGCGCGCGCCCAGGCCGCCGATGCGCGCCTGGCGGCGGGTGAGGCCGGTGCCCTGATCGGCATCCCGCTGGCGCACAAGGACATCTACGTCACCGCCGACATGCCCACCACGGCCGGCTCCAAGATCCTCGCCGGCTACCGCAGCCCCTTCGACGCCACCGTGGTGGCCAGGCTCAATGGCGCCGGCACGGTCTCGCTGGGCAAGCTCAACTGCGACGAGTTCGCGATGGGCTCGGCCAACGAGAACTCGGCCTATGGCCCCGCCCACAACCCCTGGGACCTGGGCCGCGTGCCCGGCGGCTCCTCGGGCGGCTCGGCGGTGGCAGTGGCAGCGCGCATCGTGCCGGCCACCACCGGCACCGACACCGGCGGCTCGATCCGCCAGCCCGCCAGCTTCACCGGCATCACCGGCATCAAGCCCACCTACGGCGTGTGCTCGCGCTACGGCATGATCGCCTTCGCCTCCAGCCTGGACCAGGCCGGCCCGATGGCGCGCAGCGCCGAAGACTGCGCCCTGCTGCTCTCCGCCATGAGCGGCTTCGACGAGCGCGATGCCACCAGCGTGCAACAGCCGCCGCAGGACTTCCACGCCCAGATGCTGACCGCCCGCGAGGGCGCCACGGCCGCCCAGCCGCTCAAGGGCCTGCGCATCGGCCTGCCACGCGAGTTCTTCCCGGCCGCCCTGGCCGCGGACGTGAATGTGGCGGTGCGCGCCGGCCTGGCCGAGCTGGAAAAGCTCGGCGCCACCCTGGTGGACGTGAGCCTGCCCCGCACCGAACTGGCGATTCCGGTCTACTACATCATTGCCCCGGCCGAGGCCAGCTCCAACCTGAGCCGCTTCGACGGCGTCAAGTTCGGCCACCGTGCGGCCCAGTACGACGACCTGCTGGACATGTACAAGAAGAGCCGCGCCGAAGGCTTTGGTGCCGAGGTCAAGCGCCGCATCATGATCGGCACCTATGTGCTGAGCCATGGCTACTACGACGCCTACTACCTGCAGGCCCAGAAGCTGCGCCGCATGATCGCCGACGACTTCCAGCAGGCCTTCCGGCAATGCGATCTGATCGCCGGCCCGGTGGCCCCCAGCGTGGCCTGGAAGGCCGGCGAGGGCGCCGAGGACCCGGTCAAGGCCTATCTGGCCGACATCTTCACCCTGCCGGGCTCGCTGGCCGGCCTGCCCGGCATGAGCGTGCCGGTGGGCTTCGGCGAAGGCGGCATGCCGGTGGGTCTGCAGCTCTTGGGCAATTACTTCAAGGAGGGTCAGCTCTTGCACGCGGCCCATGCCTTGCAGCAGGCCACCGACTGGCACACCCAAGCCCCCGCAGGAATCTAAGCACATGGCATCTTCTAGCAAACTGATCCGTGGCTACGAGGTCGTGATCGGCCTGGAAAACCACGTCCAACTCTCCACCGCCTCGAAGATCTTCAGCGGCTCCTCCACCGCCTTCGGCGCCGCCCCCAACACCCAGGCCTCGCCGGTGGATCTGGCCCTGCCGGGCACGCTGCCGGTACTGAACCGCGGCGCGGTGGAACGCGCCATCCGCTTCGGCCTGGCGGTGGGCGCCAAGGTGGCGCCGCTGTCGATCTTCGCGCGCAAGAACTACTTCTACCCCGACCTGCCCAAGGGCTACCAGATCAGCCAGTTCGAGATCCCGGTGGTGCAGGGCGGGCGCGTGGAGTTCTTCGTCGGCGACGAGAAGAAGGTCGTCAACCTGACGCGCGCCCACCTCGAGGAAGACGCCGGCAAGAGCCTGCACGAGGACTACCACGGCCAGTCGGGCATCGACCTGAACCGCGCCGGCACGCCGCTGCTGGAAATCGTCTCCGAGCCCGAGATGCGCTCGGGCGCCGAGGCCTGCGAATACGCCAAGACCCTGCACGCGCTGGTGATGTGGCTGGGCATCTGCGACGGCAATATGCAGGAAGGCTCGTTCCGCTGCGACGTCAACGTCTCGGTGCGCAAGCCCGGCGAGCCCTATGGCACGCGCCGCGAGATCAAGAACCTCAACAGCTTCCGCAACCTGATCCAGGCGGTGGACTACGAGGTGAACTGGCAGATCGACGAGATCGAGGATGGCCGCAAGATTCAACAGGCCACGGTGCTGTTCAACCCCGACACCGGCGAGACGCGCGCGATGCGCAGCAAGGAAGACTCGGCCGACTACCGCTACTTCCCCGACCCCGACCTGCCACCGCTGTTGATCGCGCCGGAATGGGTGGAGCGGGTGAAGGGCGAGATGCCCGAGCTGCCCTCGGTGATGGCCGCGCGCTTCGAGCAGCAGGACGGCCTGACCGCCTACGACGCCGCCATCATGACGCAGAGCCTGGCCACGGCGCGCTTCTACGAGGCCGCCAAGCAGGTCTGCGGCGCACCCAAGCTGGTGGCCAACTGGCTGATGGGCGAGGTCTCGCGCCGCCTCAACAGCGAGGAGCGTGAGATCGAGGCCAGCCCGGTCAGCCCGGCCCTGCTGGGCGCGCTGATCCAGCGCATCCAGGACGGCACCATCTCCAACAACGCCGCCAAGCAGGTGTTCGAGGCGCTGTGGAGTGGCGAAGGTTCGGACGTCGACGCGCTGATCGAGGCCAAGGGCCTGAAGCAGATGAGCGACACCGGCGAGCTCGAGCGCATCCTCGACGAGGTGCTGGCCGCCAACCAGAAGTCGGTGGATGAATTCCGCGCCGGCAAGGACAAGGCCTTCAACGCCCTGGTGGGTCAGGCCATGAAGGCCACCAAGGGCAAGGCCAACCCCGCAGCGGTGAACGAGC
This sequence comes from Roseateles sp. FW301-B2, assembly GCF_058788955.1. Lineage (NCBI taxonomy): Bacteria > Pseudomonadati > Pseudomonadota > Betaproteobacteria > Burkholderiales > Sphaerotilaceae > Roseateles > Roseateles sp. FW301-B2. Next base: position 77,359 of record NZ_JBYTBE010000003.1, read on the forward strand.
TCTTGAAGAAGAAGCTCGGCGCTTAGTCGACGGAACCGGGAGCGGCGCCGGCCCAGAGCTTTCTGAGCCGCGCCAGCTCCGCGTCGTAGAGCTTGTTGACGCGCACCAGCTCGGCCTTCTGGTTCTCGATCAGCTCCTTCTGGGCCTGCGTCGATGCGTCGTTGGCATCGAGCTGCAGCTTCAGCTTGGCGGGAAACTGCCTGCCCTTGTAGAACTCGGCCTCGTCCAGCAAGGGCTTGCGCTCCGCGGCCAGGTCCTGCACGCGCTTCTCGGAGATCTGCATCGACTTGACGACGTCGTCCAGCGCCGACTCGCGCGCCTTCTGATGCTGGGCCTCATTGCGGTAGCGCGTCATCAGGTTGCGATCGCGCCGGGCCGCGTCGGCCCTGGCGGCCCGCTCGGCCGCCAGCTTGCGCTCGTTGGCCTCCTGCGCGGCACGCTCTTCGGGCGACATCGACGGCGGCACCACCGTGCGCAAGGAACCGTCGGCATTCAGCACGCGCTGTTCGCGCGCACTGCATTCGGCGATCGGCCGGTCCGAGGTCAGGCGTCGGCCATCGGCGGTGGTGCAGCTGTAAATGCCGCCCGCGGATTTGAGCGGGGTTTGCGCCAGCGCTGCGGCCGCAACGGCCAGCCAGCAGGTGGCGGCAGCAGCGCAGCGAGCGGCAACGACGCGTAGTTCGGAAGCGCGCATCAGACTCCGTAACGATCTCGGTAGGCTTGCACCGCGCCCGCATGGGCGGCGATGGCAGGGCTGCTCGTCGTTTGCAAATACTGCAGCAAGTCCGACAGGCCGGCAATTGCGCTCACGGGCAGTTGCAATTGCTCGCTCACATACTGTACCGCCGACTTCGGGCTCTCCACGCCGTTCTCCACCGCCTTCTCCTGGCGGTCCAGGGCAATCGAGACGCCGCAGGGCGTGGCGCCCGCGGCCTGGATCATCGCGATGGACTCGCGCACCGAGGTGCCGGCCGAGATCACGTCGTCGATGATGAGCACGCGGCCCTGCACCGGCGCGCCCACCAGGGTGCCGCCCTCGCCATGGTCCTTGGCTTCCTTGCGGTTGTAGGCAAAGGGCTTGTTGTGCCCCAGGCGCGCCAGCTCGATGGCCACCGCGGCGGCCAGCGTGATGCCCTTGTAGGCCGGCCCGAAGATCATGTCGAACTGGATGCCCGAGTCAATCAGGGTGCGCGCATAGAAGCCGGCCAGGCGGCCCAGCTTGGCGCCATCGTCGAACAGGCCGGCGTTGAAGAAATAGGGACTCAGGCGCCCCGCCTTGGTCTTGAACTCGCCGAAGCGCAGCACCCCCGCCTCGACGGCAAAGGCGACGAATTCCTGGGCCAGGGGGGTGGTGCGGGTGTTCATGGGCGGGGGCACGAGATGGGATTGGCCGGCATTGTAGGCGGCACAAAAAAGGCCCGGCCCCTTCTGAGGGCCGGGCCTGCGTACCAGGCGATCGGGCCTGTCAGTACGTGGCCTTGAACTGCACGCCGTAGCTGCGCGGTTCGTTCACGATGCCGGTGAGGTTGTTGAAGGCAATCGCCGCCACCGTCTGCAGGTGGTTGGTGATGTTGCGCGAGTAGGCCGCTACCTCGTACTTGCCATTGGCCCAGCCATAACCCACGCGCAGACCGCCTTCCAGCGCAGCCTTCGCCCGGTATTCGATGGCCTCATAGGCAAACATGTTGTACTTGTCCTTGTAGGCCCAGTCGGTCAGCACTGAGAGATCGCCGCCGGCGATCTCGGTGCTGTACTTGAGGGTCCAATTCCACACCACCTTGGGCGCGCGCGGCAGCGGGTTGCCATCGATCGAGACGATCTTGTCGGCCGGATTGGTGCCCGCCTTGATCGGGTCGAGCAGGGTGCAAGGCGCGCCACAGGTCTGCGTGAACAGATTGGGATCCTTGATCTTGGTGTCGTTGTAGGAGAAGCCCAGCGTGGTCTTCCAGTCACGCGCGATGATGGCCTGCGCATCCAGCTCGAAGCCCTGGCCCTCGGCCTTGGCAACGTTTAGCAGCACGTTCTGATTGACCTGGCCGCTGCTGGCGGTCAGTTGCATGTCCTTCATACGGTACTTGAAGATGGTGCCACTGACACGCGCGGTGTTGTTGAGCAGGTCGGCCTTGAAGCCGCCCTCCACCGACAGTACCTTCTCGGCCTTGGCCTCGGAGAAGGTGTCGCCAAACAGCACGCGCCCCTGGATCGAGGGTGCACGGTAGCCTGTGGCCACGCGGGCGAACAGACTGGTGGACTTGTCAACGTTGTAGTTGGCGCCCAGGTCCCAGCTCCAGTTGGTGGACTTGGGGTGCGTGCTCAGGGGGCCGACGGTGGTGAAGCCCTGGGTACGCGAACCGTCCCAGTCTTTCTTGTCGTCGGTATAGCGCAAGCCGCCGCGGATCTTGAATTCGGGCGTGACCGCGTAGTTCAGGTTGCCAAAGGCGGCCCAGGACTTGGCCTCCTGGTGTTGCACGGCATAGCCGTTCTGTGGGTCACCAGCGGCGAAGGTGTCGAAGTTGAAGCTGTCGACCTGCAGCTTCTCGCTGAAGTAATAGACACCGCCGATCCACTGCAAGGCCGCGCTGGTGTTGGACTGCAGGCGGAATTCCTGCGTGACTTGGCGCAGATAGGGGATGCCGTCGGCGGTCTGCGCGTCAAACGGAATGTAGGCTGGCTGGCCGGGATAGTCCGGGCCCATGGGAAGTTGCTTCGGGCCGCCAAAAATGGCATCGCTGCCGAAGCCGCCATCCACATCACCACGGCTGTAGAACTTGGCGCGGTCGTAGGCGGTGATGGAGTGCAGCGTCATGCCGTCCAGCTCCCAGCGCAGGCGCGCGCTCAGCTCATGGGACTTCAGCGTCTGACTGTTGTAGCCATCGGTCGGGTAGTACTTGTAATCGAAACCGTCGACCAGATCGTTGGTGCCCTTCTTCATGATGTTGGCACGGAAGGTCGTGGCCGAACCCTTGTAGTCGCGCCCCTGCAGCTTAAACAGGCCGTAGAAGCCGCCGTTCTTGTAGGCGGCCTGCAAGCGCAAGGCCTTGTCGCTATAGCCTTCCAGATCACTGGTGGCAGCAGGCAGCGGATTGTGGACACGGTTGTCCTGGCGCTGCAGCAGGCCAGCCACGCGCACCTGCCAGTCATCGTTCAGCGGCATGTTCAGGGCTGTCTCGACGTTGACGGCGTTCCAGCGGCCGTAGCCGATGTTGGCGTAGGCCTCCAGGCGCTTGCCGGGTTTGGCCGAGTCGAACTTGATCACACCGGCCGGCGAATTGCGGCCGAACAGCGTGCCCTGGGGGCCACGCAGCATTTCAACCTGATCAACGTCGAACACCGGGAAGCCCTTGAGCGCAATGCTTTCCTGCACCACATCGTCGTACACCAGGCCCACCGGTTGCGAGGCGTTCATGTCGAAGTCGATATTGCCGATGCCGCGGATATAGAAGCGCGGGAACGTGCGGCCGTAATCGGATTCGATGTTCAGGCTGGGCACGCGACCCGACAGCGCGCGGATGTCCTGGCCGCTGGCGTTGTAGGTCTCCAGCGCATCACCCTTGATGGCCGAGATCGACAACGGCACGTCCTTGATGTTCTCGACGCGGCGGCTACCGGTCACGATCACCGCCTCCAGCTGCGCGGGCTCCTTGCGGGCCTCGGCCGACTCGGCGCTCTGCGCCAGCGCGGCATGCATGGGGAAAGCGGTCACGAGTGCCAGCGCCAGGGCGCTCGGCTTGAGTCCTTGCTGTTTCATGGGTACATCCTTTGGCGGTTCCGTTTGCGCACCCAATGCCGGCAAACGTTTGCGATTGAGGGTGCACGAAATCTAGCAGCCACATCGGCACTTGCCAAATCCCCACCGATCGACGGTTGGAAATGTGGGTCGGCCACGACACCGGCAGCGAAGCCCCCTAGACTGCCAGACTTTCGTCCACGCCCCAGAAAGATCACCGTGCGCTTCATCTCCGCCAACCTCAACGGCATCCGCTCCGCTGCGAGCAAGGGTTTCTTCGAATGGCTACCCGAGCAAAAAGCCGATGCGCTGGGCGTTCAGGAGGTCAAGGCGCAGGACGAGCATGTCGCCGGCGTCTATTGCAGCTCGGGCCAGTTGCGGGGCCATTTCCACTACGCCGAAAAGAAGGGCTATTCGGGTGTCGGCCTCTATACGCGGGAGGAGCCCAGCGACCTGATCCTGGGCTTCGGCGTGGAGGAATTCGACAAGGAGGGCCGCTGGGTGGAGAAGCGTTTCGACAAGCCCGGCCGCAAGCTCAGCCTGATCAGCTGCTACTTCCCCAGCGGCAGCAGCGGCCCGGAGCGCCAGGAGGCCAAGTTCCGCTTCCTCGATGCCATCTACCCGCACCTGATGGCGCTGAAGGCGGAGCGCGAATTCATCCTGGTGGGCGACGTGAACATCGCGCACAAGGAAATCGATCTGAAGAACTGGAAGGGCAACCTCAAGAACTCGGGCTTCCTGCCCGAGGAGCGTGCCTGGGTCAGCCAGCTGATCAACCCCGACGCAGGCGGCCTGGTCGACGTGTTCCGCACCCTCAACGACAAGCCCGAGCAATACACCTGGTGGAGCAACCGCGGCCAGGCCTATGCGAAGAACGTGGGCTGGCGCCTGGACTACCACTTCGCCACGCCCGCGCTCGCCGCGCTGGCCAAGCGCGAGCAGATCTACACGGCGCAGAAGTTCAGCGACCATGCGCCGCTGACGATCGACTACGACTTCAAGCTCTGATTTCGCGGGCGGCCGACGACGGCACGCTGATCCATGGCGCTAGGCTTGGCGCGACGCGGGTTTGGATGCCGTCCAGCGCCGCAGCTTCTCACGCGCACCGTTCGTGGCTGGGTCCATGGCCTGATCATGCTCGGCGCGCTTGGTGCACAGCTCGATCACATAGCCATTGGGGTCGCGGAAGTAGATCGAGTCGATGAAATGGTGGTCCGACACGCCGCGGGTCTCGATGCCCGCACCACGGCCTTTGGCAAACATCTGCTCGAGCGTTTCCCGCGACACCTCCAGCGCAATATGCAGATCGAAATCGTGCTGCGCCTTGAACTCGAACGGCATGTCGGGCGCCTCGAAGAAGGCCAGGAAGGAGCCGTCGTCGAGCCGATAAAAGGTATGCAAGGTATGCGTCGCACGGCCGCTTTTCGTCTGCGTGATCTCCAGGGTGCCGCTCAGCGGCAGGCCAAGAAAGTCTTCGTAGAAAGCGCGCGTTGCCTCCGAGTCTCGGCAGCGATAGGCGTTGTGATGCAGCTTGCGAATCATCGTGGCCTCCTCGTCAGCGTCCGGCCGCCCTACACCGCCACCATGGCCTGGCCCTTCAGGGAAGCCGCGTAGCCATCGATCATCTGGTTCACGGCCGCCCAGCTGGGCAAGGCCTTCATGCGGCCCAACCAGGCCCGCAGCTGCGGATAGGCGGCCAGGTCGCTGCCTATGATTTCGGCCAGCGCCACGAAGGCGCTGGCGAAGTAGTCCGCGATCGTCATCTGCGCGCCGCATAGATAGGGATTCTGGGCGCCGAGGATGTGCTGGTCCAGCACCTTGAGCCAGGCCTGCGCGCGCTCGCAGCCCCACTGCAGCTGCGCGCTCTGCGCCTCGTCGCTGCGGCGCTTGTGCAGCGGGAAGATCTGCGGGTAGACCGCGCCATAGGCAAAGTCACGGCACAGCTGGGTGTTGACCCAGTCCATGCGCTCGTTGACGCGCGCACGCGCCTGCAACTCCTTGGGGTAGAGCGGCGAGTCGATCTTGTCGGCCAGGTACTTGAGGATGGCCGAACTCTCGGTCAGACGGAACGCGCCATCTTCCAGCACCGGCACCAGACGATTCGGATTGACGGCCTCGAAGGGCGCCTGGTAATGCTCACCGGTGAACAGGTCCACGAGCTGCATCTCCAGCGGAATCCGCTGCTCCGCGGCAAACAGCATCACCGGCCGGCTGGTGGTTGAGGCGGGGTGGTAGTACAGCTTCATCGATCGTCTCCTGCAGGGCTTGCATTGGAAGTACAGCATCGGGCCGTTCGCCGCGGCAATCCGCAATGTAGCCCTTTCCGCGCGCCTGGCGGAATCAGGTTTCCCCGCTGTCGGGCTTGGCGCCGGGCGGCGTGCAGGGCGTCATCATGTGGAGCGGGTCTGAACGTCGACTCGCATACACCCATCCCGGGGGTCAATGCCCCGGCACGCCAGCCACCGCCGCCCTACACTAGGCCGGCACCTGGCCATTGCCGCGCCGGGTTCGGAGTCGTCCCATGCCTAAGCTTTCACGCCGTTCCTGTCTGGAACTGATGCAGGGCCTGTTGGCCGTATGCCTGCTGTCGATGACGCTGGCCACGCCGGCGCTGGCGGGCGGTTCGGACAAGAAGGTCGGAACCCCGACCTACAGCTCCAGGAACTACGACTACTACCTCACCGGCAGCGCCGACAACCAGGCCCCGCCTACACCCGCCACGCCGATGTCGGTGCTGATGGGGGGTGGCACCGATGTCGACGCCGCCTTCATGGCCATGATTGCCAAGGCACGCGGCGCGGGCAACACGCCGATCGACGTGGTGGTGATACGCGCCTCGGGTGCCGATGGCTACAACGATTACCTCTACCAGATGGGCGGGGTCGACTCGGTCGAGACCCTGGTGGTGAAGACACGCGAGGGCGCCAATGACGCCAATGTCCAGCGCATCGTCGCCGGCGCCGACCTGCTCTTCATCGCCGGTGGCGATCAATGGGACTACATCAACCTCTGGAAGGGTACGGCGCTGGATCAGGCGGTGCAGGGTCTGATCGCCAGAAAGGTGCCGGTGGGCGGCACCAGTGCCGGCCTGGCGGTGCTGGCGCAGTTCGACTTCTCGGCACAGAACGACACCATCACCTCGGCCCAGGCGCTGAGCAACCCCTACGACCGCCGCCTCACGCTGGATCGCGGCTTCATCACCAGCGTGCCCGGCCTGGGCAACACGATTGCCGATGCCCACCTCGTCACCCGCGACCGCATGGGCCGCTTGATGACCTTCCTGGCGCGCATCATCAAGGACGCCTGGGTCCCCCGCCCTGATGACGCGCGCGGCATCGGCGTGGACGAGCAGACCGCCGTGGTGGTGGACGATGGCGTCGGCACGGTGATGGGCAATGGCGCCGCCTACTTCCTGCGCCCCAGCATCGCCGCCACCACCATCCAGCCCAAGACGCCGCTGACCTTCTCCAGCGTACGGGTGGACCGCCTGCGCGCCCAGGAGGGCACGATGGACCTGCGCAACTGGAGCCGCAGCCTCAATGTCGCGCCCTACTGGCTGGACGTGATCGGCGGCGTGCTGACCTCCTCGGGCGCCAACGGCAGCATCTACTGACTGGTGATGGCGGGGTAAGCCCCGAAGCCCTCGGGCCAGGGCGTCAGCAGCTCGAAGCCGCTGGCGGTGACCAGCACCATGTGCTCCCACTGCGCCGACAGCGAGCGGTCCATGGTCACCACGGTCCAGCCGTCGGCCAGATCCTTCACGCCACGCTTGCCGGCGTTGATCATGGGCTCCACCGTGAAGATCATGCCCTCCTTGAGGCGCAGCCCCTCGCCCGGCCTGCCGAAGTGCAGGACATGCGGCTCGTCGTGATAGACGTCGCCGATGCCATGGCCGCCGTATTCGCGCACCACGCTGAAGCCCGCGGCATGCGCGACGCGCTGGATCGCGAAGCCCACGTCGCCCAGCGTGGCGCCGGGGCGTACCTTCATGATGCCGGCGCGCATGGCCTCGTAGGTGGTGTCCACCAGGCGGCGCGCCAGCGGCTTGGGCTCGCCCACGTAATACATGCGGCTGGTGTCGCCGAACCAGCCGTCCTTGATGACGGCCACGTCGAGATTGACGATGTCGCCATCCTTGAGGATCTTGCTGGCCGAGGGGATGCCATGGCAGACCACCTCGTTGACCGAGCTGCACAGGGTCTTGGGATAGCCGTGGTAGCCGATATTGGCCGGCGTCACCTTCAGCTCGTCGACGATGTAGTCGTGGCAGATCTTGTCCAGCGCGTCGGTGCTGACGCCGGGCTGCACAAAGGGCGTGATCATGTGCAGCACCTGGGCGGCCAGGCGGCCGGCTTCGCGCGCCTTGGCGATCTCGTCCGCCGTGCGGATCTTGACGCCGCCGCCCCTCATTGCACGCCCTTGCGGCCGCCGTGCGGCTTGGCCGGTATGGCCGCGATCGCAGCCAGGTCCAGCCCCCCGCTCTGCTCGGCCCGTATCAGCAGCTGGCTGATCTCGCGGTGATCGAGGTCGGGGTGCAACTCGGCCAGCATGCCGATGCGCATCCAATGCTCCGCCTGCGCGTTGATAGAACGTGAAAGCGCGCCGCTGGCAATGCGCAGGCTCTCATGCAGCTGGTCTGAAATTTTGACGATACCCATGCCGACATTCTAAACGATTCGTATACGAAACGTATCTTCACCTCGCATCTGTGCCGGAAGTCATGCGCGCGCGAGTCTGGGCACAATGGCGCGCCCTCACCGGGGCATCCGAGACTCGACAAACAAGAGAGCACGATGAGCAAGACGAACTTTCTGACCGCCATAAGCGTCGCACTGAGCGCGCTGTGCCTGGCCGGCGCCGTACAGGCTCAGAGCCTGAGCTACCCCGCCACGCGCAAGGTCGAACAGACCGACAGCTACCACGGCAGCAGCGTGGCCGACCCCTACCGCTGGCTGGAAGATGACCGCAGCGCCGACACCAAGGCCTGGGTGCAGGCGCAGAACGCCGTCACCGACCAGTTCCTCGCCGCCATGCCGCAACGCCTGCCGGTGCGCCGCCTCTATACCGAGCTCTACAACTTCGAGAAGTTCGGCCTGCCCTTCAAGGAGGGTGGCCGCTATTTCTGGACGCGCAACGACGGCCTGCAGCAGCAGAGCGTGCTCTACACCGCCAGCACGCTGACGGCCGAGCCCGCGGTGGCGCTGGACCCCAACCAGCTCTCCAAGGACGGCACGGTGGCGCTGTCGGGCTACGCCGCCTCGCGCGATGGCAGGCTGCTGGCCTATGGCAGCTCCAAGGCCGGCTCCGACTGGCAGACCTGGCGCGTGCGCGATCTCGCCAGCGGCCGCGATCTGCCCGACACGCTCGAGTGGGTGAAGTTCTCCAGCGCCGCCTGGACGCCCGACGGCAAGGGCTTCTTCTACGCCCGCTACGACGCCCCCGCCGAGGGCGCGGCGCTGACCGGCAGCAACTACTTCCAGAAGCTCTACTACCACCGTATGGGCACGCCGCAGGCCGACGACGCCCTGGTGGCCAGCAACCCGCAAGAGAAGGAATGGGGCTTTGGCGCCGAGGTCTCGGACGACGGCCGCCTCGTCTACATCACCGTCTGGAAGGGCGGCAACAAGAACGGGCTGATGGTGCTGCCGCTTGCCAAGGGCGCTTACAGCGGTGGCGAACCCAAGCCGGTGACGCTGGCCTTCGATGCCGAGTACGTGCCGGTCGCCTCGATGGGCGCCAGCACCCTGATCGTCAAGACCAACCAGGACGCGCCACGCGGCCGCCTGATCGCGATCGACCTGAAGGGCTCGGGCAAGCAGGCCTGGAAGACCCTGGTGGCCGAGGGCAGCGACGCGCTCACCGGCGCCTCCACCGTGGGCGGCCGCCTGTTGCTGCGCTATCTGCGCGATGCCTCCACGCTGGTGCGCATCCATGGCATGGACGGCCGTGCGCTCGGCGAGGTGGCGCTGCCCGGCGTCGGCACGGCCTCGGGCTTTGCCGGACGCAGCGACGACGCCGAGACCTTCTTCGTCTACACCAGCCTCAACTCGCCGGCCACCCTCTACCGTTATGACGTGGCCGTCAACAAGGCCAGCGTGTTCAAGCGCCCGCAGACCGCCTTCGACGCCGAGCAATTCGAGACGCGCCGCGAGTTCGTCACCAGCAGGGACGGCACGCGCTTCCCCATCTTCATCGCCCACAAGAAGGGCCTGAAGCTGGACGGCAGCAACCCGACGCTGCTGTATGGCTACGGCGGCTTCAATGCCGCGATGACGCCCGGCTACAACGTCACCGCCGCCACCTGGATGAAGATGGGTGGCGTCTACGTGCTGGCCTCGATCCGCGGTGGTGGCGAATACGGCGCGGCCTGGCACGAGGCGGGCACCAAGCTGAAGAAGCAGAACGTGTTCGACGACTTCATCGCCGCGGCCGAATGGCTGATCGCCAACAAGTTCACCCAGCCCGCCAAGCTCGCCATCAACGGCGGCAGCAATGGCGGCCTGCTGGTGGGTGCGGTGGTGAACCAGCGCCCCGAGCTGTTCGGCGCCGCGGTGCCGCAGGTGGGCGTGATGGATATGCTGCGCTTCCACAAGTTCACGATCGGCTGGGCCTGGGTGCCCGACTACGGCTCGAGCGAGAACGCCGAGGAGTTCAAGGCCCTGCTGGCCTACTCGCCGCTGCACAACATCCAGAGCGGCGGCAAGCCCTACCCCGCCATCCTGGTGACCACCGGCGACCATGACGACCGCGTCGTGCCCGCGCACAGCTTCAAGTACACCGCGGCGCTGCAGGCGGCCGAGACCGGCGGCGCGCCCAAGCTGATCCGCATCGAGACGCAGGCCGGCCACGGCGCCGGCAAGCCCACCTCCAAGATCATCGAGGAGCGTGCCGACATGCTGGCCTTCATCGCCCACCGCTTCGGCATGCAGCTGCCGTAAGCGCGGCGCTGGCGTAAACGCCAACAAGGCGGCATGCGCCGGCAGGCGACAATCCGGCGCGCGCCACCGGGCCACCCGCCCGGCCGGCGCTTTACGCTATTCAACAGAGCACCGCCATGAGCACCGTGATCAGCACCACTCCGATGGGCGCCGCCGCCGGCAGCGCGCCCGCCACCCACACCATCCTCGGCCACCCCAACAGCCTGTTCGTGCTGTTCTTCACCGAGATGTGGGAGCGCTTCTCCTACTACGGCATGCGCGCCCTGCTGGTGCTGTTCCTGGTCACCGAGGCGTCCAAGGGCGGCTGGGGCTGGAGCCGCGCCGATGCCACCAGCCTGTACGGCTGGTACACCGGCCTGGCCTATCTGACCCCCATTCTGGGCGGCTATGTCGCCGACCGCTTCCTCGGCACGCGGCGCTCGGTGCTGTGGGGCGCCTTCATCATCGCCGCCGGCCATATCGCGCTGTTCCTGGAGACCGTGCCGACCTTCTATCTCGGCCTGGGTCTGGTGATCCTGGGCACCGGCCTGTTCAAGCCGAATATCTCGGCCATCGTCGGCCAGCTCTACAACAAGGACAACGAAGGCGCGCGCGACAGCGGCTACACGCTGTTCTACATGGGCGTGAACGCCGGCGCCTTCTTCGGCATCTCGCTGTGCGGCTATATCGGCGAGAAGGTGTCCTGGCACCTCGGCTTCGGCCTGGCCGGCGTGTTCATGATCCTGGGCGCGCTGCAGTTCTTCTTCAGCCAGCGCCTGTTCGGCAGCATCGGCGACCCGGCCAAGCCCGGCGAGCAGCAGGCCGAGGAAGCGCTCGACGACACCCCCGAGCATGTGGTGGCCGATCGCCTCAAGGCCATCTTCGTGTTCTCCTTCTTCACCATCTTCTTCTGGTTCGCCTTCGAGCAGGCCGGTGGCTCGATGACCATCTTCGCGGCCGACTACACCGACCGCGTGCTGGTGGGCACGAGCGGGCTGGTGTTCAAGCTCATCAACACCGCGATGACGGTGGTGCCGGCGGCCATCCTCTCTTGGCTGCTGTTCAAGCTCTATCGCAGCACCGGCGGCAAGGTCTGGGTTGCCAATCTGTCGCTCGCCACCGCCTTCGCCATCATCTGGGGCCTGTGCCTGTGGATGCTGGGCCGCGAATTCGCGATGGAGCAGAGCGATGTGCCGGCCACCTGGTTCGGCGTGCTGAACAGCTTCTTCATCGTCGTGCTGGCGCCGATGTTCTCCAGGATGTGGGAAGAGAAGTGGAACCCCAGCGGCCCGATCAAGTTCGGCGTCGGCCTGGTGCTGCTGGGCCTGGGCTTTGCGGTGCTGGCCTATGGTGCCCTCGGCATCGCCCCGGGCGCCAAGACCGCCCAGGTCAGCATGATGTACCTGACGCTGGCCTATCTGCTGCACACCATGGGCGAGCTGTGCATCTCGCCGGTGGGACTGTCCTACATCTCCAAGCTGGCGCCCAAGCGCCTGCTGGGCCTGATGTTCGGCGTGTGGTTCCTCAACACCGCGATCGCCAACAAGGTCGCCGGCTCCACCGGCTCCTACATCGACCAGATCTCGGCCACCTACTCGCTGTCGACCTTCTTCCTGATCTTCACCCTGATCCCGATCGCGGCCGGTCTGGTGCTGATGATGTTGAATGGCTGGATGCGCAAGAAGATGCACGGCGTGCACTGACGCGCCAGCGCTTGGCCCCGCAAGGCCGGCTCCCTTCGGGGGCCGGCCTTTTTTCATGCCCGCTCAACCCGCTGCCGCCGCCTGCGCCAGCAGCCATTGCTCGAAGGCCTGCACCGCCGGCCGCGCGCGCGAGGCCGGGTCGACGATGAGCTGGTAGGCGCGTGCCGAGGCGGTGTTGGCATCGAAGGGCGTGACCAGCTGGCCGCTCGCCAGCAGGCCATCCACCAGCGGTCGCCGCCCCAGGGCCACGCCCTGGCCCGCCACCGCGGCGGCGATCGCCTCGGCATAGCTGGTGAAGCTCAGGCGCGCCGCCGGGCGCAGATCGGCCAGGCCCCAGGCGCTCAGCCAGGGTTCCCACTCCATCGGCATGCCGCTGCCATCGCCAGCCATCGCCAGGTGCAGCAAGGTGTGGTGGGCCAGGTCGGCCGGCTCGCGCAGCGGCAGCGCCAGCTCGGCCACCAGGCGCGGGCTGCACACCGGCAGCATCGCCTCCTCGAAGAGCTTGCGCGCACCGCGCAGCGCGCCCAGCTTGCCGTAGCGCACCGCGACGTCGAAGCCCTCGGCGGCGAGGTTGCGGTTGTCCAGCGTCGCGTCAAGCCGCACATCGATGCCGGCGTGCGCGCGTGTGAAGGCCGTCAGCCGCGGGATCAGCCACAGCGCCGCAAAGCCCGGCGTGGTGGTGAGCGCCAGCACCTCGCGCTGCTGCGGCGCGCGGATCTCGCGCATGGTGCTGCGCAGATTGCCCAGCACCTGGGTGCAGCTGGCGAGCAGGCGCTGGCCCTCGGCGGTGAGCGCGAGCGCGCGGTGCCGGCGCGTGAACAGCGCCACCCCCAGCTCCTCCTCCAGCGCGCGCATCTGCCGGCTCATCGCCGACTGCGTCACGAAACGCTCGGCCGCGGCCTTGGTGAAGCTGAGATGGCGCGCCGCGGCCTCGAACGAGGCCAGCAGATCGAGCGGCGGCAGGCGGTCCAGGGGTTTTCTTTCTTGCATGCGCTGGAGGAATGCGATGGGTTCCGATTGATCGTTTGTCAGCGCCCCGGCGGGCGCCCAATATTCGCTCCACACCGGTGTCCCTGCAAGCACCTTTTGCCGGGACCGGCCAGCATGCAGACCTCGCATGCATCGCCCCTACATCAAGGAGCCCGCCATGTTGATCAGCACCGAACAAGCCCAGCTGCGGCTGGAACGCGGCCAGGTTTCGCGCCTGAGCGGCGCCAGGTCAGCCTACCTGGCCAGCGCGGCCGGCACCCTGTGGGTGACCATTGACCACGACCTGCGCGACATCGTGCTCGAGGCTGGCCAGGGCATGGCCGTGGGCGGCAGCGAAGAACTGCTGGTCTGCGCCCTGGGAGGCCCGGCGGTGCTGGAGCTGCGCCCGGCACACGCCGGTTGCGCAGCGCTGTGATGAGCACCGCAGCCATTGCCAGGCCGGGCCTGGACCTCAGCCCCGAGCGGCTGCGCCTGCCGCGCGGCCGCGCCGTGCTGCTGCGCGCCATCGGCGCACAGGATGCCGCCGCCACCCAGGCCTTTGTGGCGGGCCTGTCGCTGGACGCGCGCCACAAGCGCTTCCACGTCGGCCTGCGCCAACTCAGCCCAGAGCTACTGCGCCAGATGACCGAGGTGGACCAGCACCAGCATGTCGCCCTGGTGGCGCAGGCGCTGCGGCCAGCGCCCGCGCAACCAGCGCCGCAGCTGGTGGCGGACGCCCGCTATGTGCGCAGCCCCACGCAGCCCGACGAGGCCGAGTTCGCCATCGCCGTGGCCGACGACTGGCAGAGCCTGGGCCTGGGTCGCACCCTGATGGCACGCCTGGCCGGCCATGCGCGTGCGCGGGGCCTGCGCGCGCTCACCGGCGATGTGCTGGTGGAGAACCGCCGCATGCTGGTGCTGATGCGCGGCCTGGGCGCCGGCACGCGCGCCCACCCCGATGGGCCGCAGCTGGTGCGGGTGGTGTTTGAGCTGGACGCGCTTCAGGTGCTGGCGCGCGCCAGCTGAATCAGTTCATCCAGATGCGCCTGCAGCACGCCGCCGATCGAGGCGTCGATGCTGTTGCGCCCCTGCAGCTCCGCCATGAAGTGCGCCACCGCCTGGCGCGACAGGCCCGGGCGATAGGGGCGGTCCTGCACCATGGCCTGGAAGATGTCGGCCACGCGCAGGATGCGCGCCTCCAGCGCCAGCTTGGCGCCGTCCAGGCCATGCGGATAGCCCAGGCCGCTGGGCGCCTCGTGATGGTCCGCGGCCCAGCTGGCGATCTCCTCGAAGCCCCTCACCTTCTTGAGGATCTGCATGGTCTCGAAGCTGTGGCTGCGCATCACCAGGCGCTCGTCCTCGTCCAGCGGCGCGGGTTTTTCCAGGATCGCATCGGGCACGCGCAACTTGCCCAGGTCGTGCAGCAGGCCGGCGATCTCGAGCTTCTCGCAGTGATCCACCGAGACGCCCATATGCTCGGCCAGGCGGCGTGCGACCCTGGCCACGCCCAGCGAATGGGTGTGGGTGAAGCTGCTTTTCGCATCCACGATCTGCGCGAAGATCGTCGCCAGCTGCATCAGCTCGGCGTTGCTGGCCTGGTAGGGCTGGGCGGTGGCCAGCATGTCGGCCAGGTAGTTGGCAAGCGCATTCGATTCGAGGTTGAGCCAGAACGCCTCATGCGCCGACACCGCGAGAAATGCCTCCACCAGTTCGGGCGCGAAATAGCTGCCGGCGCGCGCGGCGATTTCCCGGCGGATCGGCTCGCGATGCTGCAGCACTTGGCCGCTGGCATAGAAGGGCGCGGCCATTGCATCCACGCGGTCCGCTAGCAGGACCAGATTGGCCTGGCGCGCCAACTCCAGCGGCAGCTGCCGGCCGGCCAGTAGGGCGTCCCAGCGCGTGTGGTGGTAGCGCACCGGCAGCGCCATGCGCGCCAGGGGGGCGAAGTCCTTCAGCAAGCCGTAGCCGGTTTCCGCATGGGCTTGCGAGCCGGCCCAGTCGAACTCGGCGATCAGGTGCTGGTGGGTGGCGGTGCTGGACACGCCGATGTCGTGCAGCAGGCCCAGGTCGAACAGGAAGTGCACCTCCGCCGCCGGCCACTGCATCGCCTTGGCGCATTCGGCCGCCATCACGCCGACGCGCTTGCCATGCGCGATGTCGTCCACACCCACCAGATCCAGCGCGTCCGAGAGGGCATAGACCAACTGGCGAAGATCGACATTGATGCTCATGGGATGGGTCCGGTTGGCGCGCGCCTAGCTCGATTCCACCACGGCGGCGGCATGCGCGTCCGTGACGCAGTTCGCTGCCGCGCCGCAAAGTTAGCTACATTGAGCGCCCCAACGATGTCTCGTCCCCAGGCCGCTCCCACCATGTCGCTGCGCTACCAAATCATCCCCGTCACCGCCTTCCAGCAGAACTGCTCCCTGGTCTGGTGTGACGAGACCCTGGACGCGGCGCTGATCGACCCGGGCGGCGAGATCACCAAGCTGCTGGCCGAGGTGCAGCGCCTGGGCCTGCACCTGAAGGCGATCTGGCTCACCCATGCCCATATCGACCATGCCGGCGGCACCGGCCAGCTGGCGCGCGAGCTGGGGCTGCCGGTGATCGGCCCGCATCCGGGCGACCAATTCTGGATCGACGGCCTGCCGCAGCAGAGCCAGATGTTCGGCTTCCCGCCGGCGGAGCCCTTCGCGCCCACGCAGTGGCTGCAGGACGGCGATCATGTGCGCATCGGCAAGCAGGAATTGCAGGTGCGCCACTGCCCCGGCCACACGCCCGGCCATGTGGTGTTCTTCTCGGCCGCGGCCAAGCGCGCCTTCGTCGGCGATGTGCTGTTTGCCGGCGGCGTGGGGCGCAGCGACTTTCCCGGCGGCAACCACAACGAGCTGATCCGCTCCATCACCCAGCGGCTCTGGCCAATGGGCGACGACACCGTCTTCATCCCCGGCCACGGGCCGGAGAGCAGCTTCGGCGTGGAGCGCCGCAGCAACCCCTACGTGCGCGGCACCTGAGTCGGGCTCAGCCCTGGCGCACCGGGATGGGCGGCGCGATCTCGAAGCGCCGCGTCGGCTTCTCGGCACGCTGGTACAGGCCCGCCACCTGGGGCAGGCTGGCCTCGATGTCGCGGATGCGCGTCGGGCCCGAAGGGTGGGTGGACAGCCATTGCGGCGGCGCGCCCTTGGAGACCTGGCCCATCTTCTGCCACAGGCTCACGCCGGCCGCCGGGTCGTAGCCGGCGCGCGCGGCCAGCTCCATGCCCACCAGATCGGCCTCGGTCTCGTCCTCGCGGCTGAAGGTCAGGGTGAGCAGCTGGCTGCCCATGCCCAGCAGCGCGTCGCCCACATTGCCCAGGCCCAGCAGCGAAGAGACCACGTTGGCGCCCAGGCGCGTCAGCCCGTTCTTGCCCATGCGCTCGCGCGCATGCTCGCGCAGCGCATGCGCGACCTCGTGGCCCATGATGGTGGCAACCTCGTCGTCCTCCAGCTTGAGCTTCTCGAGGATGCCGTAATAGAAGGCGATCTTGCCGCCCGGCATGCAGAAGGCATTCAGCTGCTGACTGGCGAACAGGTTCACCTCCCAGCGCCAGTCCTTGGCGCGCGGGTTCCACTCATAGGCGTGCGGGATGATGCGCTTGGCAATCTCGCGCAGGCGGATCACCTGCGGATGGTTGGCGGGCGCCAGCGCGCGCTGCTGCGCCGCCTCGCGCTGCATCTGCACATATTGCTGGGCGGCGGCCTGCTCCACCTGCTGGGCCGGCACCAGATCGGCGGCCCAGCTCTTCTTGCCCACGTTCACGCCTTCGCGCGCCCATAGCGGCGTGGCCGCGAGGGTGCCGCCCGCTGCCAGCAGGCCGGTAAACAGGCGGCGCTGCGGTTGCGCGGCCGCGCAGCCGCGGCACTCGCAGCGGCCAAAGCCGTAGCGCGGGGCGCTGGGGAGGTGGGCGTCGGCGCCCGCGTCGAAATTCGTGCTCATGATCAGTCGTCCAAGTTGGAGGCGTTCGCCGGGACTTCAAGCGCCTCCACGCTGGCGCGCAGCTTCTTCAGCAGCCACAGCGCCGGCAGCGCCAGCACGATGGAGACGAGGAAGAAATCGGGCCAGCCGATCGCCTCGGCCAGCACCCCCGCCAGCGGCCCCACCCAGACCCGCCCCACCGAGGCGAAGGCCGAGAGCAGGGCGAACTGGGTGGCCGTGAAGCGCTGGTTGCAC
The DNA here is from genome assembly GCF_058788955.1 of Roseateles sp. FW301-B2. NCBI lineage: Bacteria > Pseudomonadati > Pseudomonadota > Betaproteobacteria > Burkholderiales > Sphaerotilaceae > Roseateles > Roseateles sp. FW301-B2. Next base: position 94,884 of record NZ_JBYTBE010000003.1, read on the forward strand.
AAGCTCATCATGAAGGCCAGGAAGGCCGCCGTGCCCATGCCGCCGCTGAGGTTCTCCAGCGCCACCACCATCAGCAGGCTGCCATCCACCTGGGTGGCCTGGGCCAGCTTCACGAAGCCCCAGTCGAAGGCCGGCACCGTGAGGGCGCCGAGGCTGCCGGCGCCGTACTGGGCCAGCCACCAGAAGCCCAGATTGCTGGCCGCCTGCAGGATGCCGAAGGCCATCAGCGCGCGCCACATGCCGATGCGCAGCATCAGTGCGCCGCCGACGATGGCGCCGCCGATGGTGAGCCAGAGCCCGAACACCTTGTTGGCCACGCCCACCTCGGCGGTGCCGAAATGCAGGGCCTTGAGCAGGAAGGGCGTCATCAGCGCGCCGGCAAAGGCATCGCCCAGCTTGTAGAGCACGATGAAGGCCAGGAAGGCCGCCGCGCCGGGCTGGCCGAAGTAGTTGCGCAGGCCGCCCAGCAGGGTCTCGAAGCGCGCCGCGCGCGCCGCCCAGGCGGTCAGCGGCAGGGTCAGCGCGATGCCGGCCAGCAGGATCAGCAGGTCGGTCCATTTGCCCTGCAGGCCGGTGGCCACGCTGCTGCCCGCCCACAACGGCGCCAGCAGGGCCTTGATCGCGGGGGTCAGGGCTTGCTCGGTGAGCACCACGCCAGCCACCACCGCCAGCACCACGGCGACAAAGCCCAGGATGTCATGGCGCGCCACGCTGGCCGGCGCGGCCGCCTGCCTGAGGCGCGGCAGCGCCAGCGCCGAGAAGGCGGCGGCGGCCAGCATCAGCCCGGCCATCAGGCGGTAGACCTCGGGCCAGCTCCAGCCGCCGCCCTGCGCCACGTCCACCCAGATGAAGGCCACGCCGCCCGAGAGAATCATCGCCATGCGGTAGCCCACCACCTGCAGCGAGCTGCCCAGGCCGCGCTCGCTGGCGGCCAGCACATCGGTGCTGTAGGCATTGATCACCACATCCTGCGAGGCCGAGAGAAAGGCCACCAGCACCGCCAGCAGCGCGAAGGCGCGCGTCGCCGCGCCGGGCGAGGTGCCTGCCATCAAGAGCAGGGCGCCGGCCAGCAGCAATTGGGTCAACACGATCCAGCCGCGGCGCCGGCCCAGGAGCGGCAGCTCGAAGCGATCCATCAGCGGCGCCCACAGGAACTTGAAGGTATAGGGCATGCCCACCAGGCTCAAAAAGCCGATGGTGGCCACGTCCAGGCCCTCGGCCGAGAGCCAGGCCTGCATGGCCTGGCCGGTCAACGCCAGCGGCAGGCCCGAGGCAAAGCCCAGCAGGCAGACCACCGCCAGGCGGTAGAGGGCCGCGGCGCGGGCGCTGAGGGTGGGCTGTTGCTGCGGGGGCGGCAGGGCGGCGCTGGGGGTCGATGACATGCGCGGATTCTAGGGAGTCCGGGCGGTCCGCCCCTGGCCTCGCAGCGCCTCGCCCAGCTCGATCTTGTTGCTGACCCCCAGGCTCAGATAGGCGTCGCGCAGATAGGTGCGCACCGTCGCCGGGCTCAGGGCCAGCTCGCGCGCAATCTCCTTGTAGGACTTGCCCTCGGCAAACAGATGCACCACCCGCATCTTGCGCGGCGCCAGCCCGGGCCGGCCACCGGCCTCGGCGCGCCGCAGCAACCAGAGCTGTTCGCCGCGGCGGCTGGCGTGCAGCGTACCGCCGGGCAGGCGCAGCTGCTGGGGCAGGCGCCGCAGCTGGGCCAGCAGTTCGGCCGGCAAGGTGATGCCGTCCCATTGCGGCCAATGCGACCACAGCAGTTCGCACAGGGCCGGGCCGGCGAACAGCAGGCGCCCGTCGGGCAGCGCCGCCACAGCGGCGCGCGCCAACTCCTCCTGCGCCACGGCCGACAAGGCGTCGCGCAGGCGCTGATGCCACAGCTGCAACGCATGCAGCAACAATTGCTTGAACAGCAGCGCCTCGGCCGCGTCGAACGGCGCAGCCGCGGCGTCGCGGTACACGACCATGAAGAAGCCATGCCCGCTCGCCAGCGCGTCGATGCGCAAGGCCATGCCATGGTGCAGGCCATGGCGCTGGCTGAATGCCGCGACCTCCGCGGGCGAGTCGTCGTCCTGCGAAGCCTCGAAGCGCTGCACCTGGCCGGCCTGCCTGAGCGTGGTCTCGGCAAAGCTGTCCACCAGCGCGATGGCGCGCCACTCGGCGGTAAAGCTGTCCGGCAGGCCGATCGTCTGGGTCTGATAGATGGCCGGCACCTTGCCGGGGCCGAGATCGGTGCCCAGGCCCCACCAACCGCGTGCAAAGGGGATCTGCGCCCTCAGGACGCTGACGGCCTGGCCCAGAAATTCGGCGGCGCTGGCCTCATGGGCCAAGGCCCCCAGCCGCAGCAGGGCGGCGCTGAAGCGCTCCAAGGTGGCGGGGCTGAGGGGGTCGGACATGCGGGCAGGATTCGCGCGGCGCCCCAGCTTAGCCGGCCGGCGCCTGCTTGCGAAGCCTCCTCATTTGCGGACCCTGCATCTGCGAACTCGTGCGCCGCGCGCCCCCCGCCTACCCTGCCGCCGAGGCCGACGCGCCTCCCCAAGCACCCACAAGGACGGAGACATGATGAGACCCACCTACAGCAGACGCGGCTCGCTGCAACTGATGAGCCGGCTCGCCTTGGGCAGTCTGCCCTGGCTGGCCGGCTGCGGCGGCGGCGCGGACGAGATTGACGAGCGCGTCTCGCCCAATCTGCTCACGACCACGCCGGAGAACCAGGTCGCGACCTTTCGACATGCCGACCGGCTGGCGCCCACCCGGGTGATACGGCGCGGCAGCGCTGCCAGGCCACTGACCGCGCATGCCCGCCAGCTGTCCGGGCTGAGCTACAGCCTGGCAGACCGTTCCTACAGCATCGACGACTACATGCAGCGCCAGCGCAGCAGCGGCCTGCTGATCCTGAAGAACGGCGAGGTGGCGCTGGAGCGCTACGCGATGGGCAACGACGCCAGCACGCGCTGGACCTCGTTTTCGGCAGCCAAGTCGCTCACTGCCACCCTGATGGGCGCGGCGCTCAAGGACGGCAGCATCGCCAGCCTGGACGAGCCCTTGACGCGCTACCTGCCCGAGTTGGCGGGCAGCGCCTACCAGGCCAACACGATCCGCGAGCTGCTGCGCATGTGCTCGGGCGTGGCCTGGAACGAGGACTACAGCGCCGGCGCTGACTCCGACATCGCCAGGCTGGCCCAGGCCTGCTCCAGCGGGGGCCGCGGCACGGTGATGGAGCTGATGCGTTCGCGCCCACGCGCCGCCGCGCCGGGCACGGCGTTCTGCTACAGCACCGGCGAAAGCTATGTGCTGGGCGCGGTGATCGCGCGCGCCACCGGCCGGACCCTGAGCGACTATCTGTCGCAAAAGATCTGGGCCCCGATGGGCATGGAGGCCGACGGCTACTGGATGCTCGACGGCGTCGGCGGCCTCGAGATGGGCGGCAACAACTTCAGCGCCACGCTGCGCGACTACGGGCGGCTGGGCCAGTTCGTACTTCAACAGGGCCGTATCGACGGCCTGGCCGTGTTGCCGTCGGGCTGGCGCGATCTCGCCGGCCACCCCGACTCGGCCACCACCGCCTGCGGCCAGCTCTACCCGGGCTACCCGCTGGGCTACGGCTACCAGTGGTGGTCCTTCCCCACCGGGGCGGATGCGCTGGAGATGCACGATGGCGCCTTCACCGCCGAAGGCATCTACGGGCAGTTCATCTACATCAACCCCGCCGAACAGGTGGTTGCGGTGGTATGGAGCGCCTGGCCGCAAGCCTGGGTGGACAGCGCCGAACTGGAAACCTATGTGCTGCTCGGCACCGCCGTGGCGATGCTGCGCTGACGCTGCCCCCTCAGTTCAAGCGCTTCAGCTCCACCTGCGGCACGTCGTGCACGAACCAGCGGTGCACCTCGCCCTGGGCGTCCAGCAGGTCCAGCCAGAGCCCGCCCGGCACCGCGCGCGAGCGCAGGCACAGGCCCGGCACCGGCCGGGCGCAAGGGCCGCTGAGGCGGATCGGCACCGCCGCCGCCGGTGCGGCGGCCAGCGCCGCGGCGGCCTCGGCGGGCGCGCGCATGCGCAGCCATTGCACCTCGCGCAGCGGCAGGCTCACGAGCCCGCGCTGGCGCGCCATGCGCAGGTCGATGGAGCGATCACCATCGTGAAACTGATCCAGCCGGCCGTGCAGGCGCTGCTGGTTGAGCAGGGTCAGATCGCAGTCGCCGCTGATCCCTTGCGGGCCGCAGGCGTCCAGGCCCGTGGGCAATATGGTCCAAGGCAACATAAGGGTCTCCCATCCTCTGCTGTCATGAGCGCAGTGCAACCCATCGCGGCGATCACGGTCATGAGGCAGCGCAAATTCCGCAGCCGGCGGATTTGATCTGCCGCAGAGAATGCGGGGGCATTCGCTCTGCCCTGACAATAGGCGCATGACCCTGTCGCCCTCCGTTCCCAGCCAGGCCACTGCCGCCGACCCGCTCGACACCCTGCAGTTCCGCTCGGCCCTGGGCATGTTTGCCACCGGCGTGACGATCGTGACCGCGCGCGCGCCCGACGGCAGCCTGGTGGGCCTGACGGCCAACTCCTTCAACTCGGTGTCGCTGGCGCCGCCGTTGGTGCTATGGAGCCTGGCCCAGCGCGCCGGCTCGATGCCGGTGTTCAGCCGCGGCTCGCACTACGCCATCAACATCCTGGCGGCCGACCAGAAGGCCCTGGCGCAGCGCTTCGCCACCCGCGACATCGACCGCTTTGCCGGCGTGGCCTGGCGCGAGGGCGCCGGCGGTGCGCCCGTGCTGGAAGGCGTGGCCGCGGTGTTCGAATGCGCCAACCGCAGCCAGTACGAGGAGGGCGACCACGTCATCTTCGTCGGCGAGGTGGAGCGCTGCAGCTTCGCCGAAAGCGCCCAGCCGCTGATCTTCCACGGCGGCAGGTACTACACCGAGCTGCCGCTGTAGGGCGTCCTGAGGCAGAGGTCCGAAAACGGCCAGACGCGCGTCGGCGCGCCGCCTAGCATGCAGGCTCATTCCTCGAGACCTGCCATGACCGCCTTCCACCGCTTCCAAGCCCTGCACCAGGCCCCGGCGCCGCTGCTGCTGCCCAATGCCTGGGACGCCGCCAGCGCGCGCCTGTTCGAGCTGGCCGGCGCGCCGGCCATCGCCACCTCCAGCGCCTCGCTGGCCTGGTCGCTCGGTTATGCCGATGGCGGCGCCCTGCCGCCCGCGGAGCTGCTGGCCGCGGTGCGCCGCCTGGCCCGGGTGCTGAGCGTGCCGCTGAGTGTCGACCTGGAGGATGGCTACAGCGCCGATCCGGCCGCCGTGGCCGCGCTGGCCCGCGCCGTCGCCGACGCCGGCGCGGTGGGCATCAATCTCGAAGACGGCGACCAGGCCCCCGCCCTGCTGGCGGCCAAGATCGCGGCCATCCGCGGCGCGCTGGGCAGCGACCGGCCCTTCTTCATCAACGCGCGCAGCGACGTCTATCTGCGCCGGCTGGCGAGCGGGGCGGCGGCCGCGGCGATGAGCCTGGAGCGGCTGCGCCTGTACCGCGAGGCGGGCGCCGACGGCGCCTTTCTGCCCGGCCTCGCCAGCGTCGACGAGGTGCGCAGCCTGGCCCCGGCCATAGGCATGCCGCTGAACCTGATGGTGATGCCCGGCATGCCGGCGATCGAGCAGCTGCATGCGGCCGGGGCGCGGCGCTTCAGCGTCGGGCCGGCCCCCTTCCTGCTGGCCTACGGGCAGGCCCAGGCGCAGATCCGCGATTTCCTGCAGCAGCAGGCCACGGCCGGCCTGTTCGGCCAGGGCCTGGGCCTGGGCTATGCGGCCATGAACTCAGCGCTGCAGGGCGGCGAGCTGCTGGCGTAGCACGGCGTTCTCCACCGTCAGCTCGGCCACGCGGGCGCGCAGGCGCTGCAGCTCGTCGGCCTCAGACTCGCTCAGCGGGGTCAGGTCTTGCGCGGCGGCCTGTTCGGCCCCCTCCGCCTGATCGGCCGCCGCCGCCTCGGCCGCCTTCGCCGGCCTGGCCTTGGCGGCACGCGCGCGCTTGGCGGCCTGCTTGAGCTCGGTCTTGCCGGCGGCGGCCGCGGCCACCTGCTCTTCCACCGGCAGGCTGGCCACCGCGGCGGCGGCGCTGATGGTGATCTCGCCCGACTTGACGGCCGCCACCAGCTCGGGCGCGGCCTGCTTCTGGATCTTCTCGATCAGCACCACCTGGTTGCTGCTGATGCGCGCCGCCTTGGCAATCGCCTCGCGCGTGTTGAGCGGGTCGGTGGGCGGCAGCTGCGGCGCATCGGCACGGCTCTCGTCGGGCTCGGTGTGCAGGGCGACCGCGCGGCGCGCCGCCACGATCTCCTTCTTGCGCAGCGCCAGCACGCCGCGCTGGAAGTCCGACACGCTGCGCCGGCCCAGATGCTGGTCGATCATCCAGAGGTGCACGTCCTCGATCGACTTGAAGCGCGGGTTCTGCACCGTCTGGAAGGGCAGGCCATGCTTGACGCAGATGCCGTAGCGGTTGTGCCCGTCCACCAGCACCTCGCCCCACAACACCAGCGCGTCGCGGCAGCCCTCGGCCAGGATGCTGCGCTCCAGCGCGGCATGCTCATCGGGGGTGAGCGGATCGATATAGGCTTTGAGTTCTTCGTTGACGACGATGTTCATGGACGCGCTGGCTGGGCGCCTGGATGGCGCCGGGGGGCGGATTCTAGAACGCCGCCGCCGGCAGGCTAGAAGCGGTAGCCCGCCTCCAGCACCCAGTTACGCCGCGCCAGCGGGAAGTCATTGGGGATATTGCCGGGCGCCGGGCTGGGCTCGCGCGCGTCGGCGTCCAGCGCGTTGCGCAGCCCCAGCTGCAGGCTCCAGCCCTGCTGCGCCTCGCGGCGCCAGTGCAGGCTCAGGTCCAGCAGGCTGTAGTCCTTGATGGGCGCGCGGGCGTCGCCGGCGGCGCGCGCGCGGTCGGCGACGTGGCGGGCCTGCAGGTTCAGCGCCCAGTCCGGGCCCCAGCGCCAGTCGGCCCCCAGCTTCAGCATCTGGCGCGGCGCATCGGCGCTGGCCCGCCCCGTCAGCCCGTCCACGCTGTGCTGGTAGGCATAGCTGCCCACCAGGCGCCAGTCCGGACCGGCCTGCCAATGCCCTTCCAGCTCCAGGCCGCGGCCATGCTGGCTGCCCAGGTTGGCCGCCGTGGTGCCGGTGAGCGGATCGGCATTCGGCACCGGCCGGATGATGTCGCGCATGCGGTAGTCGAACAGGTTCAGCACCAGGTGCAGATCGGCGCTGGCCTGCCAGTCGGCCACCAGCTCGGTGGTGCGCATGCGCTCGGGCCGCAGGCGCGGATTGCCCAGGTTCACCGGGTTGTTGATGTTGTGCAGCTCGGCGAAGCTGGGCGCGCGGAAGGCCTGGCCGTGCAGGGCCTTGACGGTGAGGTTGTAGGCGGCATCCCAGACCAGCGCGACGCGCGGGTTGGTGGTACCACCGACGTCGTCGTAGTGGTCGTGGCGCAGGCCGGCGGTGAGCGTCCAATCCTTGGCCAGCTGCCATTCGTCCTGCAGCAGCACATAGGCGACGCGGCGGCGCTGCGGCTGCACATAGCGGTCCGCATCGGCCACGCGCTGCAGCGCGCCCAGCGGCACCGGCACATTGCCGACGCCGGGGATGAACTCGAAATTGAAGTTCTTCACTTCCCAGGTGTCGTGCATATGGCTGTCCAGCAGGCCCAGGCCGGCGCGCCAGCGATGTCCGCTCCAGCCGCTGTAGACCGCGCCCAGCGACGCCTCGGCCACGCGCGAATCGCGGCCCGGCCCGCCCTGCATGCCCTCGGGGTAGGCGCCGCCAAAGGCGCCGGCGGGGAAAAGCACGAACCAGGAGTCCACGTGGTAGCGCGCCAGCGCGGCATGGGCCTGCAGATCCCATTGCGGCGCCACCCCCTGGCGCTGGTAGTCCACGGCCAGCGTGCTGGTGTCGGAGCGGGCCCAGTCGCGGTCGGACAGGGCCTGGGCCAGGCCGGCCCCGCTGCCGATGCCGTCGCGGCGCTTGAAGCCCGCCTGCAACCGCAGCTCCTGCCAGGCCAGCTGCAGGCCCAGATCGAGATCGCGGTGCCCGGTGTGCAGGCGCCCGGGCGCGAGCGAGGCCCGGGTGCCGAACAGCGCATCCAGGGCGGTCTGCGCGTCGGCCTCCACCACGGGGTCGGGCCCCGCGCTGCGCCCGGCGTGCGCATAGGCCGACCAGCTGCCGCTGCCCAGCGCCGCGCCCTGCTGCAGGCTGAGCGCGCGCGTGCCATAGCTGCCCAGCGTCAGGCGCGCCTCGCCGGCACGGCGGCCGGCACCGCGCTTGGTGGTGATGGCGATCACGCCCGAGAAGGCGTCCGCGCCATACAGGGCCGAACCGGGTCCGCGTATCACCTCGATGCGCTCGATCTGGTCCACCGGCAGGCTGATCCAAAGCTCGTCCTGCCCGCCCAGATCGGGGTTTTGCAGCCGCACGCCGTCGACCAGCATGAGGATCTGCTGGTTGAAGGTGTTGCCCACGCCGCGCAGCTGGTACTGCGGGTCGTAGACCAGCAGCGAGCGCGCCACATGCAGGCCCGGCACCAGCTCCAGCACCTGGGTCAGGTCGGTGGCGCCGCTGGCGCGGATGTCCTCGGCGCTGAACACGCTGGCCACCGCGGGGGCGCGGCGCAGCTGCTGGCTGGCGCCGCTGGCCACCGAGATGGTGGCGCTGTCGCCGAAGGCCAGGGCCAGGTCTTGCTCTTCGGCGGCCGTCTGGGCATGCGCCACCGCGCTCAGCATGCAGACCATCAGCAGGCAGGCGTGGCGGATCATGGCGGTCTCCTCAGTAGCGGAAGTCCAGCTCCACGCTCAGGCTGCGCGGCGCCAAGGGCAGGTCGTTGACGAGACGGCCCGGCGCCAGGCTGGGCTCGCGCTGGTCGCTGTCGGTGGCATTGCGCAGCAGCGCGGCCACCGACCAGCGCGCGCCCTGCGGCGCGTGGCGCAGGCTCAGATCGACATTGGTGTAGTCGGCCACCGGCGGGCGCACATCACCCGGCGGGCGCTCGCGGCCCGCCACCCGGTTGAGCTGCGCACCCAGCTGCCAGGCCTCGCTGACGCGCCAGTCGGCCAGCAGATAGGCATGGCGGCGCGGCGCATAGCCGGGGCTGCGGCCGCTGCTTTCGTCGCGCGAGCGCTGCTGGCTCAGGCTCAGCTGCAGATGCAGGCCGGCGCCCGGGTCCCAGCTGCCGCTCAGCTCCAGCCCGCGCCCGCTCTGGTCGCCGGTGTTGTTGAAGGTGGTGCCGGTGCCGGGCTGCGCATTGGGGGTGGTGCGGATGAGATCCCTGAGCCGGTGCTCGAAGGCCGCCAGGCTGAGCTGCAGATGGCGCCCGGGCTGCCAGATCAGCTGGGCCTCGCGCGTGGCCAGGGTCTCGGGCCGGATCGCCGGGTTGCCGCGCGCCACCGGGTTGCTGATGCTGTACTGCTCGTTGAAGGCCGGCGCGCGAAAGGCCTGGCCGTAGAGCAGCTTGGCGCTGAGGTTGTAGGCAGCCTCCCAGACCAGGGCCAGGCGCGGGTTGGTGGTGTTGCCGAAGTCGGAGTAGCGGTCGTGCCGCAGGCCCAGGGTGAGCGTCCAGTCGGGCGCCAGCTGCCAGTCGTCCTGCAGATAGGCATAGGCCACGCTGCGGCGCTGCGGCCGCATGAAGGGGTCGATGTCGCTGTGGTCGGTGATGGTCGGCAGCGGGATCGGCAGGCCGTTGGCGGCGAAGGCGAAGTTCTTCAGCTCGCGCGTGCGGTAGAGGTCCAGGTCCTCGTAGCCCAGGCCGGCGCGCAGCTTGTGGTGGGCCAGGCCCTCGTAGCCCAGGTAGGCATGCAGGCGCCACTGGCGCTCCCAGGTCTCGGGCGCGCCGAACATGCCGTCCGCAAACACGCCGGTGGGAAAGCGCACGCCCGCCGGGTAGATCTGCAGCGGCCGCGGAAACTGCTGGCTGTAATGCAGGGCGCTGAGCCCGAAGCCGGCGCTCAGGTCCGGCAGCAGCGCCGCCTGCTGCCAGCTCAGGTCGCTCACCAGGCGCTCGGTGCGGTACAGGCCCTGCGGGTCCAGCGCCTGCGAGATGCCGGCCCCGGTGCCGAGCTCGCGCAGCTTGTAGTTGATGCGCCAGCGCCAGCCCTCCAGCGCCAGATCGAGGTTCGCATCCCAGCTGTCGTGCCCGTTGTTGAGCGCCCCGGGCGCCAGGCTGGCATGCGAGCCGAAGGTGGCGTCGTTGAAGCTCTGGGCATCGGCCTCGACGAGATTGCGCGCGCCCTTGCCGCGGCCGCGCTGCACAAAGGCGGCGTATTCGGCCGGCCCGAGCTTGCCGCCCTGCTGCAGCCAGGCATCGCGCGCGCCGAAGGAGCCCAGGCGCAGGCCGGCCTCGCCGCCGTGCAGATCGCGCGGCCCCTTGGTGACGATGTTGATCACGCCGGCATAGGCGTCGGAGCCGTACAGCGCCGAGCCGGGGCTGAGCATGACTTCGATGCGCGCGATGTGCTGCACCGGCAGGCCGCCCCAGCCATTGCCGCGGTTGCCCACCAGCAGGGTCGTCATCGGCACGCCGTTCTGCAGCATCAGGATCTGCGGATTGAACTGGCTGTAGATGCCGCGCGCCACGTAAAGCGGCGTGTACGTGCCGCTGCCGCGCCCGACATGCAGGCCGGGCACGCGCTCCAGCACCTGGTCCAGATCGCTGGCGCCCATCGCCTCGATGTCGGCGGCGGTGATCACCGCGGCCACCGCCGGCGCGCGCCGCAGCGGCTGGGCGCTGCCGGTGGCGATGCTCACCAGGGCGCTGTCGCCAAAGGCCAGGGCCAGGTCTTGCTCTTCGCTGCTCTGCGCCTGCGCCAGCCCGCACAGCAGCAGGCCCAGGGCAAGGAGTGGCTTGCTCATGGCGCCTCGCTGCGGTGGCTGACCGCAAGTTGCTGCTGCTGCGGCGCCCGCCGCGGCAGCGTGATGAGGATGCGCGTGCCCGCGCCGGGCCGGCTTTCCACCACGATGCGGCCGCCCAGCAGGCCGGTCACCAGGCTGTGCACGATCTGCATGCCCAGGCCCGAGCCGCCCTGGCCGAAACGGGTGGTGAAGAAGGCCTCGAAGACGCGCGAGCGCACCGCTTCGTCCATGCCCTGGCCGTCGTCGCTGCAGATGATCTGCACCTGGTTGGCGCCCAGCGCGTGGCATTGCACCTTCAGCAGCCCCTGCGCGCGCCCGGCAAAGCCGTGCACCAGGGCGTTCTGGGCGATATTGCTGACCACCTGGCCGAGCGGGCCGGGATAGCTGTCCATGCGCAGGCCGGGCTCCAGCTCGGCCTCGATGCGGAAGGGGGTGTGGCGGAACATCGGCTGCAGGCTGGCGAGCAGCTCGTGGATGACCTCGTCGGCGCGGAACTCGCGCCGCATCTCGGTGGTCTGGTCCAGCGCCAGCTGCTTGAAGCCACGGATGATGTCGGCGGCGCGCTGCACATTGCGCACCACCAGGGCATTGCCCTCGATGCTGTTGGCCAGCATGCGATTGAAATCGCTTCTGCGCACCTGGCCGCTCTTCACCGCCTCGCTCATATGGTGTTGTTCGGCCTCCAGCGCCGAGGCCGAGATCAGGGCATTCCCCAGCGGCGTGTTGAGCTCATGCGCCACCCCCGCCACCAGCCGGCCCAGCGAGGCCAGCTTGTCGGCCTCCACCAGCTGCTTCTGCGCCTCGCGCAAGGTGTCGAGCGCGCCCTGCAGCTCGCGGTTGGCGGCAGTGAGCGAATGGGTGCGCTCGGCCACGCGCTCCTCCAGCGTGGCGGCATGGCGGGCCAGCTCGGCGTTCTTCTGCTGCAGCTCCTGTTCGCGCTGCTCCAGGCTCTCCATCATGCCGTTGAAGACCTGGGCCATGCTGGCGATGTCGCGCGGGCCCGAGAGCCGCGCGCGCAGGCCTATGCGCCCCTCGCCGGCGCGCAGCATCACCTCGGACAGCTCGCCCAGCGGCCGCGTCAGGCGCCGCGCCAGCAGGCGCAGCGCCCACAGCAGCAGGGCCGAGAGCGCCAGGCCGACGCCGAAATTGATCGCCACCAGGCGCCGCACCAGCTGCACCAGCGCCGCCTTGCCCTGGGTCACGCGCACATAGCCCAGCAGCTCGGCGCGCGGCGCCCGCGCCTCGAAGGGCGAGGCCTCGGCCGGCTGGGTGCGCACCGGCGCCACGAAGCTCCAGGCGTCGTCGGTCTCGGCCTCCAGATAGGGGCCCAGGGCATCGGACTGCGGCTTGGAGGCGGCCATGGGCGGGGCGTTGCCGCGCGCCACCAGGGCCTCGCCATCGGCGTGCAGCAGTTCCACGCGCAGCACATCGGGGAAGGAGAAGGCGCGCTCGATCGGCTCGCGCGCGTTCTCCGCGCCCTCGGTGAGCAGCGCCAGCTGGCTTTGCTGGGCCAGGCTGGTGGCCAGGTTCAGGCCCTGGCGCACCAGGGTCTCGCGCACCTGCAGGCTGCCCTGCCAACTCGACACCACCGCCGACACCGCCGCCACGCTGAGCACGCCCGCCGCCACCACCACGGTGAGCTGGCGGCGGAAGGTGGCATGGCGCAGCGCGTCCAGCCAGCCGCGTGATGACAGGAAGGAGACGGCGCTCATCGCTCGGGCAGCAGCAGCTCGAAGCTGCGCTGGACTTGGGGGCTGAGATCCAGCCCGAGGTGGCTGGCGGTGCGGGTGTTGAGCGCCGCATGCACATCGCGCAGCGGCTGGGCGCCGCGCGGGGCCCCGGCCTGGCGGGCCAGCTGCGCCAGCGCGCTGCTGGCCAGGCTGCGGCCGAGTTCCAGGTTGTTGGGATAGAGCGAGAACAGCGCGCCGCGCCGCACATGGCCCAGATTGCTGGAGAACAGCGCCAGGTTGCGGTTCCAGCATTCCTGCAGCACCAGCGGCAGCACCGCCGATTCATCCACCGTGAGCGGATCCTGCGGCAGCCACAGCGCGTCCTGCGGCGCGGCCTGGGCGAAGAAGTCCTGGTACTGGCGCAAGGCGCTCTTGAGCTCGTCCACCTCCAGCGCGCGCAGCTCCAGCCCGAGCTGGCGCGCCGCCGGCTGGGCATGGCGCATCAGCCAGGCGCTATGGCGCGGCGAATAGACCACGGTGACGCGCTTCACCCCCGGCTGCAGGCTCTTCAGGCGCTGCATCAGCAGCAGCGGGTCGGGCGCCAGGCTCAGCAGGGTGGCGGCGCGGGCGTCGGCCTCGTTGGGGCTGATGACGCCGCCGGCCACCACCTCGATGGCGGGGTCCAGCGCGGTCGCCACGCGCAGGCCGGCACGGCCCAGCGCGATCACCACCTTCAGCTCGCGGCGGCGCAGCTCGCTGGCGAGCGCCAGCGCGTCGGCATCGGCCGCCACCGCGATGCGCGGCACGCGCTGCTGGGCACGCTCATCGATGCCTTCCAGGATCTTGGCAAACACGGCGCGAAAGGGCTCGCCGATCTCGGGATAGATCACCGCCAGCCGGTCGCCGGCCAGGCCCTGGCCGAACGCCGGCCACCACGGCAGAACGCCGCAGCCCCAGGCGGCCCATTGCCGCAAGCATGAACGCCGCGCTGGCCGCGCGGCACGCCAAGCCATGCCCAAAGTTGTTTGCCTTTCGTCCGTGACGCCCTGCGCCGGCGAAGGCCATTTTTACGCCAATCGCACAACTCCCCGCGCTGAGTCTAAGCGATCAAGGCAGCCGCCCCGCCGGCCTCAGATCTGCACGCGCGTGCCCAATTCCACGACGGCGTTGTCGGGCAGGTGGAAGAACTCGGCCGCGCTGCCGGCGTTGCGGCTCAGCGCCGCGAACAGGCGCTCGCGCCAGTTGGCCATGCCGGCGCCGGGCGTGGGCACCACCGTCTCGCGGCTGAGGAAGTAGCTGGTCTCGAAGGGCTCGATCACCAGCCCCTTGGCGGCACACAGGGCCAGGGCCTGGGGCACATGGGGTTGGTCCATGAAGCCGTAACACAGGGCCACGCGCCAGAAGCCCGGCGCGAGCGCCTGCAGGGCCACGCGCTCGGCCTCCGGCACCCAGGGCCGCTCGGCGAACTTCACCGTGAGGATCACATTGGTCTCGTGCAGCACCTGGTTGTGCTTGAGGTTGTGCAGCAGCGCCTGCGGCACCGTCTCGGGGTTGGCCACCGCATAGACCGCGGTGCGCTGGGCGCGGTGGATGCTCGCATCGCTCAGGGTCTCGATGAAGGGTTCCAGCTCGAGGCCTTCGCTGCGTATGCCCTGCAGCAGCAGCTGGCGGCCGCGCTGCCAGGTGCTCATCAGCACGAACAGCAGCAGGCCCAGCAGCAGCGGGAACCAGCCGCCATCGAGGAACTTGATGGCGCAGCCGGCCACCAGCAGGGCATCGATGGCGAGGAAGAACAGCGTGGCGACGATCGCCAACGGCGCCGGCAGCTTCCAGCCGTCGCGCACCACGAAGAAGGTCAGCACGGTGGTGATCATCATGGTCAGCGTGACCGCGATGCCATAGGCGCCGGCCAGCGCCGAGCTGCTGCCGAACAGCAGCACCGCCGCCACCACGCCCGCCAGCAGCGCCCAGTTGACGCCCGGCACATAGATCTGGCCGGCCTCGCGGGCGGAGGTGTTGCGCAGCTCCATGCGCGGCAGAAAGCCCAAGAGGATGGCCTGCTTGGTCATCGAATAGGCGCCCGAGATTACCGCCTGCGAGGCGATCACCGCGGCCAGTGCGGCCAGCACCACGGCGGGCAGCACCAGGTTGTCGGGGAAGAGGCGGTAGAAGGGGTTCTCGATCGCGCCCGGGTCGCCGATCAGCAGCGCGCCCTGGCCCATGTAGTTGAGCGCCAGCGCCGGGAACACCAGGCCGGTCCAGGCCAGCCGGATCGGCCTGGCGCCGAAATGGCCCATATCGGCATAAAGCGCCTCGGCGCCTGTGAGCGCCAGCACGATCGCGCCCACCGCGGCAAACAAGTGCCAGCCGCGCTCGCTCAGGAAGGCCCAGGCATGCAGGGGGTTGAGCGCCGCCAGGATGGCCGGCTGCTGCTGGATATGCATGAGGCCGATCACCCCCAGCACTCCGAACCACAGCACGATCACCGGCCCGAAGATCTTGCCCACCGCGTGGGTGCCGAAACGCTGGATCATGAACAGGCCCACCAGGATGGCCAGCGAGATCGGCAGCACATAGGGCTTGAGCGCCGGCGTCAGCACCTCCAGGCCTTCGATCGCGCCCATCACCGAGATCGCCGGGGTGATGACGCTGTCGCCATAGAACAGCGTGGCGCCGAACACGCCCAGCAGCAGCAGGGCGCCACGCAAGGCCGGCCGGCCCTGCACCGCCTGTGCCGCCAGCGCGGTGAGCGCGAGGCCGCCGCCCTCGCCGCGGTTGTCGGCGCGCAGGATCAGGATCACATACTTGAGCGTCACCACCAGCATCAGCGCCCAGATGATCACCGACACCGCGCCGGTGATATTGGCCGGGTTGAGCGCCACGCCGGTGGCGGGCAGAAAGATTTCCTTGACGGTGTAGAGCGGGCTGGTGCCGATGTCGCCATAGACGACGCCGATGGCACCGAGCGTGAGGGCGGCAAGCCCTTGGCGGGCGGGTGTGTGGGTAGACAAGCTGATCACCTGATGCTGTGGATGGGCGCAGCATCGCGGCGCCGGCATCAGGAACGCATAAGGGTCGGCTCAGTCGGCCAGCCGGTACCCCACCCCCGGCTCGGTCAGCAGGCGCTGCGGGTCGGCCGGGTCGGCCTCCAGCTTGGCGCGCAGCTGCGCCATGTAGAGCCGCAGGTAATGGGTGTGCTCGGTGTATTCGGGGCCCCACACGTCCGCCAGCAGCGCGCGGTGCGTGACCACCTGGCCGGCGCTGCGCACCAGGCGCGCCAGCAAGTTGAACTCGGTGGGCGTGAGGTGCACCTCGGTGCCATCCAGGCTGACGCGGTGCGCCGCCAGCTCCACCACCAGGCCGCCCTGCGCGTAGCGCGTGATGGCCGCCTGGGTGTGCACGCCGCGATGGCGCAGCGCCACACGCATGCGCGCCAGCAGCTCGCTGACGCTGAAGGGCTTGACGAGATAGTCGTCGGCGCCGGCGTCGAGCAGGCGCACCTTCTGGCCATCGGCCTCGCGCGCCGAGATCACCAGCACCGGCGTCGACTTCACCTTGCGCAGCGTGGCCAGCAGCTGCTCGCCCTCGCCATCGGGCAGGCCCAGGTCCAGCAGCAGCAGATCGGGCGGCTCGCCATGCGCCAGCAGGGCCAGGCCCTCGGCCAGGCTGGCGGCGCTGTCGACCTCGTAGCCCTCGACGCGCAGCGCCCCCTTGAGCGTGGTGCGCAGCTCGCGGTCGTCCTCGACCAGCATGACTCGCAGACTCATGCTTCATCATCCTTCATGAGCGGCGGCGCCACGAGCGGCAGCCAGCATTCAAAACTCGCACCGCCATGGCTGCGCGCGCGGTAGCTCATGCGGCCGCCATGGGCCAGGGCGATGGCGCGGCAGGCGGCCAGGCCGACGCCGGCACCCCTTCGTTCTTCACCGTCGGGCCGCTCGCGGTTGAGTTCCACACCGCGCTGGAAGACGTTGAAGATGCGCTCGCGCCAGGCCGGCGCCACGCCGGGGCCGCGATCGCGCACCGCCAGCACCATGAAGCTCTGCTCGCCCTCGCTGGCGCAACGCACCAGCAGCTCGATGGCCGAGCCGGGCGCGTACTTGAGCGCGTTGTCCACCAGGTTGTCGAGCAGCTGGGTGAGCAGCAGGGCATCGCAGCGCAGCAGTGGCAGATCCGGCTCGAGCCGCGCACGCACGCGCCTGGCGGCCTCGCCGCGACGGCGGCGCACGCGCTGCAGCACCGCGCCGACGATCTCCTCGGCCGATTCCCAGTCCATGCGCAGCACCACGCCGGGCGCGTCCAGGCGCGCCAGCTGCAGGCCGTTGTCGGTGAGGCGGCTCAGGGCCTCGGTCTCGTCGACGATGGTGGCGGCCAGGCGCTCGCGCTGCGCCGGGCTGAGGCGCGCGTCCTGGTCCAGCAACGAGGAAGCAGCGCCCATGATGCTGGCCAGCGGCGTGCGGTAGTCGTGCGAGATCGCCGCCAGCAGGGCGTTGCGCATGGCCTGGCCGCTGGCCTCGTCGCGCGCGCGCTGCGCGGCCTGCTCGGTGGCCTGGCGTTCCAAGGCCAGGCCCAGCTGGTCGCACAGGGACTGGGCATGGGCGCGCAGCTGGGCATCCGGGGCTGTGTTGCCGGGCAGGCGCAGCCAGGCGGCGCCGTGGCTGGCGCGCCGCCCGCGCAGCGGCAGATACCAGGCCTGCAATTCCTCGTGCCGGCCGGTGCCGGGGCCGAAGGCACTGCCCTGGCGCAGGCAGGCCCACAGGCCGGCACGTTGGTCGGCATCCGGCGCGGCGCCCTGCCATTGCACCGCGGCGGGCTCGTTCACGGCCGGCAGGCGGTCTTTCAGCAGCATCAGCAGCACGGCATCGTCCAGCAGACCGGCCAGCGCTTCATGCAGCAGCGGCGCCTGGGCCAGCGGCTCCGGGCTGTCGCGCAAGGCCTCGCTGAAGGCGCGCAGCTGCTCGGCGCGCCTGGCGTGCAGCTGCGCCTGCGCGGCCTGCCAGCTCAAGCGCGCCATCAGCACGGCGGTGATCCAGTTCAGCGCCAGCATCGACAGCAGCAGCAGGCCATGCTGCGGCACATCCACCGCAAAGCTGCCGCGCGGCGGCACAAACGCCCAGTTGAAGGCCAGCACCGCCAGCAGGCTGGCGAGCATCGACGCCCAGGCCGGCAGCCAGATCGAGGCCAGCGCGGCCGCCAGCACCGGCAGCAGCGCCAGGTTCACCAGCCCCAGGCGGGCGTCCAGGCCCAGCATCAGGGCCCAGGCCAGACCCCAGACCGCGGCCGCGAGGGCCAGGTCTTGCCAGGAGGGGCGCCGGTTCGGCTGGATGAGAAGCATGCCGGAACCATAGCAGGGCGGGCATATGGATCCCATATGGGCGCCAGGCTTGGCTAAGATGGCTCGCGTCAGGTCAGCCGGAGTGCGGGCTATGGATGATCAAGGCGATGTGGTCTAGGCGCGCGGCCCTGGCGCTGCTGCTGGGCCTGGCGGCCGGCGCTGGCGCGGCCCAGCCGGGCGCCACCACCCTGCACCTGGTGACGGAAACCAGCCCCTTCGCCTATGCCGAGGGCGACCGCGTGGGCGGGCCGGCCACGGCGCGCCTGGAGCTGATCTTGCGCAGCGCCGGCATCGATGATTACCGCATCGACATCTACCCCTGGGCACGCGCCTACGACCTGGCGCTCAAGCAGCCCAATGTGCTGATCTACCTGATTGCCCGCACGCCCGAGCGCGAGCAGCAGTTCAAGTGGATCGGTGCGTTCATGGAGCAGAGCTATGACTTCTACCGCCTGCGATCGCGGCATGACATCGCGGTCGAGCGGCTCGCCGACGCGCGCCCCTACAGCATCGGCGTGGTGCGCGACGATGTGCGCCACCAGTTCCTGCGCGGCCAGGGGTTCACCCGCTTGCTGCTGGCATCGCAGAGCGTCGAGACTGTGCGTCATCTCCTGAACCAGCGGGTGGATCTGGTGCTACTGACCGAAGCGGATTGGATGGTGCTGTGCCGGCAGCCGCAACTCGATTGCGCGCAGCTGGAGAAGGTGCATCGCCTGGCCGAGCTGCACACCGGGCTCTATGCCGCCTTCAGCCAGTCCACGCCCGACGCGCTGGTGCAGCGGGTGCGGCGCGCCTTTGACAGCCTCAAGGCCGAAGGCAGGCTCAAGCTCTAGGGAAGCTACGGACGTCCACATGCATGATCAAGCGCGTCGCAAGCTGATGCTGGGCCTGGCCGGCGCCGCCGGGCTGGGCGCCTATGCGGCGCAGGCGCAGCAGCCCGGCCTGCTGATCGTCACCGAGGAGGCCGCGCCCTACAACTTCACCGAGAACGGGCGGCTCACCGGCATGTGCACCGAGCTGGTCCAGGAGGTCCTGAGCCTGCTGCAGCAAACGGCCGAGTTCAGCGTGCTGCCCTGGGCGCGCGCCTACGAGATGGCGCGCCAGGGCGAGAACGTGCTGATCTACTCGATCGCGCGCACCGCGCAGCGCGAGTCGCTGTTCAAGTGGGCGGGCGTGCTCACCCAGGTGGAGTACAGCCTGTACGCGCTGGCGAGCCGCGGCCTGCGCCTGGGCTCGCTGAGCGAGGCGATGCGCTGGCAGACCGCCACCGTGAACGCCGATGTCGGCGAGCAGTATCTGGAGGCGCATGGCTTTGCCAAGGGCAGGCAGCTGCAGTCCAGCGCCAAGAACCAGCTCAATTTCGAGAAGCTCAAGATGGGGCGGGTCGATCTGTGGATCACCACCGACCTGATTGCCCAGCAGCTGGCCAGCCAGGCCGGCGACGACGGCACGCGCCTGCTGGCCAAGGCCCTGCCCCTGCCCGAGCTGCAGGTGGATTACTACATGGCCTTCGGCCCCGCCACCGCCGACCCCCAGGTCGAGCGCTTCCGCAAGGCGCTGGAAACGCTCAAGAAGAACGGGCGCTATGCCGCCATCCGCAGGAAATGGCTCGGCGCTGCCGGCCCGGGATGAACGCCCGTGAAGCGAGGCCTGTTGCGCAGCCTGCTCAAGCACCGCGAGTCCCTCGGTACCCGCATGGTGCTGGCGACCCTGGCCTTCTGCCTGATCTTCACCCTGCTGGCGGTGGCGGCACAGACCTGGTCGGCCTGGCGCACGCGCCATGCGGCGATGCAGGCGGAGATCGAGCTGATCGCGCAGGTCTACCAGAGCACGCTGCGCAAGGCGGTCTGGGACATGGACCGCGAGGCCATCCAGGCGCACCTCAGCAGCGCCGCCTCGGTGCAGTCGATCGGCCATGCCGAGCTCACGCTGGGCGCGGCCGGCAGCCATACCGAGCGGCTTGAATTCACCCGCCCCGGCTGGACAGGCCCCGGGCGCGCGCCACAGCGCCAGGTGCCACTGATCTACCAGGCCTATGCGGGTGGACGCCAGGAGGTGGTGGGCGAGTTGCTGCTCGCCGGCGACGAGCGCCAGCTCTGGGCCTCGCTGCGCGAGGCGGTGCGCGCCATCGTGTTGACCCAGCTGGTGCAGTCGCTGCTGCTGGCGGGCTTCATCATGCTGATGTTCAGCCGCCTCGTCACCGTGCATGTGCGCCGCATCGCGATGCACCTGGCGCGCATGCGGCCCGAGGAGCTGGGCGAGCGCCTGAGCCTGGCGCGCCGCGCCGGCCGCTCCGACGAGCTGACCATGCTGGTGAGCGGCATCAACCATCTGCAGGACCGCCTGTCGGAATACCTGCAGCAAAAGCGCCGCTACGAGGAAGAGCTGGCCACCCACCGCGACCGCCTCGCCGAGCTGGTGCGCGAACGCACCGCGGAGCTCTCCAGCGCCAACCAGGCGCTGGGCAAATCGGCCGACGTGCTGCGCGAGGTAGGCAATGTGGGCATGGAGCTGACCACCAGCCTGGACATGCACGCCATCTGCCTGGCCCTGCACCAGCACCAGCGCCGCCTGCTGCCGCTGGACGGCTTCGGTGTGGCCATGCTGGCGCCCAGCGGCGACCGGCTGGACTTCGTCTACTACGTCGAGGACGAGATGCTGGCGCCGCCGTCCAGCCTGATGCTGACCGACCTGCGCTGGCTGACGGTGCGCACCTTCCTGAGCGAGGCCGAGATGATGGTGGCGGACGAGCAGGAATCCAGCCAGTCGCCCACGCCCGAGGGCGTGGTGGCGCAGGCGCCGATGCGCTCGGTGACGCTGTGGCCGCTGGTGGCCAACGGCAAGCGCATCGGCGTGGTGATTTCGCAAAGCCACCAGGCGATGGCCTACCAGGCGCGCGAGCTGGAGATCCTGCGCTCCACCGTGGCCTATGCCGCCATCGCCCTGGCCAATGCCAGCGCCTATGCCGCGGTGGAAGCGGCACGCGGCGAGGCCGCGCATGCGCTGGAGGAGCTGCGCCAGGCCCAGGGGCAACTGGTGCAGTCGGAAAAGATGGCCGCGCTGGGCCAGCTGGTGGCGGGCGTGGCGCACGAGATCAACACGCCGATTGCCGCGGTCAAGTCCAGCGGCCGCAATATCGCCGACGCCCTGCGCCACACGCTGGAACATCTGCCCACCGTGCTGCAGCTGCTGGACGGCCCGCAGCGCGACTGCTTCAGCCGCCTGATCGGCCAGGTCCTGGAGCCCGCGGCGCTGCTGAGCTCCAGCGAGGAGCGCCGCCTCACGCGCCTGCTCGCGGCGCAGCTGGAGGCCGCCGGCGTCGCCGAGGCGCGCCACAAGGCCGGCCTGCTGGTGCAGATGCGCGCGCAGCAGCGGCTGGACGATTACCTGCCCCTGCTGATGCACGCGCAGAGCCGGCTCATCCTCGACACCGCGCACAGCACCGCGACGATTGCCAGCAATACCGAGAACATCAACCTGGCGGTCGATCGCGTGGCCAAGATCATCTTCGCGCTCAAGTCCTACTCGCGCTTCGACCGCGACGCCGAATTCGCCGAGGCCGATCTGCGCGACGGCATCGAGACCGTGCTGACCATCTACCAGAGCAAGCTGCGCGGCGGCATCGAACTGCAGCGCGAGTACGGCGAGGTGCCGCCGGTCTGGTGCCTGCCGGACGAACTCAACCAGGTCTGGACCAACCTCATCCACAACGCCTTGCAGGCCATGCAATACAAGGGCCGGCTGCGCATTGCGCTGACGCGCCAGGGCGAGGAGGCGCTGGTGAGCATCTCGGACAGCGGCCCCGGCATCCCGCCCGAGCTGATGAAGCGCATCTTCGAACCCTTCTTCACCACCAAGCCGGCCGGCGAGGGCAGCGGGCTGGGGCTGGACATCGTGAGCAAGATCGTCGCCAAGCACCACGGCCGCATCGAGGTGCGCAGCGAGCCCGGCATGGGCAGCTGTTTCACGGTCTTCCTGCCGCTGGGCCAGGCATGAGAAAAATCCTTGCCAGGCGCATCGAAGTCGCACGTACCATTGAACCGGACGGCGCATGCGCCCCCGCCCCGACCGCCAGCAGGGAGACAAGCTGATGCAGGGAATATTGCTTTGCGTGGACGACGAGGTCATCGTGCTGAGCGCGCTGCGCGACCAGCTGCGCAAGGCCTACGGCGCGCGGCATCTGATCGAGATCGCCGAGAGCGCCGAGGAGGGCCTGGAAATCCTCGGCGAGCTGAGCGGCCAGGGCCTGGTGCCCCTGGTGGTGATCTCGGACTTCCTGATGCCGGGCATGAAGGGCGATGAGTTCCTCATCCAGGCCCGCCAGCGCTTCCCCTATGTGGTGACGGTGCTGCTGTCGGGCCAGGTCAGCGACGCGGCGGTGGACCGGGTGCGCCAGCAGGGCCATCTCGACAGCATGATTGCCAAGCCCTGGGACGCCCAGGCCTTGCTGGGCAGCATCGACGCGGGCTTGGCGCGCTTTGCCGCCAGCCGACCCGCCGTGCTCTGATTTCGCGCGAGGGAGGCACCATGGGCCATGAGGTGATTCTGTGCGTCGACGACGACGGCGGGGTGCTGACCTCGCTGCGCTCGCTGCTCGGCAAGAACCTGCTGCACGGGCAGATGATCGAGATCGCCGAGAGCGGCGCCGAGGCGCTGGAGCTGATCGACGAGATCGAACGCGAGGGCCAGACCCTGGCCGTCATCATCGCCGACTACATCATGCCGGGCATGAAGGGCGACGAGCTGCTGGCGCGCGTGCACCGCCGCATGCCGGAGGCGCTCACCATCATGCTCACCGGCCAGAGCAATCTGGACGGCGTGAAGCGCGCCATCAACGAGGCGAATCTGTTCCGCTTCCTGGAAAAGCCCTGGCATAACGAGGACGTGGTGCTGACCGCGCAGGCGGCGCTGCGCGCCTTTCGGCTCAACGCCGAGCTGCAGCGCCATGTGCAGGAGCTCAGGCGCATGAACGAGGAGCTCGAGCAGACCGTGGCCGAGCGCACCCAGGAGCTGGTGGACAAGAACCGCGAGCTCGAGCAGCTGGCGGTGACCGACCGCCTCACCAAGCTCTACAACCGCCTCTTCCTCGACCGCGTGCTGGAGCGCGAGTTCGCCAGCGCGGGCCGCAGCGGCCGCAGCTTCGCGCTGATCCTGCTCGACATCGACCGCTTCAAGCGCGTCAACGACACCTATGGCCACCATGTGGGCGACGAGGTGCTGATCGCACTGGCCCAGATCCTGCAAGTGCGCATACGCGCCAGCGATGTGGTGGGCCGCTGGGGCGGCGAGGAGTTTCTGGTGATCTGCCCCGACACGGATCTGGCGGGCGGCCAGCAGGTGGCCGAGAACCTGCGCCAGCGCGTCGAGGAGCATGTGTTCGCCCAACTCGGCCATTGCAGCGCCAGCTTCGGGGTGGCCGCCTACGCGCGCGGCGACACCATCGCGGCGGTGGAGGCGCGCGCCGACCGGGCTCTCTACGCGGCCAAGGCGCATGGCCGCAACCGGGTCGAGCTGGGCGAGCGCAGCCACGAAGTCCAGCCGCGCCGGGAGGCGCTCTGAAGCCCGCGCCAGGCGCGCGCACGCTGCTGCAGGTGCTGCTGGCATTCGCCGCGGTGCTGGCGCTGACCCTGCTGGCCTGCGCGCTGGTGGCGCGCGAGCAGCAGCGCCAGGTTGACGCCCGCTTCGCCAGCGACACCCGGCGCCTGCTGACCCAGGTGGACACGCGGCTGCAGTCGCACTTCGCGGCGCTGCGCAGCATCAGCGGCCTGTTCGCCGCGCAGCCCGAGCTCAGCCGCCTGCAATTCCATCAGTTCCTGGAGCGCTTGCGTCTGCGCGAAAGCACGCCGGGCTTTCAGGCCGTGCAGTATGTGCGCGTGCTGCCCGAGGCCGAGCGCGCGGCCTTCGTCGCCAGCGTGCGCGGCGACCGTACGCTGGAGGCCGGCGGCTACCCGCAGTTCGACGTCCATCCGGTGCAGGCGCAGGCGCTGCACTATGTGATCGAGTACAACGAGCCGATGCGCGGCAACGAGCGCGCCTTCGGCCTCGATCTGGCCGCCGCGCCGGCCCATCTGCAGGCCTTGGAGCTCGGGCGCGACAGTGGCATGCCGGTGGCCACCGCACCGCTCACGCTGGTGCAGGACGAGGCCGGCCGCACCGGCTTCGTGGTGCGCATCCCGATCTACCGTCGCGGCGCGCCGCTGGACGAACTGGCACAGCGCCGCGCCGCGCTGCAGGGCTTCGCCGCCCTGGTCTACCGCGCCGGCGACCTGATGCGCGGCGCCATCGATGCCCAGCTGCTGCCCGCGCTGCGCGTGCGCATCAGCGACATCGGCTATGCCGAGCCCCGGCCCGGCGGCGCCGCTGCGGCCGCGCCCATGCCCTTGTTCGACAGCGCCCCTGACACAGCAGCGGCGCCGGCCGCGGGCCTGACGCGGCGCGACACCCTGGTGGTGGGGCAGCGCCTGTGGGCCTTCGAATTCAGCGCGCTGCCCGGCGGCCGCTACGCGCCCGAGCACGCGCGCCTGCTCGCCATCCTGCTGCCCGGCCTGCTGATGGCGCTGCTGTGCGCCGGCCTGGTGGCGGCCTGGGCCAGCCGGCGCGCGCTGGCCCTGCAGCTGGCCAGCACCCTGGCCGAACAGAAAGCCATCTTCGACAACGCCGCGGTGGGCATCGAGTTCGTCAGAGACCGGCGCATCCAGGCCTGCAACAGCGGCCTGGCGGAGATGCTGGGCTATCGCGCCGAGGAGTTGGTGGGCGCCTCCACGCGCGTGCTGTTTGCCTCCGACCAGGCCTTCGAGGCGGCGGGCAAGGCCGCCTATGCCGCCATCGCCGCCGAGCAGCATTGGATCGGCGATGTCGAATGGGTGCGCAAGGACGGCAGCCCGATCCAATGCCGGCTGCACGGCCGGCATATCGACCCGCAGCACCTGGAGCTCGGCTCGGTCTGGGTGTGCTACGACATCAGCGCGCTGCAGGCCGCGCAGGCGCAGCTGATCCAGCACGAGAAGCTCGCCTCGCTGGGCCAGCTGGTGGCCAATGTGGCGCACGAGATCAACACCCCGATCGCCGCCATCAAATCCAGCAGCCTCAACCTCGGCGACGCGCTGGCGCTGTGCCTGAGCGAGTTGCCGCGGCTGTTCCGGCTGCTGGAGCCGCCCGTGCAGGCCCTGTTCATCGAGCTGACCCGGCGCGCCAGCCTGCCGGCCAGCCCGCTCAGCACCCGCGAGGAGCGCCAGCGCATGCGCGAACTCGGCGAGGCGCTGGAGCAGGCCGGCGTGAGCGAGGCGCGCCGCGCGGCCGGCGTGCTGGTGCAGCTGGGCGAAACAGGGCTCAGGCCCGAGCTGCTGGCGCTGCTGCAGCACCCGCAGCAGGCGCTGATCCTGCAGCTGGCCGAGGCCGTGGCCACCCTGCTGCGCAGCGCCGGCAACATCAATGCCGCGGTGGACCGGGTGGCCAAGATCGTGCTGGCGCTGAAGCGCTTCTCGCGCAGCGACCCCCAGGGCCAGCCAACCGCCACCGATCTGCGCGAGAGCCTGGACACGGTGCTGACGCTGTACCAGAACCAGTTCAAGCAGGGCGTGGAGCTGGTGCGCGACTACCAGGGCGATCTGCCGCCGCTGCCCTGCCTGCCCGACGAGCTGCACCAGGTCTGGACCAACCTGATCCACAACGCCCTGCAGGCCATGAACTACCGGGGCGTGCTGCGCATCAGCCTGCGCCGCCAGGGCGACGCGGCGCTGGTGTCGGTGGCCGACACCGGCAGCGGCATCCCCGCGCAGCTGCATGCGCAGATCTTCGAGCCCTTCTTCACCACCAAGCCGGTCGGCGAGGGCAGCGGCCTGGGGCTGGACATCGTCAAGCGCATCGTCGCCCGGCATGGCGGGCAGATCGAGGTGCACAGCGAGCCCGGCCAGGGCGCCCGCTTCGAGGTGCGGCTGCCCTACCCGGCCGCGTGAGCGCCGGGTAGGGCAGGCTCTCAAGTCAACGAAGGGCCGTTCCCGAGTTTGCTTGACCCCCTCGGGGGGCCTGACGCGAAGCGGCAGGTCTGGGGGTGCTCAGTAGTAGCGCGAGCGCAGATCGGCATGGGCGCGCCAGCGCGCCTCCGCGCGCGCGGCCCAGGCCTCAAACCAGCGGTCCAGCAAGGGGCGTGGCGCGGGCGACGCCTCGGCAAGCGCGGCCGGCGGGCGTGGCGCGGGCCCGGTACGGGGCAGTTGGGCAGGCGTGGCGGTCATCGCGATTCCTTTCGGGGCTGTCGGTGCGCCCTGTTGGCGTCCGATATGGCACATGCTATGTTTGCAACTTCGCACCAACAACTGCGTAACTTGCAGCGCAAGTTTGCAAATTTGCACATGGCCACCAGCCTGGAAAGCCTCAACTGGGATGACTTGCGCTATGCCCTGGCGATTGCCGAGGCCGGCTCGCTGGCCGGCGCCGCGGCGACCCTGGGCGTGCGCCACACCACCGTGCTGCGGCGCCTCGACGCCCTGGAGCAGCGCCTGGGCGCGCGCCTGTTCGAACGCCGCCGCCAGGGCTATGCGCCCACCGAGGCCGGCGAGCTGATGGCGGCGCAGGCGCGCGAGATGGCGCCGGCGATTGCCGAGATGCAGCGCCGCATCCTCGGCGCCGATCTGCAGCTGCAGGGCACGCTGCGCCTCACCACCGCCTTCGTCGCCACCCTCTATCTGCTGCCCGAGCCGCTGGCGGCGTTCCGGCGCAGCCACCCCGGCATCGAGGTGGAGGTGAACGAGAACTCCTCGCTGGTGGACATGTCGCGCCGCGATGCCGACGTGGCCCTGCGCATGAGCGCCAAAGTGCCCGAGCATCTGGTGGGGCGGCAGCTGGGCGAGCTGCGCATGCGCGTGTATGCCAAGCGCGGCGCGGCCAATCTGCCGCAGCGCGTGCTGCCCACCGCCCAGCTGTGCCGCGACTATCCCTGGATAGGCTTCGACCGCGAACGCCGCTCGCGCTTCTTCGACCGCTGGATGCTGGAGCATGTGCCGGCCGAGAACGTGGTGATGCGCCTGGACCTGCTGCACCCCGCGGTGGCGATGGCGCGCACCGGCCTGGCGCTGGCGCTGCTGCCCACCAGCGTGGAACGCTACGAGCCCGAGCTCGTGCCGGTGTCGCCGGTGCTTGACGATGTCAGCACCCCAGTCTGGCTGCTCACCCACCCGGACCTGCGCCACACCGCGCGCGTGCGAGCCTTCATGCAGGAGGTCGGCGCGGCGCTGGAGCGGGCGCTGGCGGATGCGCCGTGATGGCGGGCCTCACTTGCCGCTCTTCGCCTCGCCAAGACCCTGCACGTTCAGCTGCAGCTGGCCGGTCGGCGACGAACGCAGCAGCGACTTGCCGTCGTGCCCGTTGTACACATTGAACATCACCGGCCCGGCCATCACGGTCTGCACCGTCATCATCGAATAGGCGCGCTCCACCGAGGCCGACAGGTCCGAGCCGTAGATGGCCAGGTAGCGTTCCTGCGCATCGCCCGGGTTGAAGAACACCGTGCGCTCCAGGTCATTGCCGCGGTTGCGCAGGGTCTTCTCGTCGAAATAGCGCGTCAGCTTGTAGTTGGCATCGAACACCGCCACGCGCGGGATGAACAGGGCCGAGTCCTGCAGGCTACCCTGCGACTTGCTGCTCAGCGCCACCGAGTAGGGCGTGACATAGGCGGGCAGCTCGTAGAGCAGGAAGAAGGCCTTGTTGCCGCCGAAGTCGAAGGCCTGTGCCTGCGTGTCGATCAACAGCTTGGCCTCGCCCAGAGGCAGGGGCTGCATGCGGGCCTGCTGCAGGCTGACGCAGCACAGCGGCGCCTGCTGCAGGGCCTCACGTCCATCGGCCACCAGCTTGGCGGCATTCGGTACCGTGGCGCAGCCCATCAGCGCCACGCAGGCCAGCACCAGCGCGAACTGGCCCGGCCTCATGGGCGCTTCAGGTCTTGCGCGATCTGGGCCGCGATCGCCTCCAGCCCGGCCAGCAGGCCCTGGCGGGTCTTGACCGGATCGGCCACCAGGGCATCGATGTTGGCGAAGCGGTACTGCGGATCCGAGGCCATGTGGATGGTGGGTGCGTTCGGCACCGCATAGCCATAGGTGAAGGTGTCCTCGTAAAGCGTGGCGCCGCTGAGCGCGTCGAAGGTGCGCACATTGGCGATCAGGCGCGGGAAATAGTCGCTCGATGGGCCGGCGGCCCAGTAGCCGCCCGTCAGACGCACCGCCATCACCGCATCGCCCTTGCCCTGCGCCTTGGCCTTGCCCAGCACCTCCTCGTCGCGCAATTCCTTGGGCAGCATGGTGATCGAGGTCTGGTAGCCCAGGTCGCCCAGCTTCTGCGTCAGCTGCGCGCTGAAGCGTTCCTGCAGACGGGTCTCGCCGACATTGATGGCCGCGGTCAGCTTGGCCGATTTGCTCTGCATGTCGGCCGCCGCCACCAGGCCGCCGATGAGGCCGAAGCTCATGCCGGGATGCGCCAGGATGGCCACGTCGTAGCTCTCCTGGTTGGGGTTCTGGGTCACCAACACGGCCTTGATATGCCCGGCCGCCGCGGCGTTGAACGCCTGCTTCTTGGGCGCTTGCGCGCAGCCCGTGAGCAAGGCCAGCGCCACGCAGGCGCCCAGCAGCCATGTCTGCTTCGTCTTCTTCATCTTGATCCTCCCTGCGCCAACCGTGCACCTCGCCCGGTCTCATGACGGCGCCAGCTTTCTTATGGGGGCGGATTCTGGCAGGGCGCGATGACGCAAGTCAGCAGGGGAAGCCCGAGGGCGCTTGAAAAGTTTCGCGCGCGCCCCACATGGCCCAGATCGCCTGGAGCCGCCATGATCGTGACCTGCCCCCACTGCCTCACCAAGAACCGCGTGCCCGCCGAGCGCGCCACCCAGGACCCGGTCTGCGGCAAATGCGGCCAGGCCCTGCTGGCCGGCCAGGTGCTGGAGCTGGGTGAGCACAACTTCGACGCCATCGTGGCCGGCAGCGAATTGCCGGTGCTGGTGGACTTCTGGGCGCCCTGGTGCGGGCCCTGCCGCATGATGGCGCCGCAGTTCGAGCAGGCGGCGCGCCAGCTCAAGGGCCGCGCCCTGCTGGTCAAGGTCAACAGCGACCAGGCCCAGCAGCTCGCGCAGCGCTACGCGATCCGCAGCATCCCGACGCTGATCCAGTTCGGCAACGGCGGGCGCGAGGTGCAGCGCATCAGCGGCGCGCTGCAGACGGCGCAGATCGTCGGCTGGATGCGCTAAAACGCCCAGCGCGCCGGGCGCGGCGCGCAAGACCTGGCCCCGGCCATGCGCTACCATCAAGGCGCCATGAACCAACTGCCCGCCTCAGCGCAATGGCTGCACATCGACTGGATGCTGCTGATCGCGCTGGGCTGGTTGGCGGTGGGCATCGCCGGCGCGCTGGCCCTGCACCGGCTGGCTCTGGTGGCGCGCTGGCTGTTCCCGGCCGGCGGCTTGCTGGGCCTGGCGCTGTTCGGCGTGGCCCTGAGCGCGCTGCTGGCCACGCCCGAGACGGCGCTGCTGCCGGTGGGCCTGCCGGGCCTGCCCTTCCACCTGCGCCTGGACGCGCTCTCGGCCTATTTCCTGATGGTGATGGGCGGCGCCTCGGCCGGCATCTCGGCCTTTGCGGCCGGCTATTTCCGCTCCGGCGAGGGCACGCCGCCGGGCCTGCTGTGCCTGGAGTACCACGTCTTCCTGGTCAGCATGCTGGGTGTGCTGCTGGCCGACGACGCCTACTCCTTCATGGTGATGTGGGAGACCATGGCGCTGGCCTCCTTCTTCCTCGTCACCGCCAACCACCGCATCCCCGAGGTGCGCAGCGCCGGCTATCTCTACCTGACGATGGCGCGCATCGGCGCGATCGCGATCCTGCTGTGCTTCGGCGTGCTGCAGGCCAATACCGGCGACTACAGCTTTGCGAATATGCGCGCGCAGGCGCTCAGCCCCTTCTGGGCCTCGGCGGGCTTCGGGCTGGCGCTGCTGGGCTTTGGCGCCAAGGCGGGTGTGCTGCCCCTGCATGTGTGGCTGCCCGAGGCGCACCCGGCCGCGCCCTCACCGGTCTCGGCGCTGATGAGCGGGGTGATGCTCAACACCGCCATCTACGGCCTGCTGCGCGTGACGCTGGACCTGCTGAGCGCGCCGCTGTGGTGGTGGGGCGGCGTGCTGCTGGCGGTGGGCCTGGCCACCGCGCTGTTCGGCGTGGTGTTCGCCGCCGTGCAGACCGATATGAAGCGCCTGCTGGCCTACTCGTCGATCGAGAACATGGGCCTGCTGTTCGTCGGCATGGGCCTGACGCTGATCTTCAGCGCCTATGCGATGAAGCCGATGGCCGCGCTGGCGCTCACCGCCACGCTCTACCACGTGGCCAGCCATGCCTGCTTCAAGAGCCTGCTGTTCCTGGGCACCGGCAGCGTGCTGCATGCCACCGGCGAGCGCAACCTCGGCAAGCTGGGCGGGTTGATCCGCTGCATGCCCTGGGTGGCCTGGCTGAGCCTGCTGGGCGTGCTGGCCAGCGCCGGCCTGCCGCCGCTGGGCGGCTTCGTCTCGGAATGGCTGCTGCTGCAGAGCTTTCTGTTCGCGCCCGGCCTGCCGGTGCCGCTGCTGACCATGCTGATCCCGGTGGTGGCGGCGCTGATCGCGCTGGTGTCGGCGCTGGCGGGCTACACCATGGTGAAGTTCTTCGGCGTGATCTTTCTGGGCCAGCCGCGCGAGGACAAGCTCGCCCAGGCGCACGACGCCGGCCACTGGGAGCGCGCCGGCATGCTGTGGCTGGTGCTGGGCTGCCTGGCGCTGGGCCTGCTGCCCAGCCAGTTCATCCAGCTGCTGGACCCGGTCACGCAGCAGCTGGTGCGGGCCGGCCTGGGCGCGCAGGTGGCCGCGCATGGCTGGCTGCTCGCGCCGGTGAGCCTGGACCAGGCCAGCTACGGGCCCATCATCTTCCTGCTGGGCATCCTGGCCTGTTTCGCGCTGGCCTTTGTGCTGGTGCGCCGGCTCTACCATGGCCGCCTGCGCCGCGCGATCCCCTGGGCCTGCGGCTTCCCCTGGGGCACGGCGCGCATGCAGGACAGCGCCGAGGGCTTCGGCCAGCCGATCCGCCAGATCTTCGAGCCCTTCTTCCTGATGCGGCGCGAGCTGCCCTCGCCCTTCGACAGCCAGCCGCATTACCGGGTCCAGGTGGACGATCACTTCTGGCGCTGGCTCTACCTGCCGCTGGCCGAGCTGGCCGCGATGCTGGCGCGCCTGATCGGCCGGCTGCAGCAGGGCCGCATCGCGGTCTACCTGCTCTACAGCTTCCTGACCTTGATCGCCACCTTGTTGGTCGTACAACGATGAGCTTCAGCGGCCTGCTCTCCCAACTGCTGGAAATCCTGCTGGCGGTGGCGCTGGCGCCGCTGCTGAGCGGCTGGGTCAGTCAATGCCGCGCCTGGCTGCAGGGCCGCAGCGCCCCCAGCCTGCTGCAGCCCTACTACCTGCTGCACAAGCTCTTCAACAAGGAGTCGGTGCTGGCCGAGCATGCCTCGCCGCTGTTCCGCAGCGCGCCCTATGTCAAGTTCGGCTGCATGACGCTGGCCTGCGCCATCATCCCCACGCTCTCCACCGACCTGCCGCTGGCGCCCGCCGCCGATGCCATCGCCCTGGTGGGCCTGTTCGCGCTGGCGCGCGTGTTCATCTCGCTGGCGGCGATGGACGTGGGCACGGCCTTCGGCAGCATGGGCGCGCGGCGCGAGATGCTGATCGGCTTCCTGGCCGAGCCGGCCCTGCTGATGGTGCTGTTCTCGGCCTCGTTGATCTCCAAGTCCACCTCGCTCACCACCATCGTCGAGACCCTGGGCCATCGCGAGCTGGCCATCTACCCGGGCCTGGCCTTCGCGGGCGTGGCCTTCACGATGGTCTCGCTGGCCGAGAACGCGCGCGTGCCGGTGGACAACCCGGCCACGCACCTGGAACTGACGATGATCCACGAGGCCCTGATCCTCGAGTACTCGGGCCGCCACCTGGCACTGCTGGAATGGGCGGCGAGCCTGAAGCTGTTCGCCTATTCCTGCATCGGCCTGGCGCTGTTCTTCCCCTGGGGCGTGGCCGAGGCGCAGGCGCCGCTGGCGATGCTGCTGGCCCTGCCGGTGCTGGTGGGCAAGCTGGCCGTGGGCGGCGCGCTGATGGCCTTGCTGGAAACGCTCTCGGCCAAGATGCGCATCTTCCGCGTGCCCGAGTTCCTCGCCACCGCCTTCCTGCTGGCGGTGATCGGCATGCTGGTTCATCTATTGTTAGCACGATGAGCGACTTGCTGACCCAATTCGTCAACCTGCTCGGCGCGGTGCTGCTGATGCTGGCCTTCGCGATGATCTCGCAGCGCCGCATCGTCTCGCTGATCCATCTGTTCACCATGCAGGGCGCCACCCTGGTGCTGGCCACCGCGGTGGTGGGCGTGGTCACGCACCAGCCGCATCTGTTCGTCTCCGCCGGCGTGACCCTGCTGCTCAAGGTGCTGCTGATCCCCTGGCTGCTGCACCGCGTGGTGGGTCGGCTGAACATCCGCTGGGACATCGAGACCCTCATCAACATCCCCACCACCATGCTGATCGGCATCGGCGTGGTGATCTTCTCCTTCAACCTCGCGATGCCGATCTCGCGCCTGTCCTCGGCGCTGGCCAGCGGCACGCTGGGCATCGCGCTGGCCTGCGTGCTGCTGTCCTTCCTGATGATGATCACGCGCGCCAAGGCGGTGCCGCAGGTGATCGGCTTCCTGGCGATGGAGAACGGCCTGTTCTTCGCCGCCACCGCCGCCACCTATGGCATGCCCATGGTGGTGGAGCTGGGCATCGCGCTGGACGTGCTGATCGGCGTGCTGATCCTGGGCGTGTTCATGTTCCAGATCCGCGAGCAGTTCGACAGCCTGGACATCCGCCACCTCGAAAAACTCAAGGAGGACTGACCCCTTGTCGGCGCTCGCCTTCCTGCTTGCCTCGCCCCTCATCGGCGGCCTGGTGCTGGCCCTGGTCGGGCATCGCGACAACGCCCGCGATGTCAACGTCGGCTTCAGCCTCGCCACCTTCATCGCCGCCTGCGTGCTGACCGCCGAGGTGGTACGCGGCGGGCCGCAGCTGCTGTGGAACCGCGAGTTCTACGTCGACGCGCTGAACGTCTTCCTGGTCACGCTCACCGCCTTCGTGGGCCTCACCACCGCGATCTTCTCGCGCCCCTATATGCGCATCGAGCGCGACCACGGCAAGATGACGCCGCCGCGCCTGCGCCTGTATCACAGCATGTACCAGCTGTTCAGCTTCACCATGCTGCTGGCGCTCACCACCAACAATCTCGGCATCGTCTGGGTGGCGATGGAGGCGGCCACCCTCACCACCGTGCTGCTGGTGAGCGTGTACCGCACGGCCGCCAGCCTGGAAGCGGCCTGGAAGTACTTCATCCTGTGCGGCGTGGGCATCGCCCAGGCGCTGTTCGGCACCGTGCTGCTGTACATGGCGGCCGAGAAGGTGATCGGCGCCGAAGGTGGGGCGCTCTTGTGGACCAATCTCGACGCGGTGAAAGCGCAGCTGGACCCCAACATCATCACCCTGGCCTTCGCCTTCCTCTTCATCGGCTATGGCACCAAGGTAGGCCTGGTGCCGGTGCACAACTGGCTGCCCGATGCCCATGCCGAGGGCCCGACGCCGGTCTCGGCGGTGCTCTCGGGCCTCTTGCTCAACGTCGCGCTGTACGCGGTGCTGCGCTGCAAGGTGCTGACCGATGGCGCCCTGCACGGCCCGCTCACCGGCCGGCTGATGATGGGCTTCGGCCTGCTCTCGGTGGTGGCGGCGGTGTTCTTCCTGATCCGGCAGAAGGACGTCAAGCGCATGTTCGCCTACTCGTCGATCGAGCACATGGGCATGATGACCTTTGCCTTCGGCATGGGCGGGCCGATCGCCAGCTATGCCGGCCTGCTGCACATGACGGTGCATTCGCTCATCAAGTCGGCGATCTTCTTTGCGGTGGGCCATGCCACGCAAAAGGCCGGCAGCCAGCTGATGGAGGAGATCCGCGGGCTGATCCGCGTCAGCCCCACGGTCGGCTGGGGCCTGATGCTGGGCGCGCTGGCCATCCTGGGCATGCCGCCCTTCGGCGTGTTCGCGAGCGAGTTCCTGATCGTCACCACCGCGATGCGCGAGCAGGCCTGGGCCACGCCCTGGCTGCTGATCGCGCTGGGCCTGGCCTTTGCCTCGGTGTTCAGCCGCGTGCAGCCGATGGTGTTCGGCGAGACCACGCTCAAACCGCTGGCCCATCCCCCCGCGCTGATCCCGGTGTTCGTGCACCTGGCGCTGGGCCTGCTGCTGGGCCTCTACATCCCGCCCTATCTGGATGCCTGGTACCGCCAGGCCGCCGCCATGCTGGTGGGAGGGCCCTGAACATGTCGATGCTTGTTGCGCTGCCCACGCCGCTGCCGATCCGCCATGGTGTGGTGGATCGCGAGGGCTGGCTGGCGGTGGCGCAGGATGTGCTGGCCGGCGGCGGCCGCCTGGTCTCGCTATGGGGTAGCAGCAGCGCCGACGCCGAGGGCGCGCGCGCGGCCCACGCCGCCTACGCCTTCTCCTTCGAATCCGGCTTGGCCTGGATCGAGCTGCCACTGGCCCCGGATGAGGGCTACCCCGACCTGGCGCCGCTGTTCCCCGCCGCCGCACGCCTGCAGCGCGCCGCGCGCGATCTGGACGGCATCCAGGCCGAGGGCGCGGCGGACACGCGGCCCTGGCTGGACCATGGCCTGTGGGGCGCGGAGGGCGATGCCGCCGGCGCCCTGCCGGCCGACTACGCCTTCGTGCGCGTGCAGGGCGAGGGCGTGCACGAGATCGCCGTCGGGCCCGTGCATGCCGGCATCATCGAGCCCGGCCATTTCCGCTTCTCGGTGGTGGGCGAGAAGGTGCTGCGGCTGGAAGAGCGGCTGGGCTACAAGCACAAGGGCATCGCGCGCCGCTTCACCGAGCTGCCGGCGCTGGAGGCCCATCGCCTGGCCGGCCGCGTCTCGGGCGACTCCACCGTCGCCTATGCCTGGGCCTATTGCATGGCGCTGGAGGCCGCCGCCGGCTGCGCCGTGCCCGCGCGCGCCGCCTGGCTGCGCGCCCTGCTGCTGGAGCGCGAGCGCGTCGCCAACCACCTGGGCGACCTCGGCGCGCTCGGCAACGACGCCGCCTTCGCGCTCGGCCTGGCGCAGTTCGCGCGCCTGCGCGAGGACTGGCAGCGCCTCTCGATGGCGCTGTTCGGCCATCGCTTCATGATGGACCGCATCGTGCCCGGCGGCGTCGCGGTGGACCTCGATGCCGAGGGCCGGCGCCGCCTGCTGGCGCAATGCGATGCGCTGGAGCCCGAGCTGCGCCAGCTGCGCCATATCTACGACGAGCATGCCGGCCTGCAGGACCGCTTCATCGGCACCGGCCGCGTCACGCCCCAGCTGGCCGCCCAGCTGGGCCTGACCGGCCTGGCCGGCCGCGCCAGCGCCCAGACCTGGGATCTGCGCTGCGCCCCCTCGCTGCCGCCCTATGACGGGCTGAACGTCAATATGGCCACGCACCGCAATGGCGATGTGGCGGCGCGCGTCAGCGTGCGCTTCGACGAGCTGCTGGAATCGCTGCGCCTGCTGCGCCTGCTATGCCTGGGCCTGCCCGAGGGGCCGCTGCGTGCAGAAGAGTTGAGCCTGCCGACCGGCGCGGCGCGCGGCGCCGGCTGGGTGGAGGGCTGGCGCGGCGAGGTGTTCGTGGCGCTGGAGCTGGATGCGGGCGCGATCCGCCGCTGCCATTGCCACGACCCCTCCTGGCAGAACTGGCCGGTGCTGGAGCATGCGGTGATCGGCAACATCGTTCCCGACTTCCCGCTCATCAACAAGTCCTTCAACCTCAGCTATGCGGGGCACGATCTCTGATGTGGCGCATCCTCAGGCAAATCGCCCGCACCGGCATCGTCAGCGAGCCGGCGCCCGAAGTCACGCTCGACCCCTCGGCCGAAGCCGGCCGCATCCAGCATGCGCTGCTGCAGATCCTCGGCCGCGCGCTGTGCATACGCGAGGTCGATGCCGGCTCCTGCAACGGCTGCGAGCTCGAGCTGCATGCGCTCAACAACCCCTATTACAACCTCGAGGGCCTGGGCATCAAGTTCGTCGCCAGCCCGCGCCATGCCGACATGCTGCTGGTCACCGGCCCGGTGTCGCGCCATATGGCCGAGGCGCTGCGCCGCAGCTACGAGGCCACGCCCGAGCCGCGGCTGGTGCTGGCCGTCGGCGATTGCGGCTGCGACGGCGGCATCTTTGGCGAGCGCAGCGCTGCCCACTGCGGGCGCGTCGCCAATGTGATCCCGGTCGATCTCACGGTGCCGGGCTGCCCGCCGCCGCCGCTGGAGATCCTGCGCGCCATCCTGACGGCGGTGCAGCGGCAGCATCAGCATCGCTGAACCTGCGTCAATCTCGCGTAGGCCTGGTTCGCTATGCTTGCGCCCAAACTTGCAGCGAGCGACCCCACCATGACCCAGACCATTCCAGCCACGCTGATCCCCGGCGATGGCATCGGCCCCGAGATCGTCGACGCCACGCTGGCGGCGCTGGAGGCGCTGCAGGCCCCGTTCGAGTGGGACCGTCAGGTCGCCGGCCTGGGCGGTGTGCAAGCCCATGGCGACCCGCTGCCCAAGGCCACGCTGGACAGCATCCGCCGCACCAAGCTGGCGCTGAAGGGCCCGCTGGAAACGCCCTCGGGCGGCGGCTACCGCTCCTCCAATGTGCGCCTGCGCGAGGAGTTCCAGCTCTA
This sequence comes from Roseateles sp. FW301-B2, assembly GCF_058788955.1. Classification (NCBI taxonomy): domain Bacteria; kingdom Pseudomonadati; phylum Pseudomonadota; class Betaproteobacteria; order Burkholderiales; family Sphaerotilaceae; genus Roseateles; species Roseateles sp. FW301-B2. The sequence continues at coordinate 131,522 of NZ_JBYTBE010000003.1, forward strand.
TGCCAATGTGCGCCCGGCACGCACCATCATCCCCGGCGGCCGCTTCGACCACATCGACCTGCTGGTGGTGCGCGAGAACCTCGAGGGCCTCTACATCGGTCATGAGCATTACGTGCCGATCGGCGACGACCCGCATGCGGTGGCGATGGCCACCGGCGTCAACACCCGCCAGGGCAGCCGCCGCCTGCTGGAATACGCCTTCGAGCTGGCCATCGCCAGTGGCCGCAAGAAGGTCACCATCGTGCACAAGGCCAACATCATGAAGGCGCTCACCGGCCTGTTCCTGGAGACCGGCCAGGAACTCTGGGAGCGCAAGTACAAGGACCGCATCGCACTGGAGACGGTGATCGTCGATGCCTGCGCGATGAAGCTGGTGCTCAACCCCTGGCAGTTCGACGTGCTGGTGACCACCAATCTGTTCGGCGACATCCTCTCCGACCTGGTGGCCGGCCTGGTCGGCGGGCTGGGCATGGCGCCGGGCGCCAATATCGGCGCCGACGCGGCGATCTTCGAGGCCGTGCACGGCTCGGCCCCCGACATCGCCGGCAAGGGCATCGCCAACCCCACCGCGCTGCTGCTGGCCGCCGCCATGATGCTGGACCATTGCAAGCTCGGCGAGCTGGCGACGCGGCTGCGCGTCGCGATCGACGCCACGCTCAATATCGACAAGGTGCGCACCGGCGATCTGGGCGGCACGGCCGGCACCGCCGCCTACACCCAGGCGTTGGTGAGCCGCATCAAGAACGCAGGCTGAGCCCGGCATGGCCCTGCACACCTGGCTGCTCTACCTCGTCGCCGCGCTGGGGCTCTCGCTCACGCCCGGGCCCAACAGCCTGCTGGTGCTGACGCATGGCGCCCTGCACGGCCATCGCAAGACGCTCTACACCGTGGCCGGCGGCGCGCTGGGATTTCTGGCGCTGATCGCGCTCTCGATGCTGGGCATCGGCGCGCTGCTGCAGACCTCGGCGCAGGCGCTCACCCTGCTCAAGCTGCTGGGCGGCGCCTATCTGGTGTGGCTGGGCGTGCAGCTGTGGCGCGCCCCGGCGATCCAGCTCGGCGCGGCCGCGGCGGGCAGCGATGCACGCGCCAGCGCGCTGCTGCGCCAGGGCCTGCTGACGGCCATCTCCAACCCCAAGGCGCTGCTGTTCTACGGCGCCTTCCTGCCCCAGTTCATCGACCCGGCGCGCGACCTGCTGACCCAGTTCATCGTCATGGCCCTGGTGTTCGTGGCGGTGGAATGCCTGGTCGAGTACCTGCTGGCGCTGCTGGCACATCGCATCCGCCCGGCGCTGGAACGCCTGGGCAAGCGCTTCAACCGCGCCTGCGGCGGCATGTTCGTGGCGATGGGCTTGGCACTGCCGATGACGCGCTAGCGGCTATGTACGACAGCGCACAGAGCCGCGTCACGCACACAGGCTATGCTCGCCGGGTAATAGCTGCCTCGGCTTGGGATGCATATGCGACGACGTAAACCGCAGGAAGAACTGGCGCTCACTCCCGTGCGCGTGCGCGCGGGCCTGGCCCAGGGCCGGCTCGATAGCTTGCGCGCCGCCCTGCCCGGCGCGGCCGCCTTTTTGAAACGCCGCCGCGCCGACCTGCTCAAGCCCGACGAGATCGCCGACTACGTGGCGCTGGACTGGCTCTCTTGGGAGGGCGGCGGGCTCAAGCTCACCGCCACCGGCGAGAACATCTGCGCCCAGAGCCAGCGCGCCTGCAGCGCCGCGGGCTGAGGCATTTACCTCTGCTTACGCTGGGCGCGGGCCGGCAGTCATGGGAAGATGGCTGCCTGCAGACCGGAGCCCACCATGCATTCACGACCTTTCCGCTTCGGCAGCTGGCTTGCCCTGCTGCTGACGTTCTTGATCGCCAACCTGCTGGCGCCCGCGCTGGCGCAGGGCCGCCATGGCGATGACGGCGAATACCAGATCCTGCAGGCGCGCTACGGCACCGCCAGCCAGAACGTCGACGTGACCCAGCGCCTGCGCGAGCTGGCGCGCTCGGACCGCGAGTTCCGCGTCTCCAACGACACCCTGGGCGTCGACCCCCATCCCTACCAGAAGAAGACGCTGCGCATCTACGCGCGCGGCCGCGACGGCCAGACCCGCACCTTCGAATACCAGGAGAACCAGCGCGTCGATGGCGCGATGTTCACCGGTTGGGGCGGCGGCCAATGGGGGCAGGGGCGCTGGAACGGCGGCTGGGAGGGCGAGCATGGCAATCGGCCGGGCCGGGCCAGCAATGACGAGGGCGAGTACCTGATCCTGGAAGCACGCTACGGCACCGCGCAGCGCAATGTCGACGTGACCCAGCGCCTCAAGCAGCTGGCCAGCGAGGACCGCCCCTTCGCGGTCAGCAACAACTCGCTGGGCGTGGACCCCCACCCCTACCAGAAGAAGACCCTGCGCATCTACGCGCGCGGCCGCGACGGCCAGACCCGCACCTTCGAGTACCAGGAAGAGCAGCGCGTCGACGGCGCCCAGTTCATCGGCTGGGGCGGCGGCCAATGGGGCCAAGGCGGCTGGGGTCGCGGCTGGGGTGACGATCAGCCCGGCTATGCCAACGAGGGCGGCGCCCTCACCATCCTCAGCGCGCGCTACGGCGCCGACGGCCGCACGCGCGATATCACGCAGCGCCTGCGCGCCATGGTGCGCAATGGCCGGCTCGACGTCACCGCCGACAACAACCTCGCCGGCGGCGACCCGGCCCCCTATGTGGGCAAGACCCTGTGGGTCACCTACCGCGTCGGCCGCGGGCCCGAGCTGGAAGTGGCGGTGGAAGAGCGCGGCCGGCTGAGCATTCCCTGAGCGCCGGCGGCGCCGCTAAGAATTCCTTCAGGCCGCGGCCCGATGCTGAGACCGTCGTTCAACTCAGCCCCGGACATGCCATGCAAACCGACCTCAGCCAGTTCCTGCGCCAGCTCGCCGGCGTCATCACGATGTCGCTGGTGCCCGTGGTGCTGGTGGCCTTCATCTCGCTGCCGCTGAACATGGGCCGGCATCCCGGCGATGCGGAGCCGCACCGCAGCGCCGTGGGCGCACACATGAGCTGACGGCCTGGCTCAGCGTCACTGCGGCGGCCGGTACTGCGCGGCCCAGGCGCCGAAGTCCGCCGCCGGCATCGGCCGGGCGATGAAATAGCCCTGCGCGATGTCGCAGCCCCAGGCGGCCAGCAGATCCCAGGCGTCTTGCGTCTCGATGCCCTCCGCAACGATCTGGCGCCCAAGATCGTGCACCAGATCGATGGTGGACTTCACAATCACCGCGGCGTCCTTGTCGCCGCCCAGCGAGCGCACGAAGGACTGGTCGATCTTGATGAAGTCGACCGGCAGCTTCTGCAGATAGCTCAGCGAGGAATAGCCGGTGCCGAAATCGTCGACATAGAGCGCGATGCCCTGTTCGCGCAGGCCATGCAGCACGCGCAGCGCATGCTCGGCATCCTCCATCACGGTGCTCTCGGTGATCTCGATCTCCAGCAGGCCGGCCGGATAGTCGCCGCCGCTGCGCAGGCCGCGCAACTGCTCCAGCAGGCTCTCGTCGCGCAGATTGCGCGCCGACAGATTGACCGCCACCGGCAGGCCGGCGGCCGCGCCGGTTGACGCGCGCAGCCAGCTTGTCACCGCCCGCAGCACCCATTCGGTGAGCGGCTTGATCAGGCCGGTGTCCTCGGCCAGGCCGATGAACTCGCCCGGCGGCACCAGGCCGCGCTCGGGGTGCTGCCAGCGCAGCAGCGCCTCGGCGCCGCAGACGCGGCCGCTGCGCATCTCGACCTTGGGCTGCAGATAGAGCCTGAGCTCGTCGCTCTCGATCGCCTGCCGCAGCTGGATCGCCAGCTTGAGGCGCCCGGGGCGGTCCAGCTGCTGCTCGGGGTCAAAGATGACATGGCGGCGCCCCTGGTGGCGCGCCTCGTGCACCGCAATATCCATGTGGCGGAACAGATCGTGCGGCGTCGCGCCATGCTCGGGAAACAGCACGATGCCGGTCTTGGCGCTCAGGTCCAGCGGAATGCCCGCCACCAGGCAGGGCGCCGCCAGCGCCGCCTCCAACTGCTGCGCCAGGCGCGTCACCTCGGCACGGCCGGCCTCCGGCAGCAGCACGGCAAACTCGTCGCCGCGCAGGCGCGCCACCGTGGCATGGGCGGGCACGACCCGGCGCAGGCGCGCGCCGAACTCCTGCAGCATCTGGTCGCCATGGCTGAAGCCCAGCGCGTCGTTGACCTCGCGCAGGCGGTCGATGTCGGTCTGCAGCACGGCGAACGAGCCCCCGCTGTGCTCGCTGTGGTGCATCGCCGCCACCAGCAGATCGCTGAACACCGCCTCGTTGGGCAGGCCAGTGAGCGCGTCGTAGCGCGTCAGCTGGTGCATGGCGGCCTGGATGCGCGCCTGCTCGGCGCGCGCGCGCAGGGTGCCGATGCCGAAGGCCAGATCGTCCGCAGACTCGCCCAGCAGCCTGATCTCGTCGGCGTCGAAGGCATCGGCCTCGGCGTGGTAGATCGCCAGCGCCCCGATCACCTCGCCCTCCACGCGCAAGGGGCAGGCCAGCACCGACACGTGGCCGCCCAGCTCGGCCTGCCAAGCCATGTAGTCGGGATGGCCGCGCATGTCCCGCACCAGGGTCAGCGCGCCGCTGCGTATCGCGCGCGCCGCGGCGCCGCGCCCGCGCTCGCCATCGCCCCAGCTGGCATGCAAGGCGCGCAGCCCCGCGACGCCTTGCGGATAGCCGCAGGCGGCCCTGGGATCGAGCGTGCGCTGCGCATCGTCGACGCGGTACCAGACCACCGCCATCGCATAGGCGCCGGACTCGACGATGGCGACGCACATGCTGTCGAGCAGTTCCTGCTCCTCGCTGGCGCGCAGCATGGTGCGGTTGCCGGCGCTGAGGGTGCGCAGCGCACGGCTGACATGCTCGAGCTCGCTGACGCGCAGTTCCAGCTCGCTGTTGAGGCCCTGGATATGGGCTTCGGCACGCTTGCGCTCGGTGATGTCGGAGCCCAGCACGTAATAGCCCGCCACCTGGCCGTCGGCGGCGTGCTTGGGCACGTAGTTGATGACCTGCCAGACCTCCGGGAACGGCTCCCAGTCGTAGCTCAGGGCCTCGCCCGCCAGCGCCCGGGCGATCAGGGGCGCCGCGATCGCGTAGCGGTCCTCGCCCAGCACTTCGCGCACGCTGCGCCCGGTGATGTCGCCCTGTGCGGGGGCGAAGCGCTGCAGGTACTGCTGGTTCACATAGACATAGCGCTGGCCGGCATCCACATAGGCGATCATGGCCGGCACATTGCTGATGATGCTGCGCAGATGATCTTCGCTCACGCGCAGCTGGCGGCGGATCAGCTCGAAAACCCCCGCCAGCAGGGCCAGCAGGAACAGCGCCAGCAGGGCGCCGCTGAGCGACAGCGCCCGGTGCGTGCGCAGCTCGCCGGCGCTGCGCTGCGCCAGCTGCTCCACCTCCTCGTCCTCCATGGTGGTGAGCAGGTTGTAGACCTGCTGGCGCGTGGCCGCCAGCGGCACGCTGGCCACATAGGCGGTGGCGGCGGGTTCGCCCTCGGTCTTGCGCAGCGTCTCGATCTGGCGCGCGAACTGCAGGCGCTGGTCGATGACCGCGCGCAGCTGGTCCCAGCGCCCGCGCTGCAGCGCGTCCTGCTCGGTCAGCAGCCGGATGCGCTGCAGCAGCTGCTCGCGCCGCGCGATCGAGCTGTCGCGCTCTTCGATGCGGGCGGGATCGCCGGTGAGGCGGAAGTTCTGCGTCGCCAACTCGATCTGCAGGGTGCGCGCCCGCACGCGCGCCAGCGAGCTGATCAGCTCATGGCTGCGCGCCACGCGCTGCGTGGCATCGGCCTCGTCGCCGACCAGCTTCCAGATGCTGCCCGCCAGGGCCGCCACCACCAGCGCGGCACTGGCAAAGGCCAGCAGCACCTTGGACTCGAAGCCTGACACCCCCCTCATCGCACTCCCTGCCACGGGGTTTCGATGCACCGATAGTAGCCCCTGGCTGCCGGCCCGCCTGCGCGTCAGTGTTCGGCGCGCTCGGCCCGCCGCGCCGCGAAGTCCTCGAACCAGGCCAGGCAGCTTGCGTTGGCCATCGCATCGCGCTTGAACACCGTGTCGGCCGCCGCGCCCAGCAGCAGCTTCTTCACCGGCAGCTCCATCTTCTTGCCGGAGAGCGTGCGCGGGATCGCGCTGACCTGGAAGACCTCGTTGGGCACATGGCGGGCCGAGAGCGCCTCGCGTATCGCCTGGCGCAGGCGCTGCTGCAGCGCGGCGTCCAGCGCCAGGCCTTCGCGCAGCACCACGAACAAGGGCATATAGCTCTCGCGCCCCAGGTATTCCAGGTCCACCACCAGGCTGTCCAGCACCTCGGGCAGCGCCTCCACCGCGCGGTAGAGCTCGGCCGTGCCCATGCGGATGCCGTGGCGGTTGATGGTGGCATCGCTGCGGCCGTAGATGATGGCGCCGCCCTCGGGGGTGATGCGCAGCCAGTCGCCATGGCGCCAGATGCCCTCGCCGTTCGGGCCGCGATACATCTCGAAATAGCTCTCGCGGTAGCGCCGGCCGTCGACATCGCCCCAGAAGAACAGCGGCATCGAGGGCATCGGGCGGGTGCACACCAGCTCGCCCACCTCGTCCAGCAAGACCTGACCCCGGCCCTGGGCATCCGGCTCGCCGTAGGCCTGCACCGCCGCGCCCAGGCAGCGGCATTGCATCTGGCCGCGCCGCACCGGCGCACCCGGCAGGCCGCCCAGGAAGGCGCCGGCGAAATCGGTGCCGCCAGCGATGCAGCTGATCCAGATCGGCGCGCCCTCCACCGCCGGCAGCTGCTGCCAGATCCAGTCATAGCATTCGTCCGCCAGCGGGCTGCCGGTGGAACCGACGCCGCGCAGCGCGCTCAGATCGCCCTGCTGCTGCGGCCGCACGCCCGCCTTCAGGCAGCTGGCGTAAAAGGCCGCGCCGGCGCCGACGAAGCTGGCGCGCGTGAGCGCGGCAAAGCGCCAGAGCGTGCCCCAGTCCGGCGCCTCGCGCGGGCCACCGGGGCTGCCGTCGAACAGGCAGATGCTGGCGCCGGCCAGCAGCGCGTTGACCTGGCAATTCCACATGATCCAGCCGGTGGAGCTGTACCAGTGGAAGCGGTCCTCGGGCCGCAGGTCGCCATGCAGCACCTGCAGCTTCAGGGCCTCCAGCACGATGCCGCCATGGCCGTGCACGATGGGCTTGGGCAGGCCGGTGGTACCGCTGGAATAGACGATCCACAGCGGGTGCTCGAAGGGCAGGGGCAGCGGGTCCAGGTGCTCGTCGCCGCCGGCCAGGGCATCAAAGCGGTAGGCCGGGCGCAGCGGCGCGGCCAGGCGCTGCTCGTCCACGCCGGCATCCAGCCAGGGCAGCAGCAGCACATGCTCGACGCTGGGCAGCTGGCCCAGCACCTCGGCCAGCGTGTCCATGCGGTCCACCGCCTGGCTGGCATAGGTATAGCCGTCCACCGCGATCAGCACCTTGGGTTCGATCTGGCGGAAGCGGTCCAGCACCGCCACCGGCCCCATGTCGGGCGAGCACACCGACCAGATCGCGCCCAGGCTGGCGCAGGCCAGGAAGGCCACCACCGTGTGCGGGATATTGGGCAGGTAGGCCACCACCCGATCGCCGCGCTGCACGCCCAGGCGCTGCAGCGAGGCCGCCAGCGCACCCACCTGGGCGCGCAGTTCGGGCCAGCTCAGCTCGGCGCGCTCGCCGCGCGCCAGCATCGCCTCGGTGGCCCACAGGATCGCCGGGCGGCCCGCCGCGGCGGCGGCATCGGCATGGCGCAGCACCTGGGCCGCGTGGTTGAGGGTGGCGCCGGCGAACCAGCGCGCACCGGGCATGCGGTCCTCGCTGAGCGCATCGCCGAAGGGCGTGTCGGAGTGCAGCTCGAAGAAGTCCCACAGGCTCAGCCAGAAGGCGTCGAGCTCGCTGATCGACCAGCGCCACAGCGCCTCGTAGTCCGTGAAACTCAGGCCCTGGGTGCGGGCCAGGAAGTCGCGGTAGCGATCGAGTTCATGCGGGGCTGCCATGCCGCATGATGGCGGCGCGGCCCGCCCCGCGGCTATCGCGCAGGCGACACCAGATCGACGTAGCGCCACCAGTCGCGGCCCAGCGGATGGCGCATGAAGCCCTGCACGCCCGGCTGGCAGAGGTCCACGCGCAGGCCATGGCTGTGCACCTGGTAGGGCATGTAGGCCAGCAGCAGGCGGTTCGCCTCGCGCATCAGCGCCAGGCGCTCGGGCCCGTCGGGCATGACATGCTGGCGCTCGTAGAGGCGGTCGAAGGCCGGCAGCTTGAAGCGCGCATCGTTGGACTGGCCGGCATTGGGCCCGTAGCCCATGCCCAGGAAGAAGTCGCCATCGGGCGCGCCGATGCTCCAGCTATAGCCCCAGATCTGCAGCTGACCGGCCAGCGATTTCTTGATCAGCTCGCCGAACGGCGCCTGCTCGAACTCGATGCGCAGGCCCACCGCGTCCATGCGCTTCTTCCACAGCTCGTTGAGCTGGCGCTGGCGCGCGTCGGGGCTGCCGGCGCGCCTGAGCGTGAGCCGGCTGCCATCGGGATGGGTGCGGTAGCCCTCGGCATCGCGCCGCTCGTAGCCGTAGAGGTCGAGCAGGGCCTGCGCGCGCGCCGGGTCGCTGCGGCTGGCCTCGCTGCTGAGGCCGGGCTCGTAGCCATACACCGCCGGCGGCAGCATCGATTGCGCCAGCACGCCCTGGCCCTTGAAGACCAGGCGCAGCTCGGCCTCGTTGTCGTAGGCCAGCACGATGGCGCGGCGCAGCGCCACGCGCGCCGGCTGCAGGCCGCCGATCTGCGCATCGTCGAGATTGAAGTAGCTGAACTTGACATCGCTGCCCGAGCTGGCAAAGGCCTGCACGCCGCGCTTTTGCAGGGCCGGCGCCAGGCGGCCGCGCGGCATCGCATGCGGCGCCATCTCGGTGGGCAGCTCCAGCAGATCCAGCTCGCCGCCGGCAAAGGCCAGCCAGCGCGGCTGGCTCTCGGTGATGATGGCGATCTGCACCTCGTCCAAGAGCGGCAGGCGCTTGCCCGCCAGCTGGCGCGCGATCGCCTCGGCCTGGGCATCGCCGGGTGCGGGCTCGGCCTCGAACAGCTGCTCGCGAAAGCCGGGGTTGCGCTCCAGCACGATTTGCGAGCCGCGCCGCCAGGACTTGAGCCGGAACGGCCCGGTGCCCACCGGGTGCGCCATCACCTCGCCGCCGTTGGCCTGCACCACCTCGCGGGCCAGCGCCGCGGCATAGTTGTTGGAGGCCAGCACATGCACGAAGCGCGGGTCGGGCGCGGCCAGGCGGATCTCGAAGCGGTAGCGGTCCAGCACGCGCAGCCCGGCCACCGGGCGCTCGTAGTCGAAGGGCTTCTTGCTGCGCAGGGCCTCGGCGCGCAGCTCCGACAGGCCCAGCAGCTTGGCGGTCTCGTAGACGTAGAGATGCTCGGAGTTGATGCGCGGGTCGTAGTAGCGCTTGATCGAGTAGACGTAGTCGGCCGCTACCAGCTCGCGTGGCTTGCCGCCGAAGGCCGGGTCGTCGGCAAAGAAGATGCCGGGGCGCAGCGTGACGACGAAGCGCTTGAAGTCCTCCGAGACCTCGGGCAGGGCCGCGGCGGTGAGCGGCACCAGCTTGGCCGGGCGCGCCAGGTAGTCGTAGGCCAGCGGCGCCTCGAAGATATGGGCGTTGACCTGCACCGAGGTCTGGTCGGAGACCTGGGCCGGATCGAAGCCGACCTCGGCCGACGGCAAGGCGGTGCGCAGGATCTTTCTATGGCCGCCCTCGGCCCGGCAGGCGAGCGGCGCCAGCATGGCACCCTGCAGCAGGCGGCGGCGTTTCACGGCGTGGGCCGCCCGGCCGGATCAATGTCCACATAGGACCAGAAGCTGGTGCCGAAGGCGGGCCGCCGGAAGCCCAGCACCCAGGGTTGGGTGAGGTCGTTGACGATGCGATGCACGCGGTACTTCTGCGGCATATAGGCCAGCGTCAGGCGCTGCAGCTCGTGCAGCTGGGCGAGGCGCTCGGGGCCATCGGGCAGGCGCCGCATCGCGTCGTAGGCGGCGTCGTACTGCGCGTTGCGGAAGCGGCCGAGGTTCTGCCCACCCGCCGCTGGTCCATAAAGCAGCTCGAAGCCCAGCTGCGAGTCCGGCGTGGCGGCCGCATAGCCCAGCTGCCAGACCATCAGCTGACCGGCCCGGGAGGCCTTCAGCTGCTCGGGCCATTGCGCCGATTTCACCTTGATGCGGATGCCGATGCGCGCCAGGTCCTTCTGCCACAGCTCCTCGAAGGGGCGCGAGCGGCTGTCGGGCGAGGAGGCGTATTCGATCAGCAGCGGCGTGCCGTCGGGCTGCTCGCGCCAGCCGTCGCCGTCGCGGTCCAGATAGCCATAGATGTCCAGCAGGGCCATCGCGCGCGCCGGGTCGAAATCGCTGTTCTCGCTCTTGAAGTCGGCGTCGTAGCCCCAGGTCAGCGGCGCCACCACCGATTGCGCCAGCACCGCCTGGCCGCGCCGCACCTGGCGGATCTCGCGCCCCACGTCGGTGGCCAGGCCGATGGCGCGGCGCAGCGCCACCTTGGCGGGCGTGTAGCCGCCCACCACCGGGTCTTCCATATTGAAGTAGAACAGCGTGCGGTCGGGGCTGGCCATGCTGTGCGCCCGGATGCCCTGCTTGGCCAGATGGGGCGCGATGCGGCCGTGCGGGATGGCGATGTCGGCATACTCCTCCGGCAGCAGGAACAGCAGGTCGAACTCGCGGCGCAGGAAGCTCAGCCAGCGCGGCTGGCCTTCCTCGATGATGGCCACCTCCACCGCGTCCAGCATCGGCAGGCGCCGGCCCTTGAAGCGCGCCAGCTGGGCCTGGCCCTCGGCATCGTCGGCATTCGGCTCGGCGTCGTAATAGAGCTCGCGGAAGTTGGGGTTGCGCTCGAACACCATGCGCGAGCTGCGCCGCCACTGCTTCAGCACGAAGGGCCCGGTGCCCACCGGGTGCTCCATGCTCTTGCCCGGGTAGGCCTCCATCACCTCGCGCGCCACCGCCACCATCACGTCGCCGATCGCCAGCGTGTAGAGCAGGCGCGGGCGCGCCTCGGCGAGGCGCAGCTGCAGGGTGTAGCGGTCCAGCGCGCGCAGGCCCTCCACCGGGAGGTCGTAGTCGAAGGGCTTCTTGCTCTTGAGCGCGCGCTGGCGCAGCTCGTCCAGGCCCAGGATGCCCTCGTCCTTCAGGGTGGAGTAGAGCGGGCTCTTGGTGGCGGGGTCGAAGAAGCGCTTGAAGCTGTAGACGAAGTCCTCGGCCACCAGCTCGCGCTTCTTGCCGCCAAAGGCCGGGTCGTCGGCAAAGTAGATGCCCTTCTGCAAGCGCACCGTCCAGGTACGGTAGTCGGCCGAGACCTCGGGCATGCCATCGGCCACGTTCGGCTTGATCTTGTAGGGCCGCGCCAGGTGATCGTACTTGTAGAGCCCGTCGAAGATATGGGCGGTGAGGTAGCGCGAATAGAGGTCCGAGAGCTGGGCCGGATCGAAGCCGGTCTCGCCCACCAGGAAGGCATAACGCAGCACCTTGCGGGGCGCGGCCGGCTCGCTCTGGGCCAGCACCCCCAGCGTTGCCAGACTCAGCAGCAGGGCGGCCAGGGCGCGGGGGAACGAGGCGGCCATGCTGCTCAATGCCTGGCGGCCGGTTCGATATCGATGAACTGCCAGAACTCGTTGCGGAACAGCGGCCGGCGGTAGCCGATCAGCCAGGGCTGGCTGATGTCGTTGACGATGCGATGCACATGGGTCTTCATCGGCATCCAGGCCGCCTGCAGGCGCTTGGCCTGCAGGAACAGCGCCTCGCGCTCGGGGCCGTCGGGCATCACCTGCATGCGCTCGTAGAGGGCGTCGAACTCGGCATTCTTGAAGCGCGACAGATTCTGGTTGCCGGACTGCGGGCCATACATGCGCTGCAGGGCGCCGATGCCGTCGGGGCCGGTGGCCGTGGTGCCGAGGAACCACAGCATCAGCTTGCCGGCGCGCGCCTGCTTGAGCTGCTCGGGCCATTTGCCGTGGAAGAACCTGGCCTTGATCTGCACGGCATTGAGATTGCGCTGCCACAGCTCGTCGTACTGGCGCGAGAGCGCGTCGGGCTGGCTGGCCACCTCGATCACCAGCGGCGCTCCATCGGGCATGTCGCGCCAGCCGTCGCCGTCCTTGTCGACGAAGCCGTAGAGATCCAGCAGCGCGCGCGCGCGCGCCGGGTCGAAGTCGCCGATCTCGCTCTTGTACTGCGGGTCGTAGCCGCTGGTGTGCGGCAGCACCATGGACTGGGCCACCACCGCCTGGCCACGCCGCACCTGGCGGATCTCGCGCTCGATGTCCAGGCTCAGCGACAGCGCGCGCCGCAGCGCCACCTTGTCGGGGCCGTAGCCGCCGACGGTGGCGTCCTCCATATTGAAGAAGGTGAAGGAGCTGTCGGCGTTCAGCATGCGGTGCAGGTGCATGCCCTGCTTGGCCAGATTGGGCGCCAGCTTGTTCTGCGGCAGCGCGATGTTGACGAACTCGGGCGGCACGCGGTCCACCAGGTCGTGCTCGGCGTTCAGGAAGGACAGCCAGCGCGGTTGGCTCTCCTCGATGATGGAGACCTCGACCCGGTCGATCATCGGCAGGCGCCGGCCCTTCAGCCGCGCCAGGATGGCCTGGCCCTCGGCATCGTCGGCCGCCGGCTCGGCCTCGTACTGCATATTGCGGTAGTTCGGGTTGCGCTCCAGCACGATCAGCGAGCTGCGCCGCCACTGCTTCAGCACGAAGGGCCCGGTGCCCACCGGATGGCCCATGATCTCGTCGCCATAGGCCTCGACCACCTCGCGCGCCACCGCGCCGAACAGGTCGTTCTGGGCCAGCGTCTCCAGCAGGCGCGGGCGCGGCTGCTGCAGCCTGAACTGCAGCGTGTAGCGATCGAGCGCGCGCAGGCCCTCGATCTCGCGGTCATAGTCGAAACGCTTCTTGCTCGCGAGCGCCTGCTTGCGCAGCGCAGCGAGGCCGAGCAGGCCGATCTCGTCCACGCTGTTCCAGATCGGGCTCTTCACCGCGGGATCGGCAAAGCGCTTGAAGCTGTAGACAAAGTCCTCGGCCACCAGCTCGCGCGGCTTGCCCTTGAAGGCCGGATCGTCGGTGAAGAAGATGCCCGGGCGCAGCCGCACCGTGTAGGTCTTGAAGTCCGCCGCGGCCTCGGGCATGCCGGCGGCCAGCAGCGGCCTGATCTTCACCGGCATGGCCAGCGGGTCGTAGGCGTACAGGCCCTCGAAGATATGCGGGGTGACGGTGCGCGAATAGATGTCGCTGATCTGCGCCGGGTCGAAGCCGGTCTCGGCGATCGGGAAGGCGTAACGGAACACCTTGGCGGGCGCCGCGCCGGGCGTGTCGGCGCCATGCGCCAGGCCCAGCAAGGCACTCAGGCTCAGGGCCAGCATCCATGGTTTCATTGGGTGGGCTTCTTCTTGCTGTCGTCGATATCCACGTACTGCCACCAGTCCTGCCAGAACAGCGCGCGCCGGTAGCCGATCAGCCAGGGGTAGGCGAGGTCGGTGTAGATGCGGTGCACATGGGCCTTGTAGGGCAGGTAGGCGAGCGAGATGCGCTGGGCCTCGCGCAGCAGCGCGGCGCGCTCGGGGCCGTCGGGCATGCCCTTCATGCGCTCGTAGTTCTCGTTGAAATGCCGGTCGTTGAAGCGCGAGAGGTTCTGCCCGCCGGTGGCCGGGCCGTAGAGGCGCTGCATCGCTTCCTGCCCGTCCGGGCTGGCGGCCGAGGAGCCCACGCCCCAGGTCATGAACTTGCCGCTGCGCGCGCTCTTCAGGTTCTCGGGAAACTTGGCCACCTTGAGCTGCAGGCGCACGCCGATGGCCGTCAGGTTCTTCTGCCACAGCTCGTCGAGCTGGCGGTAGGTGGCGTCGGGCTGGGTGTTGCGCACGATCACCAGCGGGCGGCCATCGGGCAGGTCGCGCCAGCCGTCGCCGTCCTTGTCCACATAACCATAGAGGTCCAGCAGGGCCATCGCACGCGCCGGGTCGTGGCGGCTCAGCTCGGAGCTGAAGTCGGCCTCGTAGCCCAGCGTGTGCGGCACCAGCTGCGACTGCGCCGGGATCGCCTGGCCGCGCCGCGCCAGCGTGATCTCGCGCTCGATGTCGGTGGCCAGGCTGAGCGCGCGGCGCAGGGCCACCTTGTCGGCCGCCATGCCGCCCACCACCGGGTCGTCCATATTGAACACCGTCAGCGTGGCATCGGGGGCGATGGTGCGGTAGCCCTGCACGCCGCGCTTGAGCAGGTTCGGCGCCACCTTGCCCTTGGGCATGGCCTGGCTGACGAACTCGGCCGGCACGCGCTCGAGAAAATCGGCCTCGCCGTTCAGGAAGCTGAGCCAGCGCGGCTGCGCCTCCTCGACGATGGCGATCTGCACCTCGTCGAGCATGGGGATGCGGCGCCCCTTGAAGCGCGCCAGCAAGGCCTGACCCTCGGCATCGTCGGCCGCCGGCTCGGCATCGTAATAACGCTCGCGGTAGCCGGGGTTCTTCTCCAGCACGATCTGCGAGCTGCGCCGCCAGCTCTTGAGTCGGAACGGGCCCGTGCCCACCGGGTGCGCGGCGATCTTGTCGCCATAGGCCTGCACCACCTCGCGCGCCATCGCGCCGTAGATGCTGCTGTCCGTCATGATGGCGTCGACCAGGCGCGGGCGCGCCTGCTCGGTCCTGAACTGCAGGGTGTAGCGGTCCAGCGCGCGCAGGCCCTCGACCTCGGCCTCGTAGTTGAAGGGCTGCTTGGACTTGAGCGCCTGCTGGCGCAGCGCCTTCAGCCCCAGCAGGCCGGCCTCCTCATAGGAGCTCCAGCCCGGGCTGTTGAGCGCGGGGTCGGCCACGCGCTTGGCGGTGTAGACGAAGTCCTGGGCCACCAGCTCGCGGCGCTGGCCCTTGAAGGCCGGGTCGTCCGCGAAGTAGATGCCGGGCCGGACGCGCACCGTGAAGGTCTTGAAGTCGGCCGATATCTCCGGCGCCCCGGCCGCCACCAGGGGCAGCAGGCGCACCGGCCGCGCCAGATGGTCGTAGCGGTAGAGCGCCTCGAAGATGTTGGCGGTGACGGTGCGCGAATAGATGTCGGTGAGCTGCGAGGGATCAAAGCCGGTCTCGGCGCTCGAGAAGGCATAGCGCAGCAGCTTGGGTTCGGCGGCCTGCGCCGTGCCCAGTGCCGCCGCCAGCAGCAGGGTGGCCAGGCCGCGGATCATTTGACGGCCCTTTTCTTGCTGTCGTCGATGTCCACGAACTCCCACCAGTTCTGCTTGAAGGAATGGCGGCGGTAGCCGATCAGCTGCGCATGGGCCAGGTCGCTGAGGAAGCGGTGGCCGCGGTACTTGTAGGGCATGTAGGCGGTGGCCAGGCGCTTGCTGGTCAGGAACACCGCGTCGCGCTCGGGGCCGTCGGGCAGCGAGCCCACCGCGTCGAACAGCTTGTCCATCTCGGGCAGGCTGAAGCGTGCGTAGTTGTAGGTGCCGATATGGCCGGTGTGCAGGGCGGCCAGCGAGTCCTTGCCATCGGGCATCGAGGCGCTGTTGGCCAGCGACCAGATCTGGTACTTGCCGGCGCGCATGGACTTGAGGTTCTCGGGCCACTTGGCCACCTTGAACTTCAGCCTCAGCCCAACCTTGGCGAGCGACTTCTGCCACAGCTCGTCGATCTGGCGCTGGAAGCCATCGGGCGTGGTGAGGCTTTCCAGCAGCAGCGGGCTGCCATCGGGCAGCTCGCGCCAGCCGTCGCCGTCCACGTCCTTGTAGCCGTAGAGGTCCAGCAGGGCGTTGGCGCGCGCGGGGTCGTAGTCGCCCATCTCGCTGCGGTAGTCGGGGTCGTAGCCGCTGGTACTGGGCAGGTAGAGCGATTGCGCCACCACCGCCTGGCCGCGCCGCACCAGGGCGTTCTCGCGCGGGCTGTTGGTGGCCAGGCCGATGGCGCGGCGCAAGGCGATGCGCTCGGCCGTGTAGCCGCCCACCACCGGGTCATCCATATTGAAGGCGGTGTAGAGCACGTCCGAGGCCAGCGTGCGATAGCCCTGGATGCCGCGCTTGGCGAGGTTGGGCGCCAGCTTGCCGCGCGGCATGGCCTGGTTGACGAAGTCCTCGGGCACGCGCTCCAGTAGGTCGAACTCGCCGCCCAGGAAGGACAGCCAGCGCGGCTGGTTCTCCTCGATGATGGAGACCTCGACGCGGTCGATCATCGGGATGCGCCGGCCCTTGAAGCGCGCCAGCAAGGCCTGACCCTCGGCGTCGTCGGCATTCGGCTGGGCATCGTAATAACGCTCGCGGTAGCCGGGATTCTTCTCCAGCACGATCAGCGAGCTGCGCCGCCACTGCTTGAGCACGAAGGGGCCGGTGCCCACCGGGTGGCCCATGCTCTGCTCGCCATAGGCCTCGATGACCTCGCGCGCCACCGCGCCGTAGAGATCGGTCTGCGCCAGGATCTCGATCAGGCGCGGGCGCGTCTGCTTGAGGCGCAGCTGCAGGGTGTAGCGGTCCAGCGCGCGCAGCCCGGCGATCGGGTGGTCGTAGTCGAAGCGCTTCTTCTGCTTCAGCAGCTCGGCGCGGTACTCGGCCAGGCCCACAAAGCCCTGCTCGTCGATCTCGCTCCAATGCGGGCTGTTGTTCTCGGGGTCGGCGGCGCGCTTGAGGACGAACACATAGTCTTCCGCGGTCAGCTCGCGCTTCTTGCCCTTGAACACCGGGTCGTCGGCAAAGAAGATGCCCGGCTGCAGCTTGATGGTCCAGGTCCTGAAGTCGTCCGACACCTCGGGCATGCCCACGGCGGTCTGCGGCACCAGCTTGGCGGGCCGCGCCAGGTGGTCGTAGGTGTAGAGCCCCTCGAAGATGTGCGAGGTGATGATGCGCGAGTAGATGTCGGTCACGCGCCCCGGGTCGAAGCCGGTCTCGGCGACGCGGAAGCTGTAGCGCAGCAGCTTGGGCGCGGCGGGCGCCTCGGCCGCGCCGGCCATGCCGGCATGCAGGAGGCCGAGGGCGGCGGCCAGGGTCAGCAGCAGGCGGCGCTTCATGGCTTGTTGCTCCGCCCCGGCAGGGCCTGGGTGTCGATGTCCACGTATTGCCAGAAATTGCGCACGAAGACATTGCGCTCGTAGCCGATCACCCAGGGCTGGGAGAGGTCGGTGAAGATGCGGTGGATGTCCATCTTGTAGGGCATGTAGGCGATCAGCAGGCGCTGGGCTTCGCGCATCACGGCCTCGCGCTCGGGGCCGTTGGGCAGGGCCTTCTGCTTTTCATAGAGTGCGTTGTAGGCCGGCAGGTCAAAGCGGGCCTTGTTGGCCTTGCCCTTGGCGCGGCCATCGCCGAGCGCCAGGAAGGTGTCGTTGTCCGGGGTCGTGGCGACCCAGCTCACGCCCCACATCTGCAGCTTGGCGGCATTCGCGGACTTGAGGTTCTCGGGCCATTTGGCGGTCTTGAAGTCCATCCTGACCTTCAGCGCCTCCATGCCCTTGTGCCAGAGCTCGATCAGCTGGCGGCTGGTGCCGTCGGGCTGGGTCGCGTACTCGATGCGCAGCGGCGTGCCATCGGGCCGGTCGCGCCAGCCGTCGCCGTCCTTGTCGGTATAGCCGTAGAGGTCCAGCAAGGCCTTGGCCTTGGCCAGGTTGTACTCGCTCATCTCCGACTTGAAGCCGGGGTCGTAGCCGAACACGCCCGGGATCGAGGGGCCTTGCGCGGGGATGCCCTGGCCGCTGCGCGCCAGGCGGATCTGCTTGTCCACGTCCATCGCCAGGGAGATGGCGCGGCGCAGCGCGATCTTCTCCGGCGTGTAGCCGCCCACCACCGGGTCATCCATATTGAAGTAGGAGAACGCGATCTCGGGGTAGATGAAGCGCGTCATGTGCACGCCGCGCTTGGCCAGATTGGGCGCCAGCTTGTTGCCGGGGATGGCGATGTTGGCGAACTCGAACGGCAGCTCGGTCAGCACATCGGCCTCGCCGCCCAGGAAGGACAGCCAGCGCGGCTGGTTCTCTTCGATGATGGCGATTTCCACCCGGTCCACCATGGGCAGGCGGCGGCCCTGCAGGGCCCGCACCTGGGCGGCCAGCTCGGGCTTGTCGGCCGGCGGCTGCTCCTTGTAGAACTCCTCGCGGTAGTTCGGGTTCTTCTCGAGCACGATGCGCGAGCTGCGGCGCCACTCGGCCAGCCGCCAGGGGCCGGTGCCCACCGGGTGCTCCATGATCTTGTCGGCATAGGCCTCGACCACCTCGCGTGCCACCGCGCCCAGGAAGCCGGCATCGGCGAACTGGTTGATGAAGCGCGGATCACCCACGCCCAGCTTGATCTGGAACTTGTAGCGGCCGAGCTGCTGCAGGCCCTCGACCGGGCGCTCGTAGTCAAAGGGCTTCTTGGCCGCCATCAGCTCCTTGCGCAGCTCCGACAAGCCCAGGATCTTGACGTTCTCCAGCAGGTAGAGGTTGGGGCTCTTCCATTGCGGGTCGTAGTGGCGCTTGATGGCGTAGATGTAGTCGGCGGCGGTCAGTTCGCGCTTCTTGCCGCCAAAGGCCGGGTCATCGCTGAAGTGGATGCCGGGCCGGAGCTCGAAGCTGAGGGTCTTGAAGTCGTCCGAGATCTCCGGCATCGCCACCAGGGTGTTCGGGATCAGCTTGGCCGGCTTGGCGAGGAACTCGAACTTCAAGGGCGCGTCGAAGATGCCGGCGGCCACCGTCTTGCTGTAGGTGTCGGAGATCTGCGCCGGGTCGAAGCCGGTCTCGGCCACCCGGAAGGCGTAGCGCAGCACCTTGGGCTCGGGGCCGGGGGCCTGGGCCGAGGTCCAGGCCGAAAAGAATACGCCGGCCAGCAGTACGGCCGCGGTGCGGGCAATGCCAGCTCGTCGCATCAGAGGTTTCCATTCACATCAAGCAAAGGCGCCGGCAACCTTGTGGGCCCGGCGCATGGGGGCGAAGTCTAAGGGCCCCGCCGCCGCCTTGCCATTGCCAGCAACCCCAGGGCGGGGATTCCGGCTCGAGCTATGCCTTTTGGCATGGGAGCTATGCCGCGTGAATCGGGGGGCGGACCGAGGGAAATGCCGGTTGGATGCGGCGCGAGACTCGCATAGACTCGCGCCTGGAAAACCCCGATCACCATAAGTGGCCGGGGTTTCACTTTATCGACGCGTGACGAATGGAGACCGACAGCGATGGCGGCATACCTGATAAGACGCTTGTGGCAAATGATCCCGACCCTGCTCGGCGTCGTGCTGCTGGTGTTCTTCCTCTTCAAATATTTCGGCAGCGATCCTGCCGAGGTGCTGGGCGGCCTGAACGCCAGCCCCGAACAGATCGACGCCATCCGCGAGCAGCTGGGCCTCAACAAGCCGGTGCTCGAGCAGCTGTGGATCTTCATCAAGCAGATCGTCACCTTCAACTGGGGCAAGAGCTGGGCCACGCAGGAAGCCGTGTCCAACCTGTTCGCCAGCCGCCTGCCGGCCACGCTGACGGTGATGCTGCCCATCCTGGTGCTGGAAGTGCTGCTGGCGATTCCCTTCGCGCTGGCCGTGGCCTATGTGCGCGGCTCGCTGACCGACCGCGCGGTGATGATCCTCACCACCGTGGCGGTGTCGATCTCGCTGCTGGTGTACGTGATCGTGGGCCAATATGTGTTCGCCTTCCGCCTGGGCTGGTTCCCGGTGCAGGGCTGGACCGACAGCTTCTGGACCAACCTCACCACCTACGCCCCCCTGCCGGTGGCGGTGGCGGTGGCGGTGGCACTCTCGCCCTACACCCGCCTGTACCGCACCTTCTTCCTGGACGAGATCGGCCATGACTATGTGCGCACCGCGCGCGCCAAGGGCATGACCGAGCGCACCATCCTGCTCAAGCATGTGCTGCGCAACGCCATGATCCCCATCATGACGAACATCTCGGTGGCCCTGCCCGGCGTGTTCACCGGCTCCTTCCTGCTCGAGGTGTTCTTCTCGATCCCCGGCCTGGGCCGCGAGATCCTGCTGGCGGTGAACCGCAGCGACTACCCGGTGATCCAGGCCTTCGCGATCTATATCGCGGCGCTGACCATGGTGGTCAACCTGATCACCGACCTGCTCTACAAACTCGTTGACCCACGGGTGGTGCTGAAATGAGTGCCGTGTTGAATACCCCTGTCGCGGGCACTGGCTCGCAGCGTTCGCAAGGCGTGTGGGCCGCCTCCTGGCGCCGCCTGCGTACCAACAAGCTGGGCATGTTCTGCATGGCCATCGTGGCCTTCTTCCTGGTGCTGGTGGCGCTCTCGGGCAGCGGCCTGGTAGCCAAGGACTGGCAGAAGGAGGTGGGCGTGCCCAACGCCCAGCCCAACTTCATGGGCCCGGCCCCGGCCGAGGCCACCGGCGTGATCGCCCAGCCCAAGGGCCCCAACGTGGACCTCAGCGACATCGACCCGCTGGCGCCCAAGTACAAGGAATGGGACGAGCGCGCCAAGGCCTACAAGACCGAGGCCACGGTGAAGGCCGAGACCCTGCCCTTCGGCGCCGACCGCCTGGGCCGCGACGTGCTCAGCAAGGCCGTCAAGGGCGCCGAGGTCTCGATCCTGGTGGGCGTGCTGGCGGCCGTGGTGGCCACCCTGATCGGCACGGTGCTGGGCGCGGTGTCGGGCTTCTTCGGCGGCAAGGTGGGCGACTTCCTGGAGTGGGTCTACAACGTCTTCAACGCGATTCCCTACATCCTGCTGGTGTTCGCCTTCGCGGCCATCTTCGGCCGCGGCGTGCTCTCGGTGGTGCTGATCCTGGGCCTGACCGGCTGGACCGGCATCTACCGCCTGATCCGCGCCGAGTTCATGAAGCATTCGGTGCGCGAATACGTGCGCTCGGCCGAGGCGATCGGCGCGAGCCGCATGTCGCGCATGTTCAAGCACATCCTGCCGAATGTCTCGCATGTGGCCCTGGTGCAGCTCTCGCTGCATGTGGTGAGCTTCATCAAGAGCGAGGTGATCCTGTCCTATCTGGGCCTGGGCGTGGGCGTGGACCAGGTTTCCTGGGGCACCATGCTGAGCGAATCGCAGAGCGAGCTGATCCTGGGCTATTGGTGGCAACTGGTGGCGGTGACCGGCTTCATGGCCGTGTTCGTGACCGCCTTTGCCCTGTTCACGGATGCCTTGCGCGACGCGCTCGATCCGAAGCTGCGCGGCCTGGAGTGAGCGAAACAAAATGCTGCTGAGTATTCAAGACCTCAAAGTCGCCTTCCGCATGGGCAAGGTGCAGGGCCAGATGCAGCGTGCGCTGGCCGTCAAGGGCGTGAGCTTCGACATTCCCGAGAACTCGACGGTGGCCCTGGTGGGCGAGTCGGGCTCGGGCAAGAGCGTCACCGCCATGTCCATCCTCAACCTGCTGCCCGACAACGCCGAGCGCGAGGGCAAGATCCTGTTCCAGGGCAAGGACCTGCTCAAGACCTCGCTGCCCGAGCTGCAGGGCATACGCGGGCGCGACATCGCCTGCGTGTTCCAGGATCCGATGACCTCGCTGAACCCGGTGTTCACCGTGGCCGACCAGATCATGGAGCCGCTGATGAAGCACATGGGCATGAGCCGCCGGCAGGCGCTCACGCGTGCCGAGGAGCTGCTCAACGAGGTCGGCATTCCCGAACCCAAGCGCCGCCTGAGCAGCTATCCGCACGAGATGTCGGGCGGCCAGCAGCAGCGCGTGATGATCGCGGTGGCGCTGGCCTGTTCACCCAAGCTGCTGATCGCCGACGAGCCGACCACCGCGCTGGACGTGACCATCCAGCGCCAGGTGATGGAGCTGATGGCCAGGCTCAAGGACACGCACAAGATGAGCATGCTGTTCATCTCGCATGACCTGGGCGTGGTGGGCGAGATCTCCGACCAGGTGGTGGTGATGCGCCATGGCGAGATCCGCGAGAAGGCCCCGGTGGCCGAGATCTTCCATAACCCGCAGGATGCCTACACCAAGGCCCTGCTGGCCTGCCGCCCGTCACTCACCGAGAACCCGGCGCGCCTGATGGTGATCGACGACCACATCGCCGGCCGCAGCGTGCACGAGGGCGCGGGCAAGGCCAAGGACCCGGACGCGCCGGTGATCCTGGAGGCGCGCGGCCTGAAGAAGAGCTTCTTCTTCAAGCAGGGCCTGTTCGGCAAGAAGGAATTCCAGGCCGTCAAGGACGTGAACTTCAAGCTGCGCAAGGGCTACACCCTGGGCGTGGTGGGCGAGTCGGGCTCGGGCAAGACCACCATGGGCCTGACGCTGCTGCGTCTGCACGAGCCCAGCGGCGGCGAGGTGCTGTTCGAGGGCAAGGATCTGCTCAAGATGGGCCCGACCGACTGGCAGAAGATGCGCCGCCGCATCCAGGTGGTGTTCCAGAACCCCTATGCCTCGCTGAACCCGCGCTTCACCATCGGCCAGACCTTGGTCGAACCGATGGAGATCCATGGCATCGGCGCCAGCCACCAGGAACGCCTGGCCACCGCCAGCGCCCTGCTGAAGAAGGTCGGCCTGGACGACAGCGCGCTCAACAAATACCCGCACGAGTTCTCCGGCGGCCAGCGCCAGCGCATCGCGATCGCGCGCTGCCTGACGCTCAACCCCGAGGTGCTGGTGCTGGACGAATCGGTCTCGGCGCTGGACGTCTCGGTGCAGGCCCAGGTGCTGAACCTCTTGAAGGATCTGCAGGATGAGTTCGGCCTGTCCTACATCTTCATCAGCCACGACCTGGCGGTGGTGAAGTTCATCTCCGACGAGGTGCTGGTGATGCAGAACGGCGATGTGGTCGAGCAGAGCGAGACCCAGAGCCTGCTGGCCGCACCCAAGCAGGAGTACACGCGCCGCCTGCTCGGCGCCGTGCCCAGGGGCTACCAGGGTGGGCACGCAGTAGCTGCCGCGGCCTGAGCAAGAGCAGAAAGAGAAGCAAAAAGGCGGCCCTCACGGGCCGCCTTTGCATTTGGCAGGGCGCTTGCGCGCCTGCCTGCCTGCAGATTGGCTTACTTGCCGCAGCCCAGCGCGGCGATGCGGTCGTAGGCGGCCTTGGCACGCACCAGGCCGTAGCCGTACTTGACGTCGCGGCCAGCGGTGCCCAGATCCTCGGCGCTGTTGTCCAGCGAGGTGCGCATCTGGGCGGCCGTGCAGTTCGGGAAGTAGCTCCACACCAGCGCCGCCACCGCCGACACATGGGGCGTGGCCATCGAGGTGCCGTCGTAGAAGGCGTAGTTGGTGGGCGTGACGCTCAGGTTGGCGGTCTGGCCCAGCTGCAGCTTCATGGCCGCGCCCTCGGTGTCGGAGGCGGTCACCGAGGGGATGTTGGTGACGGTGGTGCCCAGCGTGCCGCCAAAGCCGCCGGCCACATTGTTGTAGACCACCGCGCCCACGCCGCCGCTGCTCTGGCAGTTGCTGACCTTGGTGGCGAAGTCAATGGTGCCGCGCGCGATCAGGCAGACCTTGCCGGCCATCGCGGCATTGACCACGTCGCCCAGGCCGAAGTCGGCCAGCGGCGCGCTCGCCGAGGTCTTGGGCGAGCCGTCCATGCCGCCGGGGGTGTAGGTGCTGGCGCCCACGCTCAGGCTGGAGGCCGAGCCCGCGCCCATCGGCACGGTGGACAGCACGTTGACACCCGGGGCTGCGATCTCGACCTTGCTGTTGTACTGGGAGAAGCTGGCCCACTGCTTGTTCTCGTCAAGCGCCGCCACCGACATCACGCTGGCATAGCCGGCCGGGTAGGACTTGGCGGTGGTGCCATCGTTGCCGGCGGCCGCGATCGACAGCACGCCCTTGGATGCCAGCGTGCTGAAGGCCTTGTCCTCGGTCTTGTTCAGACGGCTGCCACCCAGCGACATGCTGATCACGTTCGCGCCCGCGGTGCCGCACTTGTTGGCCGCCGAGGCCAGCGTGGACGAATAGGCCCAGCCGTCGGCGCCGAAGACCTTGACGATGTGCAGCTTGATGCGGCCGTTGGCATTCACGCCCACCACGCCCACGCCGCTGTTGTTGAGCGCCGAGATCGTGCCGGCCACATGGGTGCCGTGGTGGTTCTCGTCGGTGTACCAGTTGCCGGTGCCGCTGTCGTACTCGCCGGTGATGTTGGCGCTGGCGTCCAGATCCTCATGGCCACGCGAATAGCCCGAGTCGATGATGCAGATCTTGCGGTTCGCCGCATAGGTGTCGGGCAGCTGATCGGCCTGCACCATCTTGATGCCGTAGGGCACCAGCTGGCCGGTGGCATAAGGGCTGCCGGTGGAGGGGCTGGTGCCGCCCAGCGGGTAGCGCTTCACGTCCTCTTCGATGTACTCGACATTGGGGTTGTGCTCGAGGCCCTTGATCGCCTGCGTCGGCACTTCGATCGCGATCGCGTCCATGCCATGGATCTCATGCTTGATCTGGCCACGCGCCGCGGCCACGGCCGCCTTGCCGGCCGCCACCGCGCCGGGCTTGAACATCACGATCACGCGGCTGGTGTCGGCGGGCGCGGCCTGAGCGGCGGCGGCGGCAAGCAGCAGGGCGGCGATGGCCAGCGGGGCCTGGGCGAAGCGGGGGGCGTGTTGCATACAGCGATTCCTGAGGAGAAGACGATGATTGGAGCGGGGGCTCCGGACTCGCAGGGTCCGGGCCATGAAGGGCTTCATGCTATGACCTGGGTCACGGCACTGACAAGCTCGACTACACCCTGTTTCACGGGGGGATGCGGGTAGACGCCAATAGGGTTGGCGCCCATGGCCCCGGCCACCTCAGGACGATTTGGAGGAGCCGCGCAGCATCACCAGCGCCGGCGGCAAGGCCAGCCAGAAACCCGAGGCCGGCATCAGGCAGATGCCCAGCAGGGCCGTGGCCAACAGCCCCCCACCCAGGCGCCGCAGCGTCGACGCATCACCGTTGCGCTCCAGCGGCGTGATGGCCAGGGCCAGCAGTGCCAGCGGCGCCCCGAACAGCAGGAACCACACGGCCGCGGCCGTGAGTGGGTCGCCGCCCACGCTGTTGAAAAGGCCGCGCTGCCACACGCCGGTGTAGACCTTGCCGAATGCCAGGGCCGCAAACGCGGTGTGCAGGGCCGCCACGGCCATCAGCCAATGGCCGATCCAGCTGCGCTTGTTCCTCAGGACTTCTTGCATACATCAGCTCCGGATTGAATGAATGGATTGCAGGTACGCACCCGCGCGCCCAGCTGCTTGAGCATTTGGTTCAGGCCCAGGTAGGCGCGATCGACATAGGGCAGCTCGGCGGGCATGCCTTGCAGATGCGCCAAGGCCCGGCGGTGCTGCTCGCTCTGCATGCGTGGCATGGGGTGACGCTGGCCGAAGTCGAAATGCTCGTGCCGGAAGGGCTCGAGCTGCCAGTCCAGCAGTTCGGCCAGGGCCGGGTAGAGCTCGGCATCGAAGGCCGCCTGGTCCAAGCCCGGCGCGATCAGACCCAGATCCAGATAGGCCCGGCGCAGCGCCGCGCGGTCGCCGCGCAACCCGGCCGACCAGGCGCTTGCCAGCGTCTCGCAAAAGGCCGGCGCGAGCGTGCGCGTGCAGCCGAAGTCCAGCAGCCCCAGCCGCCCCTCGGTCATGAAGAGGTAGTTGCCGCTGTGCGGATCGGCGTGCAGGCGGCGCAGCCGGAACATCATCGCTAGGAAGCTGTCGAAGATCAGCTGGCCGGCCTGATCGCGCTCGGCCTGCGTGGGGCCACGCGCCAGCCATGCCTGCAGATGCAGGCCGTCCAGCGCCTGCATGCACAGCAGCTGGGCCGTACCCTGCTCCAGCAGCGGCTCGGGAATCACCAGGCCGGGCAGCTGCAACTCGGCGCGGAACCATGCCAGGGCCTGCGCCTCCTGCGCATAGTCCAGCTCGGCCATCAGGGTGGCCTCGATGTCGTCCAGCACGCGCGCCAGCAGCGCCTCGTCCGGCAGCGCCGCGCCGCCCCAGGCCAGGCCGCCCAGCAGGCTGCGCAGGAGCCGCATATCGCTCTTCACCGTCGCGGCAATGCCGGGGTACTGCAGCTTCAGGGCCACGGCACGGCCATCGTGCAGGCGCGCGCGATGCACCTGGCCGAGGCTGGCGGCCGCGAAGGCCTGCGGCTCGAAATCGGCGAAGCGCTGCTCCCAGTCGGGCCCCAGCGCCAGGCGCATGCGCTTGGCCACCAGGGCCTGGTTCATCGGCGTGGCCTGGTAGCAGGCGCGCGCCAGCTGGGCGCGCAAGGCCTCGGGCAAGAGGCTGGCCTCGCTGCTGAGCAGCTGCGCCGCCTTCAGCGCCACGCCCTTGAGCTGGTTGAGCGCGGCAAACAGGATGCGGCCCAGCTCGGCCTCGCGCGCGCTGGCGCGTTCGCGGCGATCGGGCTCGGTGAGGGTCAGGTCTTGCGCCTTGTGGGCCAGGCGCGCCACGCCCACGCGTGCCAGCGCGCCGCCGGCGATCGCGCCGCGCGCCAGCCGGCCGCGGCGCGGCGGCCGCTCCTCAGCGCCGCTGGGCACGCATCACCTGCTTGAGCATCAGCGGCACGATCAGGCTGTGCGCCGGCCCAACCACCCACATATAGATGCGTCCCAGGCGGTTGTGCTCGTGCACCACGGTGCTGAGCGCCAGGCGCGTGCTGCCGTCGGGCTGGCGCTGGCGCAGCAGCGAGAGGCGCACATGCAGGTGCTTGTCGTTGTCGCCCACCACCACCTCGTCGGCATGCAGCTGCTCGAGCGTGAAGATGCCGACGCGCTCGCCAATGCGGTAGGCCGCGGCCGGCTTGCCGCCATCCTGGGGCGGCAGGCTGCCCAGATGCTTGAGCCCCACCAGGCGCACCACGCGGTTGCGCATCGCCATCAAGGCACTCATCCAGCTGGGTGTGAGCGCCGCGAGTTCCAGATAGCTCTGGAACACGCTGCGCGCCGGTTGCGGATCGGGCAGCAGATAGCAGTCGGCAAAGTCGGCGTCGTGCAGGCTGGCCGCCAGCACGCTGGCCGCCGGCACCGGGATCTTTTGCAAGCTCGTCATGAGCGCGGCTCCGTCTGCGCGCCCAGGCCGCGCCGGGCCAGCTTGAGCAGCTCCAGCAGCCCGCCGGCATTGCCCTGCAGCAGGCGCGCCAGCTGGTTGCGCAGCACAAAGCCGAGCAACTCGCTGGCCTTGTTGATGAGCCCGCTCTGCAGCGTCAGCACCAGCAGGGCGAGACTCAGGTCGGTCAGCTGGGTGGTGTCGGAGAACTCCTCGCTCTCGTCCTGCAGCCAGTAGACGACGAGGCCGAACACATAGTCAGCGAACAGGCCGGCCAGCAGGCCCTTGAAATCGCAGGCGGCGATCTCGCCGGCGGCCTCGGCCTGGGTCAGGAACTCGCCCACCGTGGCCTTCAGCAGCGGCTTGCCGGGCAGGGCGTCACCCATCAGCAGCAGCGGCGACTGGCGCGCCAGCTGCCGGGTCAGGGCCACGAACTCGCGGTCCGGCAGCAGCCGCTCCAGCACCGCATCCACCAGACGCTGCAGGCGCTCCTGCAGGCGGTAGCCGGCCAGGCCCTTGGTCTTGAGCGTCTGCGCCACCGCCTCGGCCACCGCCAACTCGTAATAGCCCAGCACCAGCTTCTCCTTGCTTGGGAAGTATTTGTAGATGGTGGCGTCGCCCAGGCCGGCGGCGCGCGCGATCTGCTTCATGCTGGTGGCCTCATAGCCCTGGCGGCTCATCAGCTCCACCGCGGCGGCCAGGATCAGGCGCTGGTTCTTGTCCTGCTGTGACTTGGATATCTTCATTTGCTATCCATTAATTTGAATATTTATCAATTGAATGAATAGTACGTATACAAAACGAGCGCCGCAAGCGGAATCGGCTTGAATTTGTTCGCACGGTCGTGCTAAATTACGATCTATCATGGAAGCCAAGACCGAACGCAGCGAGCTGACCCAGAGTGCCATCGTCGACATGGCGCTGGAGATGGCCGCGCTGGATGGCCTCGACAGCCTCAGCATCGGCGAGGTGGCGAAGCGCCTGAATCTCTCCAAGAGCGGGGTGTTCTCGCGCATCGGCTCGCGCGAGGGCTTGCAGAAGGCGGTGCTGGACGAGTTCGACCGGCGCTTCCAGCAGGACATCCTGCTGCCCGCCCTGCGCGAGCCGCGCGGCCTGCCGCGCCTGGACGCCATCATGCGTGCCTGGCTGGCGCGCGCCACCCGCACCGGCTCACGCGGCGCCTGCCTCTATGTGGCCGGTGCCTTCGAGTTCGACGACCGCGACGGCCCCTTGCGCGAGCTGCTGCTGGCCGGCGTGAGCCGCTGGCGCCAGGCGCTGCGGCGCAGCGTGCTGCAGGCCCAGGAGGCCGGCCATCTGCGTGCCGATGCCGATCTGGAACAGCTGGTGTTCGAGCTCGACGGGCTGTTCACCGCCCTGATGCGCGAGGCCCGTTTCCTGCGCAACCCCGAGGCCGAGTCGCGCGGCTGGGCCAGCTACCAGCGCCTCATCCAGCACTACAAGTCCTGAGATCATGCGATCCACTACGCATTTTTCCTTTCCCACATTTCGCACGGTCGTGCGCAATGCCTTCACCACGCCAAGGAGCCTGCCATGCTGAGCCTGCTAGCGATCCTGTTCTTCATCGTCATGGCGCTGTGGCGCCTGCTGCGCGCCTGGCGCCAGCTGTGGCGCGGCATCCCGCGCAGCAATCGCGATTTCTCGCCCTTCTTTCCCGGCTGAGGCGAGCCCATGAACACGCGCGTCAAATCCAATCCCGCCAGCCTGTTCTATGCCGGGGGCCTGAGCCTGCGCCTGCTGCGCGCGGGCCTGGGCCTGCTGCAGGGGCCGGCGCCCGGGCTCAGCGCACGCCTGGCCTTCGGCCTGTTCAGCACGCCGCTGCCGCTCAAATGGGGGCAGCGCAAGCCCCTGCCCGCGCCCTGGGCGGCCCAGCCCTGGGAGTTGATGGGCCAGCGCCTGTGCGCCTGGCGCCATGCCGAGGCCGCCGCCGCGCCGGCCAGGCCGCGCGTGCTGCTGGTGCATGGCTGGGGCGGTGGCGCCGGCCAGATGCGTGCGCTGGCCGAGCAGCTCTGGCTGGGCGGCATGGACCCGATCCTGCTGGACATGCCCGCGCATGGCTACAGCGCCGGCTGGCGCACCCATATGCCGCAGTTTCTCCAGACCCTGCATGCCGCGGCGCAGCATTTCGGCCCCCTGCAGGGCGCGGTGGCGCATTCCATCGGCGCGCTGGCGCTGAGTCATGCCGCGGCGCGCGGCCTGCCGGTGCAGCGCCTGGCCTTGATCGCCTGCTCGGCCCCGCCGCGCCAGGTGCTCGGCTGGTTCGGCCATGCCTTCGGCCTGCGCGAGACGGTGCTGCAGCGCCTGCGGGCCCGCCTGGTGCAGCTGGGCGGCACCGGCCTGGAGACCTTCGAGCCCGCCTGGCTGGGTGCCCACCTGCGCCAGCCCACCCTGCTGGTGCACGATCGCGACGACCGTGCCGCCCCGCTCAAGCAGGCCCTGGCCCTGCATCAGGCGCTGCCAATCGCACAGCTGCAGCTCACCGACGGCCTGGGGCACCGGCGCATCCTGCAGGATGCCGCCGTGGCCCGGGCCGTGCTCCGCCACCTGCAGCCCGCCATCTGACGACAAATTGCACAGATTGCGCCGGCCAAGTGTCGGGCTATGCTGAACTTCCCTAGGCGCCGCGCGCGGCCGCTTCACTACACTGCGCCCGGCATGCAGAGGAGAGCGCGCGGTGGATCTGGGCAGTAGGGCACGGTCCGGGGCTGCGACCAGGGCCGCGACATTCAAGATGTCGTGCCGGGCGTCGATAGGGCAGAGGATGAGCAAGGCTTTCTTGGCTGACGCAGGAGCTCGCGCGCCCGGTGCCACACCGGTAGGCGCTGCCTGCCTGCGTCTGGCGCTGAGCCTCGGCCTGGCGCTGGGCCTGCAGGCCTGCCAGCCGCCGGCCGCGCCGGTGGCGCCATCGGCCTCCGCCCCCGGTGCCATCGGCCAGCTGCGCGGCAGCAGCGCCAGTTGGGCGGCGCTGGAACAGATCGAGCGGCACGATATCGCCCTGCCCAGGCAGGACGCCGAGGCCCTGCAGAGCCTGCTGGAACAACTGCCGGCCGGCAGCGCCGAACGCCTGGAGGCGCTCAGCCTGCGCGCGACCCTGCTGGCCAACCTGGGCGACCGTACCGGGCTCGACCAGATCCTGCAAGAGCTCGAGCAATGGCCCAAGGAGGCGCTGCGCCCGGCCGCGCAACTGGCCGCCAAGCTCGCACGCGCCACCCAGTTTTCCAAGAACGGCGAGCTGGCCGCGGCCAGCCAGGCCCTCGCGGGTCTGGCCGCCTACCGGCCCGGCCCGGTCGAGGCAGGCCTGCTGTGGCGCGCCCAGCTGCGCCTGTCCAAGGTGATGGGCGACCGCGGCGAGATGGACGAGGCCATCAACGGCGGGCTGGCGGCGCTCAAGCTGGCCGAGGGCATGGACTCGCACTGGCGCCGCGCCGTCTCGCTGGCCAATCTGTCTTTCGCCTACTTCCGCGCACAGCAGCAGGAGCGCGCCACCGCCACCGTCGCCCAAGCGCTTGCCGATGTCCAGCTGGATCCCGATCCGGCCACGCTGAATGCGGTGCAGACCTCGCGCTTCATCGTCTATGCCGACCAGGGCGATGGCCGCGTCGCCCTGGAAGCGCACGCACAGGCGCTCGCCGCGGCACGCCAGATGAAGTCCGACACGCTGGTGTCGCTGGCGCTCGGCAACTCGGCCGACTACTACCTCAGGCGCGGCAACTATGCCAAGGCCTTGCAGATGGCGCAGGAGAGCCTGGTGCTGGCCCGGCAGACCCATGACGTGCCCGCCGAGACGCTGGCGCGCCACAACGCCGGCATTGCCAAGATCGGCCTGCACCGGCTGGAGGAGGGCAAGCGCGAGGTCATGCAGGCGATTGCGATGGACGAGCAGCGCGAGGCCACCGCCTATGCCGCCGACGGCTGGCTGGAGCTGGGCAGCTATCTGGAGCGCGCCGCCGATCTGGGCGGGGCGATCCAGGCCTATCACCAGGCGCGCCGGCTCTCCGATCAGGTGCTGCGCGAAGAGAACCGCAAGGCCGTGCTGGAAGCGCAGGCGCGCTACGACGACGAGCAGCGCGCCAAGGAGATCGCCCTGCTCAACCATGACAACAGCCTCAAGGAAGAGCAGATCACTGCGCGCGACCTGCAGCTCAAGCTGTGGGGCGCGCTGGGCGGCTGCGTGCTGGTCTCGGCGGCGCTGCTGAGCCTGGCCTACCGCCGCGTGCGCAAGACCAATCTGGCCCTCAAGAACACCAACGAATCGCTGCGCATCCAGAGCGAGCGTGACCCGCTCACCGGGCTGGCGAACCGGCGCCATTTCCAGGCCGCCATCAAGCGCCTGGCCGACCAGGGCCGGCTCTCGGGCACGGTGTTCCTGATCGACATCGACCACTTCAAGCGCGTCAACGACGTGCACGGCCATGCGGCCGGCGACTCGGTGCTGATCGAGGTGGCACAGCGCCTGCGCCACACGCTGCGCGAGCAGGACCTGGTGGTGCGCTGGGGCGGCGAGGAATTCCTCATCGTGGTGGCCTCGCGCGCCGCCGACGATGCCCGCCTGCTGGCCCAGCGCCTGCTGGACCAGATCGGCCAGCAGGCCGTGCAACATGGCGGTCAGGCCATCGGGGTGACGGCCTCGATCGGCTTTGCCAGCTTCCCGCTCGCGCCGCACAACCTGGCGGTCAACTGGGAGCGTGCCATCGACCTGGTGGACACCGTCATGTACATGGCCAAGGCGCATGGCCGCAACCGGGCCTATGGCATCGAGAGCATGGAAGCCGACGACGAAGACAGCCTGCAGGACCTCGCCGGCCGCATGGAGGCGGCCTGGCACGAGGGCCGGGTGCAGCTCTGCAGCCTGCAGGGGCCGCAGGCCGAGGAGGCCGCATGAGGGGCCGCTTCACCGGGGCCGCCCTGCTGGCCTTGCTGGCCTGCTGCGGCCTGGCGCGGGCCCAGGCCTTCGACGCCGAACTCGACGCCCGGCTGGCGCCGGTGGCGCGCCTGGCCTTCAACCATCCGGAGGCCGGCCTGCAGGTGCTGGAGCGCCTGCAGAAGGAGAAGCATGGCGGCGGCGCCGAATCCGACCATTGGCAGTTTGAACTGGCGCGCGCGCGCCTGCTGCTGGCCGCAGGCGAGGTGCGCCAGGCCCAGGAGCTGGCCGAGAAACTGGCGCGCCGCGCCGAAGACCATGCCAAGCTGCTGCGCGCCGAGATCGCCGAGCGTGGTGCCCAGGGCGACCTGGCCGCCGAGCTGGCGCAGCAAAGCCTGCAGGGCCTGGAGCGCGGCTGCTCGCGCAGCCAGCCGGCCGAGAGCGTAGCCAGGGGCGGCTGCGATTTCCGCGCCACCTGGGCGGCGCTGCGCATCCTGCAGCGCCACCAGATCAATCGCGGCGAGCTGGCCTTCGCCAACAACAGCAACAGCTTCGCGCTGGCGCTGGCCCAGGCCGGGCACGACAACCTGCTGAGCGTGATCAGCCTGGGCGACCTGGCCCTGGTCGAGCAGCTGCAGGACCAGGCCGACGGCGTGCGCCGCCACATCACGCTGGCGCTGCAGACCGCGCAGGGCGACGCCCAGGCCATGGGGCGGGTGAAGGTCTACGAGGCCGCGCTGGCGGCGCGCCGGCGCGAGCCCGCCGTGCAGCTCAAGCTGCTGGAAGAGGCCTTGCGCTATGCCACCGAGGCCGATGCCACGCGCGACGTGGCGCAGGTGCAGGGCAATCTGGTCGACTCCTATATGCACCAGGGCGAGCCCGCCAAGGCGGTGGCGATGGCCAGGCTGGCGCTGCCGGTGATCACGCGCTTCCGCGATCTGCGCTTGGAACGCACGCTGCGCCACAACCTCTCGGTGGCGCTGGTGCTGCTCAAGCAGTTCGATGCCGCCCGCCAGGAGATCGCGCGCGTGGACGTGCTGCGCCAGAGCCAGACCGACGGCGCCCAGCGCGTCACCGAGCTGCGCGAGCTGGGTCAGGCCTATGCCGACGCCGGCCAGGCCAAGGAGGCGATCCGCCTCTACCACGAGGAGCGCCAGCTCAGCGCCGAGGTGGCGGCGCGCAACCGCGAGGCCTCGCTGCAGCAGCTGCGCCTGAAGTACGACAGCGAGGGCAAGCAGCGCGACCTGCAGCTGCTGGCGCGCGAGAACGCCATCAAGGAGCAGCAGCTCGTCAACCGCAACCGCGCCAGCCAGGTGGGCGTGGCGCTGGCGGTGCTGCTGGGCCTGTCGATGCTGCTGGTGGGCTGGATGCTGCTGCGCGTGCGCGATGCCAACCGCAAGCTCAAGGCCAAGCAGGCCCTGCTGCGCGCCCAGAGCGAGCGCGACCCGCTCACCGAGCTGGCGAACCGGCGCCACTTCCTGGGCGTGATGGCCCAGCAGGAGGCCGACCGCTTCGAGGGCGCCCTGCTGATGGTCGACATCGACCACTTCAAGCATGTCAACGACCAGCATGGCCATGCCGCGGGCGACATCGTGATCTGCGAGGTGGCGCGGCGCATCACCCATGCGGTGCGCAACGAGGACCTGGTGGTGCGCTGGGGCGGCGAGGAATTCCTGGTGTTCGCGCCCGGCGTGCCGCAGAGCCAGCTGCCGCAGCTGGCCGAGCGCATCCTGTTCGGCGTGGGCAGCACGCCGGTGCAGGTCGAGAGCGGCCCGCTGCAGGTGAGCGTCTCGATCGGCTATGCGCATTTCCCGCTGCCGCCCTCCAAGCTCAAGTTGCACTGGGAGCAGGCGGTGAACTGGGCCGACATGGCGCTCTACACCGCCAAGGCCCAGGGCCGCAACCGCGCGGTCGGCATCGTCACCGTGCTGGCGCAGGACAGCGACGCGCTGCTGCAGATCGAGGCCGACTTCGACGCCGCCTGCTCGTCCGAGCGCGTCAGCCTGCAGCAGGTGGCGGGGCCGCCGCGCTGGCAGCACTCGAGCCAGTTCTTCGGCCAATAGTGGAAGCCCCAGGGCGGGGCGCTCGGGCTTGCGCCCATACTGGTGCGCATGAGCACCATCAAGCGCCGTGAACTGCTGGGCTTGGCCGCCCTGAGCATCAGCCCCTGGTCGCTGGCACAGGCGCCCTGGCCAAGCCGGCCGCTGCGCATCGTCGTGCCCTTCGCCCCCGGCGGCACCACCGACCTGCTGGCACGCGCCATCGCCCCCGAGCTGCAGAAGGCCCTGGGCCAGCCCGTGGTGGTGGAGAACAAGCCCGGCGCGGGCGGCAACCTGGGCGCCGCCGAGGTCGCCAAGTCCACCGACGGCCATACCCTGCTGATGGGCACGGTGGGCACGCATGCGATCAACCAGGCGCTCTACCCCAAGCTGCCCTACGACCCGGTGAAGGACTTCTCGCCCGTCACCCTGGTGGCGGCGGTGCCCAATGTGCTGGTGCTGAACCCGGCACGCGCCCAGCATTACGGCATCAGTTCGGTGGCCGATCTGGTGCGGGTGGCGCGCGCCAACCCCGGCAAGCTGAACATGGCGTCCAGCGGCAACGGCACCTCCATCCACCTGGCCGGCGAACTGTTCAAGAGCATGACCGGCAGCTTCATGCTGCACTTCCCCTACCGCGGCTCCGGCCCGGCGCTGATGGACCTGATGGCCGGCAACACCGACCTGATGTTCGACAACCTGCCCTCGGCGCTGCCGCAGATCAGGGCTGGCAAGCTCAAGGCGCTGGCCGTCACCAGCGCGCAGCGCAGCGAGGCGGTGCCCGAGCTGCCCACCGTCGAGGAGGCCGGCGGCGCGGTGCTGAAGGGCTACGAGGCCAGCTCCTGGTTCGGCCTGCTCGCGCCGGTCAGCATGCCCGCCGAACAGGTGGCGCGGCTGCAGCGCGAGGTGGCCAGGTCGCTCGCCAACCCGGCCATCAAGGAACGCATGGCCTCGCAGGGCGCGATCGCCAGCGGCAACACGAGCGCCGAGTTCGCCGCCCTGATCGCCAGCGAGACCGCCAAATGGGCCAAGGTGGTGAAGGCCTCGGGCGCCAAGGTCGATTGATATTCGACAAGCGGCACCGGGAACCGCCTTCCTACACTGGAGCGGCAACAGGGGATCCCGCCATGGCCGACGCACATATCCGCAGCTTCTACGACGCCGCCACCGCCACCATCACCCATGTGGTGAACTGCCCGGTCACCAGGCGCGCCGCCATCATCGACAGCGTGCTGGACTACGACCCCAAGGCGGGTCGCGTCTCGCATCTGAGCGCCGACCTGATCGCCGCCTGGGTGCGCGAGGAGGGGCTGACGGTGGATTGGCTGCTGGAGACCCATTGCCATGCCGACCACCTCTCGGCCGCGCCCTATCTGCAGCAGCGTCTGGGCGGGCGCATCGGCATCGGCGCCCATATCACCGCGGTGCAGCAGGTCTTTCGCAAGCTCTTCAACGACCCCGCCATCCCCACCGATGGCCAGCCCTTCGACCATCTGTTCGCCGACGGCGAGCGCTTCCAGCTCGGCGAGCTGAGCTTCGAGGTGCTGCACACCCCCGGCCACACGCCGGCCTGCGTGAGCTACAAGGTGGGCGACGAGGTCTTCATCGGCGACACCCTCTTCATGCCCGACTACGGCAGCGCGCGCTGCGATTTCCCGGGCGGCGATGCGGCCACGCTGTACCGCTCGGTGCAGCGCCTGCTGGCCCTGCCGGGCCACACGCGCCTGCATCTGTGCCACGACTACCCGCCCGCCAGCCGGCCGGCGATGTGGGTCAGCACCGTGGATGACCAGCTGGCCCACAACGTGCACCTGCACCGCGGCGTCGGCGAGGACGATTTCGTGGCGATGCGCAAGTCGCGCGACCGCAGCCTGCAGATGCCGCAGCTGCTGCTGCCGGCGGTGCAGGTGAATGTGCGAGGTGGGCGCCTGCCCGAACCGGAAGACAATGGGAGACGCTATTTGAAGATCCCCCTGAATGCACTTTGACCTGTCCGGCTGGCGCGACTACCGACAACGCCTTCTGCAAGACGATCTGCTCGCCGCGCTGGTGGTGAGCGTGCTGCTGATTCCGCAAAGCCTGGCCTATGCCATGCTGGCCGGCCTGCCCGCCCAGGTGGGCCTGTATGCCAGCCTGCTGCCGCTGCTGTTCTATGCCGCGCTGGGTTCCAGCCCCTTTCTGGCGGTGGGCCCGGTGGCGGTGCTGGCGCTGATGATTGCGCAGACCCTGGGCCTGGCCCCCGCGGGCGTGAGCCCCGGCGAGGCAGCCCTGGTGCTGGCGGCCGAGATCGGCCTGATCCTGGCCCTGGCCGCGGCGCTGCGCCTGGACGCCCTGGCCGCGCTGCTGAGCGTGCCGGTGCTGCACGGCTTCGAGACCGGCGCCACCCTCACGATTGCCGCCAGCCAGCTGCCGGTGCTGCTGGGCAGCCCGGCCCAGGGCTTCGACCTGCCGACCATTCTGCAAAGCGCCGCCGCCAGCGGCTGGACGGCCAAACCCGCGACCGCCGCCTTCGGCCTGGGCGCGCTGGCCCTGCTGGTGCTGGCCCGGCAAGGCCTGACCCCGGTGCTGGCGCGGCTGGCGCCGCTGCTGCTGCTGTTATGCATGATGGCGCTCGCCTGGCGCAGCGATGCGCTCGGCCATGGCGTCAGCCTGGTGGGCCAGCTGCCGCCCCTGCACCTGCCGTTCACGCTGCCGCGGCTGCAGGCCGAACTCTGGTGGACGCTGCTGCCGGGCGCGGCGGTGATCGCCCTGGTGGGCTATGTCAGCAGCCTGGTGGTGGCGGAGTCGCTGGCGCGGCGCCATGCCCAGCGCGTCACGCCGCGGCGCGAGCTGATGGGCCTGGCGGCCGCCAATCTGGCCGCCGCGCTGAGCGGCGGCATGCCGGTGGCGGCGAGCTTCTCGCGCAGCGTGCTGATGAGCGATGCCGGCGCGCGCACCCGCGTGGCCGGGGTGCTGGTGGCCTTCTTCATGGCCATGGCCATGCTGCTGCTGGCGCCCGCGCTGGCCTGGCTGCCCAAGTCGGTGCTGGCGGCCACCATCATGGTGGCGGTGCTCTCGGGGCTCAAGCTGGGCCCCTATGCGCAGGCCTGGCGCTATGCCAGGCCCGAGTGCCTGCTGATGCTGGGCGTCACCCTGCTGGTGCTGTGCTGGGGCGTGACCGGCGCGCTGGGCCTGGGCGTGCTGGGCTCCATCGCCCTGCTGCTGCAGCGCACCGCGCGCCCGCATGTGGCGTTGATCGGGCGCGTGCCGGGCACCGAGCATTACCGCAACGTGGGCCGCTACCAGGTCGAGTGCCAGCCCGGCGTGCTGGGCCTGCGCATCGACGAAAGCCTGCTGTTCACCAATGTGCGCAACCTCAGCGACGTGGTGCAGGGCCATCTGGACCAGCATCCCGAGGCCCGGCGGGTGGTGCTGCTGATGTCGCCGGTGAACGGCATCGATTTCAGCGGCCTGGAGGCGCTGCGCGAGCTGCACGACACGCTCGCGCGCCAGGGCGTGCGCCTGGATCTCAGCGAGGTCAAGGGCCCGGTGCTGGACCGCCTGAAGGCGAGCGACTGGCAGCGCTGGTTCAAGGGCCGGCTCTATCTCAGCCACCACCATGGCATGGTGGATGGCCTGCAGCAGGCGCCCGACTGGGTCAGCCCCTGAGCCCTGCCTGTTTCAGCGCTCGGCCAGCGCCAGCTTCAGGCCGAAGCCGACGAACATCGCGCCGATGGCGCGGTTCAGCCAGGCCGTCCAGCGGCCGGGCAGGCGCACGCGCCGGCTCGCCATGGCGGTGCTCCAGGCCAGGAAATGGCACCACAGCATGCCGTTGAAATCGAAGATCGCACCCAGCACGATGAAGGCCAGCGCCTTGTGCTCGGCGTCCGGGGCGATGAACTGCGGCACGAAGGCGAGGAAGAACAGCGCCACCTTGGGGTTCAGCAGATTGGTCCAGAAGCCCTGGGCAAAGATCTTGCGGTAAGGCAGGGCCGTCGGCGGCGGCGCCTCGGCGGCAGCCGCCGGCTTGCCGCGCGCCAGCAGCATGCCGGCCCCCACATAGAGCAGGTAGGCCGCGCCCAGCAGCTTGATGAGGCCGAAAGCGGTGGCCGAGGTGGCGAGCAGGGCCGAGAGCCCCAGCGCCGCCGCCAGGATGTGCACGATGGTGCCCGCGCCGATGCCCAGCGCCGCCGCCGAGCCGGCGCGCCAGCCCTGGGTGGCGCTGCGCGCCATGATGAGGACGGAGTCCGGGCCCGGCGCGATGTTCAGCAGCAGGCCGGAGACGATGAACAAGCCCAGATCGTGGATGCCCAGCATGGGTGGTGTTTCCTTCTCCAAAGGCAGGCAGTCTACGGTAACCTAGGGGCCTGTTGACGCTACGCCAGGGAGCCTGCCAGCGGCGAGCCGCGGCACCACGCACATGGCCATGGCACGCCTGTCCTGCTTGCGCGCGCTGACGAGGCTTGCCCTGCTGGCCGGCCTGCTGCTGGCGCCCGCCTTCGCGCAGGCGCAGAGCGCGGCCATGCAGACCCTGCGCTTCCAGCATCTGCGCGGCGAGCAGGGCCTGCCGGACGACTCGGTGACCGCGATGCTGCAGGACCAGCGCGGCTTCATGTGGCTGGGCACGGTGGCCGGGCTGGCGCGCTACGACGGCCGACGCATGAAGCTGTTCGGCTCCGAGCCCGAGCAGGCCGCCAGCCTCAGCCATGCCTTCGTGCTGGCGCTGCTGGCGGATGGCGCGGGCGGCATGTGGGTGGGCACGGCGCGCGGCCTCGACCACCTGGACTGGGGCAGCGAGCGCATCCGCCGCCACGAGCTACCCGCCTGGATGAGCGCCCAGCAGCGGCGCGTGTTCGCGCTGGCTCCGAATGGCAGCGGCCGCCTCTGGCTGGCCACCATGGGCGGCCTGCTGCGCTACGACATCCGCAGCGGCGAGGCCGAGCGGGTCGGCAGCGGCGGCGCTGACGCCGCGACGGCCGATGAAAGCGCCAGGGCCCTGCTGCCGGATGGCAGCGGCGGGGTCTGGGTCGGGCAGGGGGCACGCGTCCGGCATCTGGACGCCGCGGGCCGCGAGCTGCAAAGCCTGGACGCCGCGGCCGCCAGCGGCGACGCCGTGCGCGGCACTGTGCGCAGCCTGCTGCTGGACCATCGTCATCGCCTCTGGGTCGGCACGCATGCGGGCGCGCAGATCTGGGAGCTCGGCGGCGCCGTGCCGCGCCTGCATGCCGATACCGCGCTGCTGCCCAAGCTGGGCGTGGTGTACGCGCTGCGCCAGGACGACGAGAAGACCGTCTGGCTGGGCTGCACCACCGGCCTGCTGCGCCTGCGCGACGCCGCGCCGCCGGCCGAGTGGTTCCGCCACCATCCGGCGCTGCCGAACAGCCTGGGCGGCGACTCGGTCGCCTCGCTGTTCCAGGACGAGGCCGGCACGCTGTGGGTCGGCACCTGGGGTTATGGCGTGAGCCTGGTGGACCTGCAGAGCCAGGGCTTCACCAGCTACCGCCACCTGCCCGATGTGGCCGACAGCCTGGCCCAGCCGGGCGTCATGGCGATCGTGCCGGACGGCCGCGCCCATGCCTGGGTAGGCACCTACGGCGCCGGCCTGAACCGCCTGCACCTGCCCAGCGGCCATGCCGAGCGCATCGCGCCGGCCGCCACCGGCATCGCCCGCATCAAGGCCCTGCTGCCCGAGGGTGCCGATCAGCTCTGGATCGGCGGCGAGGAGGGCCTGACGCGCTACGACATCCGCCTGAACCGCCACCAGCGCATCGCGCTGGACCACCGCACGCCGGCCGGCGCCTCGATCAGCTCGCTGCTGCGCGACCGCCAGGGCGAGGTCTGGGCCGGCAGCGCGGCCGGCCTTTACCGCATCGACGGCGCGGGCCGGCTGCGCAGCTACCGCGCCACCGGCAGCCCCGGTGCGCTCGCGCACGACACGGTGGACTGCCTGCTGGAAGACCGCGAGGGCCGGCTCTGGATCGGCACCAAGGGCGGCCTGCACCGCTGGCTGCCCGAGAGCGAGGGCTTCGAGCAACCGCTGCGGCCCAGCGCCGGCATCGCCAATCCGGCCCGCCTGAACATCCAGGCGCTGCGCCAGGACAGCCGCGGACGCATCTGGGTAGGCACCGACCTCGGCCTCTACGAGCTGCTGCAGGACGGGTCGGGCTGGACCCTGGCCTCCTGGCGCCAGACCCTGGGCATGCCGCCGGGCTGGATCAATGCGATCCAGGACGCCGTCGATGGCGAACTCTGGATGTCGGGCCAGCGCGGCCTGGTGCGGCTGCGCCCCGAGCAGCATCTGGCGCGCCTCTACCCCAGCCATGGCGGGCCCTTCGACGGCGTGTTCAGCTTCGGCGCGGCGGCGCGCAGCGAAGACGGCAGCCTGTTCTTCGGCGCGGCGGCGCTCTATGTCTTCAAGCCCGAGCTGCTGCGCGACAACCTCAGCCCGCCGCGCGTGGTGCTGTCGGACCTGCTGGTCTTCAACCGCTCGCTGCTGGCGGACGCCGGCCCGGGCGCCTCGGCAGCGGCCGCGCCAGGTGCCAGCATGGCCAGCGCGCCGCTGAGCCTGCAGGAGCTGGGCATAGACGGGCCCTTGCACGAGGCGCAGGCGCTGCGGCTCTCGCACCGCGAGGCGATGGTGAGCCTGGAGTTCGCCGCCTTGAGCTTCTATGACCACGCGCTCAACCAATACGCCTGGATGCTGGAGGGCTTCGACAAGGAATGGATACGCGGCAAGCCCGGCGAGGGCGTGGCCACCTACACCAATCTGGACCCGGGCAGCTACCGCCTGCTCGTCAAGGCGGCCGGTGCCGGCGGGGTCTGGAGCGAGGACGCCTTCAGCCTGCCCGTGGAGGTGCTGCCGCCCTGGTGGGGCAGCCGCTGGTTCCGCGGCCTGGCGCTCGCCCTGCTGCTGCTGGGCCTGAGCCTACTGCACCTGCTGCGCCTGCGCTCGCTGCAGCGCGCCCAGCAATTGCTGGAGCGGCAGGTGCAGGCGCGCACCCAGCAGGTGGTGGAGCAGCAGCAGCAGCTGGCGCGCGAGAAGCAGGCGGTGGAGGTGCAGCACGAGGCCGCCGAGCGCGCGCGCCGCAGCATCACGCTGCTGAGCGAGATCGGCCGCGAGCTCACCGCCTCGCTGGACGCCAAGGACATCTGCGAGACGCTCTACCGCCATGTCGACAAGCTGATGGACGTCAGCGTGTTCGGCGTCGGCCTGGTGGACTGGGACGAGCGCCTGGTGCGCTTCGACTTCGTGCGCCAGGGCGGCCGCG
Source organism: Roseateles sp. FW301-B2 (assembly GCF_058788955.1). Taxonomy (NCBI): domain Bacteria; kingdom Pseudomonadati; phylum Pseudomonadota; class Betaproteobacteria; order Burkholderiales; family Sphaerotilaceae; genus Roseateles; species Roseateles sp. FW301-B2. The sequence goes on from NZ_JBYTBE010000003.1 coordinate 172,626, forward strand.
CCTTCAAGCCCTACAAGCGCAGCCTCGACGCCCAGGAGCAGCATGCCTCGCAATGCGCCCTGCATGCGCGCGAGCTGATCGTGCGCGAGCTGAACCGCGATGTGCGCGCGCTGGACGAGCGCGTGCGCGCCCTCGGCGAGGCCCAGCAGATCGAGCTGGAGGACGGGCTGGCGCCCAACCCGGCGCGCTCGGGCCTGTACGTGCCCATGCTGCTGAAGGGCCAGGTGATGGGCGTGATCAGCGTGCTGAGCAGCCGCCCCGACGCCTACCGCGAAACCGACCTCGACATGCTGCGCAACCTGGGCGCCTATGCCGCGGTGGCGCTGGCCAAAGCCGAGGCCTTCCACCGCCTTGAGCTGACGCAGGAGAAGCTGGTGGAGCAGGAGAAGCTGGCCGCCTTGGGCGCGCTGGTGGCCGGGGTCGCGCACGAGCTCAACACGCCGATCGGCAACGCCCTGCTGATGGCCAGCACGCTGCGCGACAGCAGCCGGCGCTTCCGCCAGCGCCTGGGCGACGGCGGCCTGCGCCGCTCGGAGCTGGACAGCTATTGCGACGGCATCGACGCGTCCAGCGAGCTGCTGCTGAAAAGCCTGGAGGGCGCCACCACCCTGGTGCAAAGCTTCAAGCAGCTGGCGCTGGACCAGAGCTCGGACCAGCGCCGCCGCTTCGACCTGCGCCAGGTGTGCGCCGAAATCGTGCTGACCCTGCAGAACTTCCTGCGCCACGACCAGCATGAGCTGACCCTCGAGGTGCCCGACGGCATCATGCTGGACAGCTACCCCGGCCCGCTGGGCCAGGTGCTCAGCAACCTGATCGTGAACGCCGTGCTGCATGGCTTCGAGGGCCGCAAGGGCGGCCGCATCCGGCTCGCCGCCGAGCTGCAGGGGCGCGAGCAGGTGCTGCTGAGCTTCAGCGACGACGGCCGCGGCATCGCCCCCGCCCACCTGAAGCGCATCTTCGACCCCTTCTTCACCACCCGGCTGGGCCAGGGCGGTAGCGGCCTGGGCCTGCACATCAGCTACAACATCGTCAGCTCGCTGCTGGGCGGACGCATCAGCGTCGCCAGCACGCCGGGCGAGGGCACGCGCTTCGAGCTGCTGCTGCCGCTCAAGGCGCCGCAGGCGCCGAGGTCCTGAAGCCGGCTACTGCCAGACCCGGTAGGCCCAGAAGCCCTCGTCGCTGGCGATACGCCGCCGCAGTTCCGCAGGTGAAAAGCCGGTGATGCGGCGCGACTCGCGGCACAGATGTGACTGGTCCGCATAGCCCTGCTCCAGCGCCAGCTGGGCCCAGGCCGGCGGCGGCTGCGCACGCAGACCGGCAAAGAAGGCGCGCTCGGCGCGCCCCAGGCCGCGCAGTTCGCGCAGGGGCTGGCCGGCCCAGGCCCGGATGCGCCGCTCCACCTGGCGCAGGCTGCGCCCCGGCGCCGAGGTGGCGGCATGCAGGGCCAGGCCTTCGGCCCACTCGGCATAGCGCTGCAGGGCGGGCACGCGCTCCGCCCGCCACAGCGGCCGCAGGAACGCCTCGATGCAGGCCATGCGGGCGGCATCGTCGGGCGCGGCCGCCACTTGCGCGGTCATGGCCAGCCAGCTTGGGGGCAGCAGCGTGGCGGCATCCACGGTGCGGTTCATGAGGCTCTCGGGGGCCAGGCCGGTGAGGCGCCGCAACGCGTCGGGCATCAGCATCAGCATCAGGCCCCGCGCCGGGCCCGGGTTCCAGGTGATGCTGGGCATGGTCTGGGGGCCGCTCAGGCTGAGCGCCACCGGCAGTATCTGGCGCGGGCTTTGCAGGCTAGCGGGCGCGCCGGGTGCCAGCAGCTCGGCCGTGCCTTCGAGCCACCAGTTCAGGCTGCACAGGGGTGTAGCCGGGTAGTGGTTGAAGCGCTGTTCGGCCGGCAGGGCCAGGCCCAGCGTGCTGCGGCACATCAGGCCGCGCACACAGCCGGCCAGGCCGGGGCTCGGCAGCAGCAGGCGGCTGTAGGCGTGGCTGTAGTCGTGGCTGTGGGCGTTCGACGCGGCAGGCATGGCGCCGCAGTCTACGCAATGTCGAAACTCTTCAATACCGCCCGGCCGTGCCAGGCCAGCATGGCGGCCTCGTCAACCCGCAGGGAACCCCCGTCGTGCTCCATCGCATCACCGACCAGCTCTGGCATGCCCAGCATCGATTCCACGTCAACGGCCTGGCCGTCAGCTCACGCATGAGCGTGGTGCAGCTGCCCGGCGGGCAGCTGTGGCTGCACTCGCCGGTGCCCATCTCCGCCGCGCTGCGCGCCCAGCTGTGTGAGCTGGGTGAGGTGCGCTACATCGTGGCACCCAGCAAGACCCACCACCTCTTCCTGGCCGACTGTGCAGCCGCCTTTCCCCAGGCGCAGCTGTTCGGCGCCCCCGGCCTGCGTGCCAAGCGGCCCGAGCTCGCCGGCCTGCAGGAGCTGCCCGAGCCGGCCGCAGCGCCATGGGCGCCGGCGCTCGACTGGGCCCTGTTCGAAGGCATCCCCTATGCCAATGAAACCGTCTGGTTTCACCGCCCCTCGGCCAGCCTGATACTCACCGACCTGCTGCAATGCTGGCAGCATGCGGGCTCCTGGCAGGCGCGCCTGTATGCACGCCTGACCGGTGTGCACCGGCAGCTGGCCGCCCCACGCACGGTGCGCGCTCTGGTGCGCGACCGCGCCGCCGCGCGGCGCAGCATTGAACGGCTGCTCGCTTGGCCGTTCGAGCGCGTGCTGCTGGCGCATGACGCCACGCTGGAGCAGGACGCGCACGCAAGCGTGGCACGCGCCTTGCGCGCCCTTGCCTAGCAAGCAGCGGCTTGCGCCACCTCAAGCCCCGCGCCACGCGCCCTTCTAGACTGGCACTGCCCGAGGTGTGCGCACCTGGGCAAGAAAGGAGCCGTCACCATGTTGCCCAAGGCCATTCTCCCCGCGTTGCCGGCCTGCTCGCTCGTCGCCGGCCTGCTGTGCGCCGCCGCGGCGGCAACGGCCGAGCCGCTGCCACGCTCGCATATCGCCTCGCCCGAGGTCTATACGGTGATCGCCGAGAACGAGCAGTACCTGGTCATCGCCGCCACCTGGAAGCCCGGCCAGAAGGACAAACCGCATGCCCACGCCAGCTCGGGCGTTTACGTGCTGACCGATTGCAGCCTGCGCTACTACAACGCCGACGGCAAGCTGCTGGCCGAGGGCCACCCGGTGGCCGGGCGTGCGGTGGTGCAGAACCCGATCGCCGGCCACATCGTCGAGAACGTCGGCAACGGCGACTGCAAGCTGATCATGTTCGAGCCGAAGTAGGGGCGCCGCGCGCGGGTCAGCGCAGCGGCGCCACGCGCCGCATCAGCTGGCCCCAGCTCTCCACCGCCTCCACCTCGCCGGCGGCATTGCGCCGGAACCGGTAGGCCTCGGCCAGGCTGCCGTCGTCGCGCAGCGCGCGGAACTGGTCGGGCCCGACCGGCTTGAGCAATTGCAGATCGCCCGCCGGATCGCGCGTGGGCAGGTGCAGCAGGGCCAGCTGCTCGCCCCAGGGCACGATCACGGTCTCGCTTTCCCAGGGCTGGTCGCTGTAGCGCCCGGCATAGGCGGGCAGCGCCGGGTTGCTGGCGGGCAGGCTCAGGCCCTTGGCCAGCAGCTTGCGGATCGGACGCGTGTAGCGGCTGCCGAAGTCCTCGCTGTCGTTGGCATTGCTCATCGTCGCTACCGCCAGCTCGTCGTCCAGCGCCAGCACCAGGCCCGACTGGTAGCCGGGGCAGAGGCCGCCATGGCTGGCCAGGGTCTGGCTGCCATCGCGCCCCACCGCGAAACCCAGGCCCCAGCTGGTCTTGCCGTCGGGGTCGGTCCATTGCACGCGCTGCATCTCGCGCAGGGTGGCGACCTTGAGCAGCTCGCTACCGCCCTGCTTGCGTAGGCGGAACTGCCAGGCGGCAAAGCGCGCCAGGTCCTGCACCGTGGAGCTGAAGCCGGCCGCAGGCGTGATGCCCTCGGCCGCATAGGGCTTGAGCGCCTCGCGCGTGCCGTCGCGCCGCAGCGAGCCCCAGCCTTGCGCCAGACGCTTGCCCTGCAACTCGAGCGGCAGCGCGGTGCGCGTATCGGCCAGCTGCAGCGGCGCGAGGATGTGGCGCTGCACATAGGTCTCGAACGGCAGGCCCGAGAGCCGGGCCACCAGCTCGCCCAGCAGGGCCATGCCCAGATTGCTGTACTGGAAGCGCTCGCCCACGCGCATGAAGCTGCGCTGGCTGCCCAGGCGCTGCAGCATCTGCTCGCGCGAGGGGAACTTGAAGTCCGGTGCGGTCCAATAGGCGAAATCGGCCTCGCGCGGCAGGCCGGCCGAATGCGTCAGCAGCGCGCGCACGCTGATCGCGCCGCTGTCGGGATCGTCGCGCTGCAGCGTGAACTCGGGCAGGAGCTTGCCGATGTCGTCGTCGAGCGAGAAGCGGCCCTGCTCCCACAGCTGCATCACCGCCACCGCGGTGAAGAGCTTGGAGATCGAGCAGATGCCGTAGACCGTGTCGGGCCCGGCCGGCAGCCGGCCGGCGGCGTCGAGCTTGCCATAGCCCTTGGCCCAGAGCAGCTCGGGGCCGCGCTGCACCGCCACCGACAGCGCCGGCACGCGCTCATAGGCGAGCTGGGCGTCGAGCCAGAGGTCCAGCAGGCGCAAGACATCCTGGGGCTGGGTCTTGGCGGCCACGGGCGTCATCGGCGCCGGGGTCAGGTCTTGCTGGGCCAGGGCGGCACCGCTTGCCAGGACGGCGGCCAGGGTCAGCTGGCGGGCGCGCGTGGCGAATGCATGCATCGTTGTTCTCCGCTGTGTGCCGAATGCGGCGCCGACATGCTACAGCGCCGCCGACGCGGCAGGCGGCCTCGATTCAGGCCGCGGGCTCGAAGCGGCGCGGCGTGGCGCCGGCATGCCATTCGTAGTACAGCAGGTCGTGCCAGGCACCCGCCAGCTCGATCGCGCGCGTGGCCCGCCCGAATTCGCGAAAGCCATTGCGCAGCAGCACGCGGCTGGAGCCGATATTGTCGGCACGCACCTCGGCCTCGATGCGCCACAGGCCCAGCCGCGTGCGCGCCTCCTCCAGCACCATGGCCAGCGCCCGCGTGGCATGGCCCCGGCCCTGGTGCGCGGCGCTCATGCGGTAGCCCAGCATGGCCTTGTTGAAGAAGCGCCGCTCCACATGGCGCAGATTGATGCGCCCGACGATCTCGTCGTGCAGCTTCAGCACATAGGCGTACGCGCTGTCCGCGGCGCGTGCCTGTTCGGCCTCGGCGATGGAGGCCTGCACCGCCGCAAGCGCGTAGAAATCCGGCTCGCGCGGATTGATCCAGCGCTCGAAGTAGGCGCGGTTCTCCAGCTCAAAGGCCAGCAGGGCGGCGGCATCGCCGCGCATCAGGGGTTGCAGGCTCAGGGCAGGTTCGCCACTCACAGGCATTTCTCCATGAACACCCCGGTGGCATCGGCCACATAACTCCCGAAAGGCCCGCTCGGCTGATAGCCCAGGCCGCGGTACAGGGCCAGGGCCTCGGGCTGGTGGATGCCGGTTTCCAGCCGCGCCAGCGTCACGCCCTGGATTTGCAGCAGCAGCTCCAGGCGCTGCATCAAGGCCTTGGAGATGCCGCGGCCGCGCCAGGCCTCGAACAGGAACACGCGCTTGATCTCGCCGTAGGCGGGGCCGCCATCGTCGGGCTGCACCAGCTTGACGGCGCCGCAGCCCACCAGCTGGCCGTCCCACCAGGCGCCCAGCAGGCTGACGCCCGGGCGGCCCAGCGCCGCGGCGCTTTCCAGATGGCTGCCGACCGCCGGATAGCGGCTCAGCATATAGGCGTCGGAGGCAGCCAGCAGTGCGCCGGCCTCGGCCGGCGCCAGCGGCGCGATGCGCAGCGGGCCGGGGTTGCTCAGGCTGTAGTCCACCTCGCCCGAGCCCGGCCGCATGGCGCCGCGCGCCCAGCCCTGGGCGGCGTAGAAGCGGTCGGCACGCGTGTTCGCCCCGGTGCCCAGCAGCACGCGCGCATGGCCCAGGCCGAACAGCCAGCCCACCGCCAGCCGCAGCAGCTGCTTGCCCGCGCCCAGGCCCTCGCGGCCGGGTTCCGTGAACAGGGCCCAGATCGAGGCGTCCTCGGCGGCGGCATAGGAGAAGGCGATCACATCGCCGTCCGACTCGCAGACCCAGCCGCGGCCGAGTCGGTGCAGATAGTCCTCGTACATCTGCCGCGTGATGCGCGCCGGGTTGCTGAGGCGGTTCTCCTGCACGGCGATGCGGATCGCCGACATGGCGGGAATGTCGGCCAGGGTGGCGGGGCGGAAACTCAGCTCACTCATGGCCGCGGAACTCCAGCGTCAGGCTTTGATGGAAGGGCAGGGCCTGCCATTGCCGCCCCAGCGCCTGCGCCGCCTCGAACATGGCCAAACCCGCCGCCGCGCCGGCGCCGGCGGGCAGCGGCGTGCCGCGCGCCGCACAGGCCGTGCGCACGCCCTCCTCGAAGGCCTCGGCATCGTAGGCACCGGCCCAGAGCTGGGTCTGCAGGGCCTCCACCACGCTCTCGGTCTGCGCCGCTTCGAGCTCGACCCTGGCGGCATCGGCGCCATGCGCCAGTTCCATCACATAGGCGGCATCGGCGCCGGCGGCCACCAGGCCCAGAAAGCCATGGCGCAGCGGCAGCGCCGACTCAACCACATAGTGCAGCAGGTCATGCGGGGCGATGCCCTGGCGCGGCATCTGGGTCTGGGTGCGCGAGCCATCGGCCCGCAGGCAGGTGAGACGGTCGAGCTTGTCGGTCTTGGCGAGCTTTTCGGCGATCAGTTGCATGGCATCAGAGCTTGTAGGTGGCCAGCAGGATGCTGGTCTCGGTATTGGCAATGCCGGCGGTCTGGCGGATCGCGCCCAGCACCTTCTCGAAGGCCTCGAGGCTGTCGGCGCGCAATTCGGCCACCAGGTCCCAGCGCCCGTTGGTGCTGTGCAGGGCCACCACATTGGGATGGCCGGCGAGCGCGCGCCGCACCTCGGCGGCCTGGTTGCCCTCCACCGCGATGCACATGATGGCCGGGATGCGGTGCGCCTCGGCGCCCGGCTTGAGCTTCACCGTGTAGCCGACGATGGTGCCCTCGCGCTCCAGCCGCGCCAGCCGGTTCTGCACCGTGGCGCGCGCCAGGCGCAGCTTCTTGGCCAGCGTCACGACCGGCATGCGGGCGTCGTCGCGCAGCAGGGCCAGCAGTTGGCGGTCGGTGTCGTCCAGGCTGGGAATGGTCATAGTGCGCTGTTCAGCCATGCAATTTGCCTGGTCCATCGTACTTTATGAGCACAGTGCAGGCTGTTTTCCGGCGCCGGCCCAGCGAAGAATCCGGCCCATCGCCACCTCGCTCCAAGCCTCATGATTGCTCGTCTTCGCTCCGCCCAAGCCCCCAGCGCCGTGCTGATGGTGCGCCCCCAGCACTTCGCACCCAACCCGCAGACCGCCGCCGACAACCAGTTCCAGCGCCCGGCCACGCAGCCGCCGGGGCCGTTGGCGGCGGCGGCCTACGCCGAGGTGACGCGGGCCGCCGGGCAGCTGCGCGAGGCCGGTGTGCGCGTGCATCTGTTCGAGGACGACGGCGCGCGCGACACGCCCGATGCGGTGTTCCCCAACAACTGGTTCTCCACCCACGCCGGCGGCCATGTGGCCATCCACCCGATGTACTCGCCGAACCGGCGGCGCGAACGCCGCAGCGACGTGATCGAGCTGCTCAAGCGCGACTACCGCGTGCAGGACGTGATCGACTACACCGGCCTGGAGGCCGACGGCCTCTACCTGGAAGGCACCGGCGCGATGGTGCTGGACCATCTGGCGCGGGTGGCCTATGTGGCACGCTCGCAGCGCGCCGACCCGGTGGCACTGGAGCGCTTCTGCACCCATTTCAACTACGAGCCCATGGCGTTCGACGCGCACGATGCCGAGGGCAGGCCGATCTATCACACCAATGTGCTGATGTGCGTGGCCAGCGAGTTCGCCCTGGTGGGCTTCGAGCTGTTCGCGGACGCCGGGCGCGCGGCCCAGGTGCGCGCGCGCCTGGAGGAATCCGGCCGCACGGTGCTGGCGCTGAGCGCCGCGCAGATCGGCGAGTTCGCCGGCAACGCGATCGAGCTGTCGGACCAGGCCGGCGAGCGCCTGCTGGCCCTCTCGGCGCGCGCCCATGCCTGCCTGAGCGCCGCGCAGCGCGCCGTCATCGAGCGCTCGGCCCGCCTGCTGCCGCTGGCCGTGCCCACCATCGAGCTGGCCGGCGGCTCGGTGCGCTGCATGCTGGCGGGCATCCACCTGGCCGCGCGCTGAGCGGGAGGGTGCCATGCTGATCTTCCACAACCCCGTGCACCACGCCCACAGCGGCCGCCAGGAGATGTACCGCGGCCGGCTGGTGGACTGCCACGAAACCCCGGCGCGGCTGGACTATGTGCTGGTGGAGCTGATGCGCCGCGGCCTCGGCCAGCTGCGCCTGCCCGGCGCGCCCGACATGGGCCTGCTGCTGCGCATCCACGATCCCGACTACCTGGGCTTTCTCGCCACCGTCTGGGCCGAATGGCTGGCGCTGGACCCGGCCCATGCGGCGCTGGATGTGCTGCCCTCGGTCTGGCCCGGCGCCGGGCTGCGCCGCGACGTCAGGCCGCGCAATCTGTCCGCCCAGCTGGGTCGTTATGCCTTTGACGCCGGCAGCCCCATCACCGCCGGCACCTGGGAGGCCGCGCTGGCCGGCGCCGCCTGCGCCATCGATGCGGCGCGTGCGCTCGCCAGCGGCGCGCGGCGCGCCAGCATGGCGCTGACGCGCCCGCCCGGCCATCATGCCGGCAGCGATTTCTATGGCGGCTACTGCTTCCTCAACAACGCCGCCCTGGCGGCCCAGGCGCTGCGCGAGGCCGGCGCCACGCGCGTGGCGGTGCTGGACGTGGACTACCACCACGGCAATGGCACGCAGCAGATCTTCTACGAGCGCGCCGATGTTCTGACCGTCTCGATCCACGGCGACCCCAGCACCGAATACCCCTTCTACCTGGGCTATGCGGACGAGGCCGGTGCGGGCGCCGGGCTGGGCTGCAATCTGAACCTGCCCCTGCCCGCCGGCAGCGGCGTCGAGCCCTGGCTGGCCGCGCTGCAGACGGCGCTGGCGCGCATCCGCACCTTCGGCGCCGAGGCGCTGGTGCTGGCCCTGGGGGTGGACAGCTTCGAGGGCGATCCGATCTCGCGCTTCACGCTGCAAAGCGAGGATTTCCTGCGCATCGGCCAGCACGTCGCCGCCCTGGGGCTGCCGACGGTGCTGGTGATGGAGGGCGGCTATGCGGTGGCCGAGCTGGGCATCAATGTGGCCAATGTGCTGGAGGGCTTCACGGCCTAGTCGCCGAACACCACCTTCTTGCGCTGCTCCACCCAGCCCTCCAGTTGCGGGCCGTAGATCTCTTCCACGCGGTTGCGCTTGACCTTGAAGGTCGGGGTGATGAAGCCGTTGTCCACCGTCCAGGGGGTCTTCACCGCCACCAGGCAATCCATCTGCTCATGCGGGTCGAGGTGGGCATTGATGGACTTCAGGTGCGCGTTGAGCTCGGCGCTGAGCTGCTCGCGCTGCGCTGGGTCCTGGCTGGCCACGATGCCATCGGCCGAGAGCATCACGATGCCCACCGGCTGACCCATATTGGCGCCGGTCACCACGCAGGCCTCCACCGCGCTGTGCAGCATCAGCTTGTCCTCGATCGGCGCGGGCGCGACGTACTTGCCCTTGCTGGTCTTGAACAGGTCCTTCACGCGGCCGGTGATGCGCAGGCAGCCGCTCGCGTCCAGCGCGGCCTTGTCGCCGGTGCGCAGCCAGCCATCCTCGGTGAAGGCATCGCGGGTCAGCTCGGGTTCCTTGAAGTAGCCCTGCATCACCGCCGGGCTCTTCATCTGCAGCTCGCCGCTGACCGGGTCGATGCGCGTCTGCACGCCGTCATAGGCCGGCCCCACGGTGCCGGTCTGGTTCTTGCCGGGAATGGTGATGTGCGAGATCGCCAGGTTCTCGGTCATGCCATAGCCCTCGTTGACGGCCAGGCCGAGGCGGCGGTACCAGTCCAGCAGCGCCACCGGCATGGGCGCGGCGCCGCCGGCGGCCACCCGGCATTGGTCCAGGCCCAGCGCCTTCATGATCTTGCGCCGCACCAGGCCGCCGATCAGCGGCAGGCGCAGCAGCTTGTCGAGCTTCGCCTGCGGCATCTTGTGCAGCACGCCCTGCTGGAACTTGACCCACAGGCGCGGCACCGAGAAGAAGATGGTGGGGCGGCAGCGCTGCAGATCGGCGGCAAAGGTGTCCAGCGAGTCGGCGAAGTAGACGCTGAAGCCGGCGCGCAGCCAGCCATGCTCGACCAGCACGCGCTCCACCACATGGGCCAGCGGCAGGTAGGAGAGCAGGCGGTCGTCGGCGCCCATGGGCACGCGGCCGATCGCGGCGGTGAGTGCCCAGGCGAAGTTGGCGAAGCTGTGCATCACGCCCTTGGGCGCGCCGGTGGTGCCCGAGGTGTAGATCAGCGTGGCCAGCTCGTCGGCGCCGCGCAGCGGTTCGCCGCCCAGCGGTTGCGTGCGCGCGCAGATCGCGTCCCAGCCTTCGTAGGCGTTCTTCGCGTCCTCCGGCGAGAGCTTGTAGCTGATGCAGGGCAGGCCGGCCGGCACGCCGGGCTTCATGCCGGCCCAGCCATCGAGCTTGCCGATGAAGCAGGCCTTGGCCTCGCTGTGGGTGAGGATCTGGCGGATCGTGTCCGGCGCCAGCGTCGGGTAGAGCGGCACCGAGACATAGCCGGCCATCCAGATCGCCAGGTCACTCATCAGCCACCAGGCGCAGTTCTTGGAGAGGATGGCCACGCGCGAGCCGGGCTCCCAGCCCTGGGCCTGCAGATGCGCGGCCATGCGGCGCACCTGGTCGGCCACCTGGGCCCAGGTGAAGGTCTGGAGCTCACCGCCACCAGTCGCACCAAGAGGCTGCGTCAGTATCACGCGGTCGGCGGCCGTGCGCTCCCAGTGGTACAGGCGTTGCAGGGCGAGGCTGTCGGCGGGAATGCTGGCCATGGGGTCTTGTCTCCTGTTTTCTTTCATACTGCTCTTGCTAGCGAAGGCTATCAGCAGATGGTAGACAGTGTCGACAAGCCCGCCAGGGGGTTTGTGCGGGTCGGCGCGATTTAAGAGGCGGCGCTCTAGCAGCCGCTCAACGCCACCTGCGCCCCCTAGGCCTGCTCGGCCGCCAGCAGCGCCGCCAGGGCCTCGGCCACCTGCTCGGCCGGCACGCCCTCACCGCGCTGCACCGGCGCCTCGGCCAGCGCCTCGGCGCCCTCGCGCTTCAGGCGCGCCACCCATTGGCCGGCCTCGCGGCCCTGCTCGAAGCCCTGGCTTTGCAGCAAGACCTGGCCCTCGGCGCTGGCGAGCTTGAAGTAGAACTTGCCGTCCGCCTCGCGGTATTGCTTGAACACCGGCAAGGCCGGCTTGGACTTGGCGGCGGGCGCGGTGGCCGCCTTGAGCGGCTGGAAGCGGCGCAGGCCCACGGCCTCGCGGAGCTGGGCCAGCAGCGGCGCGGCGAGGGCGCGCGCCTTGGCGGCGCCCTCCTGCAGGATCGCCTCGATGCGCTCGGGATGTGCCATCAGCGCCTCGTAGCGCTCGCGCATCGGGCCGATCTCGGCCTCGATCAGATCCACCAAGCGCTGCTTGGCCTCGCCCCAGCCCAGGCCGGCGCGCAGCTCGGCGCGGAAGGCGGCGCGCTGCGCCGGCGTGGCAAATGCGTCATAGATGGTGACGAGGTGCGAGTTGTCGGCATCCTTGGGCTCGCCGGGCAGGCGGGAGTCGGTGACGATGCGCGCCACCGCCTCGCGCATGGCCTTGGCGCCACCCTCGAAGAGCGGGATCACGTTGTCGTAGCTCTTGCTCATCTTGCGGCCGTCGAGGCCGGGCAGCAGGGCCATGTCGGCCTCCACATTCGCCTCGGGCAGCACGAAGAAATCCTGGCCGCGGCCGAACAGGTGGTTGAAGCGCTGCGCGACGTCGCGCGCCATCTCGATGTGCTGGACCTGGTCCTTGCCCACCGGCACGCGGTGCGCGTTGAACATCAGGATGTCGGCCGCCATCAGGATCGGGTAGCTGTACAGGCCCATGGTGATGCCGGCGTCCGGGTCCTCGCCGGCCGCCACATTGGCGTCCACCGCACCCTTGTAGGCATGGGCACGGTTCATCTGGCCCTTGGAGGTGACGCAGGTCAGCAGCCAGGTCAGCTCGGGGATCTCGGGAATGTCGCTCTGGCGGTAGAACACCACGCGCGAGGTGTCCAGGCCGGCCGCCAGCCAGGTGGCGGCGATCTGCAGGCGCGAGGCCTCGATGCGGTCCGGCTCGTCGCACTTGATGAGGGCGTGGTAGTCCGCCATGAAGAAGAAGCTCTCCACGCCGGGCTCGCGGCTGGCCGCGATGGCCGGGCGCACCGCGCCGACGAAGTTGCCGAGATGGAGGGTGCCGGTGGTGGTGATGCCGGTCAGGACGCGCTGGGTCATGATGTGGGTGCGAAGGAGTTCGGGCAGGCTGGCCGCTATTGTCGCGGCAAAGCCCTCCCCCTTCCGGTGGGGCCAGTTCTTGCCCCGGCGGCAACGCGTATGACCTAGGATAGGGGCGAGCCCGGTGCCAACGCAGCCCCGGGCCGCTTGAGGGTTTGTGGCGAGGGCCCTGGATGGACAGCCTGATTCTGATCAGCTCCTGCATGCAAGTGGCGATGGGCACCGCCCTGCTGCTGCTCTGGCTGATCGACAAGCGCTACCTGTATGTACGCCTGTGGGGCTGGAGTGCCGTGCTGCTGGGCGTGGGCCTGGCGCTGGGCATCGCCCTGGTGCCCGAGCATATGGACGGCGCACGCGGCGACGCCCAGGCCTTTGGCGCCTCGCTGGCCGTGATGGCCTCGCTCTACCTGCTGATGGCGGGCGCGCGCGCCTACCGCGACCTGCCCTGGCCACACCGGCGCTGGGCCGCGGCGCTGGGCCTGGCGATGGTGCTGATCGTCGGGCTTTCGCGCGTGCAGCTCAGCTATGCGGTGCTAGCGGCCGCCATCATCCTGGCGGCGGGCAACTGGCTCAGTGCGGCCTGGATCGGCCTGGGCACGCGCAGCCGGGGTGAACGCCTGGTGGGCCTGTCGCTGCTGGCCTCCGGCGGCGTGCACGCGATCGGCCCGGTGCTGGATCCTCTCAGCCGCGCACCCCTCACCCATGCCCTGGGGCTGACGGTGCAGACGATTCTCAGCCTCGGCCTGATCCTGCTCTCGGTGGCGCGCGCGCACCGCGAGGTGCGCGAACAGGCCGACCGCTTCAGCCGCCTGGCCGAGCATTCGCTGCAGGGCCTGGCGGTGCTGCGCGGCGGTCGGCTGCTCTATGCCAACCGCGCCGCGCTGGCGATCTTCGGCTATGCCGAGCTGGGCCAGGCGCAGCGCGCCGATCTGCATCGCGAGCTGGTGCCTCCCGATCTGCAGCCGGCGGCCGAGCAGCGCCATGCCCAGGTGATGGCGCGCGCCGATGCGCGCGTCGAGTGGGAGGGACCGCGGCTCTCGCACGACGGCCGCTCGCTCTATGTGCGCGGCCTGTCCAGCCAGATCGAATGGGACGGCGCGCCGGCCGAGCTGCAGGCCCTGATCGACGACACCGCGCGCCAGCACGCCATCCAGGCGCTGCGCCGCCAGGCCCTGCACGACGAGCTCACCGGCCTGCCGAACCGCAATTTCGCCGTCGAGCAGCTGCAGCGCCTGACCGCCCGCAGCGATCCCTTCGCCCTCATCTCGGCCGATGTGGACCGCTTCCAGCTCATCAACGAGACCCTCGGCCACGAGTTGGGCGACGAGCTGCTGCGCGCGCTGGGCGAGCGCCTGTGCCGCGAGCTGCCGGCCCAGGCCATGCTGGCGCGCCTGGGCGAGGACCAGTTCATCGTGCTGCTGGAGGGCATGGCCGACGCCGCCGGCGCGCAGCGCGAGGTGGAGCGCATGCTGGCGCTGCTGGAGCAGCCCTTCAGCGTCGGGGGTCAGGTCTTGTTCGTGCACCTCTCGGCCGGCGTGGCGCTCTACCCGCAGGATGGCCGCGACGCCCCCAGCCTGCTGCGCGCCGCCGATTCGGCCATGCACCGCGCCAAGGCCCTGCCGGGCAATTCCTATGTGTTCTTCGACAAGGGCATGAACCGCGCCGCGCGCGCGCGCCTGCAGGCCGAGCAGGCGCTGGCTCAGGCCATCCAGGCCGGCGAGATCCTGCTGGAGTACCAGCCCAAGTTCCGCGCCGGCACGCGCCGGCTGTGCGGCTTCGAGGCGCTGGCGCGCTGGCAGCGGCCCGACGGCACGCGCGTCAGCCCGGCCGAGTTCGTGCCCGCGGCCGAGCGCACCGGCCAGATCAAGGGCCTGGGCGAGCTGATCCTGCAAACCGCCGTCGCCCAGCTGCGCGACTGGCATGCCCGCTATGCGGCCGTGCCCACGGTGGCGGTGAACGTCTCGCCGCTGCAGTTCGAGGACGCTGACTTCGCGCAACAGGTGCTGCGCATGCTGGACCAGGCCGGCCTGCCGCACGCGGCGATCGAGATCGAGATCACCGAGACCGCCGCGATCGGCCACCTGGGCCATGTGCTGCCGCAGCTGGAGCGGCTCAAGCGCGCCGGCGTGCTGTGCTCGCTGGACGACTTCGGCACCGGCCAGTCCTCGCTGACGATGTTGCGCAAGCTGCCCATCAGCACCATGAAGCTGGACCGCAGCATGGTGGAGCCGCTGCCGCGCGCCGACGCCGCGGCGGTGCTGCGCGCCACCTGCGCGCTGGGCCATTCGCTGGGGCTGGAGATCGTCGCCGAAGGGGTGGAGACGGAAGACCAGGCGCAGGCCCTGGAGGCGCTGGGCTGCACCCAGCTGCAGGGCTTCCACCTCGGCCGGCCGCTCAGCGCGGCGGCGGCTGGCGAGCTGCTGGCTCAGGCGCGCAGCTGACGCGCCGTGCCCGAGACGCGCAGCGAGGCGCCCGCTTCCCCGCCGATCTCCACCCGCAGGCGCGAGCGCATGCCCATGTCCTCGCCCTGCACGATCTCGATGCTGCCCTCGTGCGGCCAGCCGATGTCGCGCAAATAGCCGCCCAGGGCGGCGCTGGCGGCGCCGGTGGCCGGGTCTTCCAGCACGCCGCCGATGGCGAAGGCATTGCGCGTGTGGAACAGGCGCGGTGTCTCGGCCCAACCCAGCAGGATGGTGGTGAGGCCGTGCGCCTGCATCAGGCGCCGCCCCGCCTCCAGCTCGTAATGCATGGCCGCCAGGCGCGCGCGCCCGCGCAGCATCAGCAGCAGATGGTCGTTGCCGGCATGGGCCAGCGCCGGCGGCAGGCGCGCGTCCAGCTCGTGCGCGGTCAGGCCGAACAAGGCCAGCGCCTCGGCCAGCAGCGCCGGTGCGGCGGGCGCGCTGCGCGAGGGCGGCGACTGCAGGGCGGCCGCCGTGAGCGCGCCGGCCCGCTGGCCTTCGACGCTGATGCGGGCATGGTTGAGCTGCAACTCGTAGCGCGCCGCGCCATGCGCCTGCGCCAGCGCCGCACCCAGCGCGACGGTGGCGTGGCCGCAGAAAGGCACCTCCGCCGCGGGCGAGAAATAGCGCACCCGCCAATCGCCATCGCCCAGGGGCGCGGCGAAGACGGTTTCCGAATAGCCCAGCGAGGCCGCCAGCGCCTGCATCTCGGCTGCGGGCGGCAGCGTCGCGCCCAGCAGCACGCCGGCCGGATTGCCGCCCTGCTCGCCGTCTGAAAACGCAGCCCAGTGTTGCACCTGATCCGATCGCATGATGTGAGTTCCCGTTCGCCGGAATGGCCAAGGCCGCCATGGTGCCCAAGGCGGCGCAGGCGCGCCAGCCGCGCGCCATTGCACGCACGGCGCGGCGGGGCTTCAGCGCGCCTGCCTACAATCCGGCGGCCGGTTCGCTATGAGCCGGCAGCGTTCTCAGGGCGGGGCGGAATTCCCCACCGGCGGTATGCATGCCTTCATGCGAGCCCGCGAGCGCCCGCCGCCGCCAGGCCAGCAGATCTGGTGCGATGCCAGGGCCGACGGTCACAGTCCGGATGAAAGAGAACGCGAGTGCGCGGCGCGCGCCGGGCTTGGCTGTGGTCCCACCACAGGCAAGGCCCGGCGCCGCCGTGCGTTTGCGTGCTTGCCCTGATTCTTGTCACCAAGCTGTTGGAGCTTCACATGAATCAGTATTCTTCTTCTCTCACATCCCCCGGCACGCCGCGCATCGCCGTCGTCAGCGCCGGCTGGCACCGCGACATCGTCGGCCAGGCGCGCCAGGCGCTCAGGGCCGAGCTGCAGGCCCAGGGCCATCCGCCCGATCACGTCGACGAATTCGAGGTGCCCGGCGCCTTCGAGATTCCCCTGCATGCGCAGCGCCTGGCACGCTCGGGCCGCTACCGGGCCATCATCGCCTGCGGCCTGGTGGTCGATGGCGGCATCTACCGCCATGAGTTCGTGGCCGGCGCCGTCATCGACGGCCTGATGCGCGTGCAGCTGGACTGCGATGTGCCGGTGTTCTCCGCGGTGCTGACCCCGCACCACTTCCACGAGCACGAGGAACACCAGCGCTACTTCGCCGCGCACTTCGTGAAGAAGGGTCAGGAGGTGGCGCAGGCCTGCCTGCAGACGCTGCGCGCGCTGCAGGCCCTGCAGCCGCTCGGCGCCTGAGGCTGGCTTAGCCCGCCGTTGCCATCACCTCGCCCAGGCGCACCGCGCCGCCCGGCCGCCAGGCCGGGTTGAAGGCGAGCGGCCCCTTGGGGAACAGCATCACCACGGTGGAGCCGAGCAGGAAGCGGCCCATCTCCTCGCCCTGGGCGAGGTCGATGCGCTGGTCCTCATAGAACCATTCGCGCAGATGGCCGGGGCGCGGCGGGTTCACCACGCCATGCCAGGTGGTGGCCATCGAGCCGACGATGGTGGCGCCCACCAGCACCAGCACGAAGGGGCCCTTGGTGCTCTCGAACACGCACACCACGCGCTCGTTGCGGGCGAACAGGCCCGGCACGCCGGCGGCGGTGGTCGGGTTCACCGAGAACAGCTCGCCCGGCACATGGATCATGCGCGTGAGCCGGCCGGCGCAGGGCATGTGGATGCGGTGGTAGTCGCGCGGGCTCAGGTAGAGGTTGGCGAACACCCCGTCCTGGAACTGCGCGGCCAGCCGGGCATCGCCCCCCACCAGGGCGGTGGTCGTGAACTGGTGGCCCTTGGCCTGGAAGATCTGTTCGCCCTGGATGGCGCCGAACTGGCTGATCGCGCCGTCCACCGGGCACACCAGCTCGGCCTGGGCGATGGGCCGCGCGCCCAGCTTGAGCGGGCGCGTGAAGAATTCGTTGAAGCTCTCGTAGCTCTCGGGCCGGGGCCGGTCGGCCTCGGACATATTCACCTGGTAGCGCGCCACGAAACGGCGGATCGCCCAGGTGGTGAGGCCGCCCAGCCGGGCACGTGCAAACGCCCCCGCCAGGCGCGTCAGCGCCTGCTTGGGCAGCAAATACTGGGGCACAACGGCGAAGCGGGTGGCGAGCGTCATGGGGCGAGGGCAGTCGAGGCTGCGGGATTGTAGGTGGGCGCTTCAAACAGGGGGATGGACGCGGCGCGCCAGATCACTAGACTGGGCCGGCCCTTCGGTCCACGGGAGTCGCTCCATGATGAAGACCTCGCTCGCCAGCCTTTCGCTGCTGCTCGGCCTTTGCGCCAGCGCCGGTGCCACGGTGCTCAACTTCGACGGCGCGGCGGGCTGCGCCTCGGACTGGTTCGGGGCCGGACCGGGCGCGGACTGCGACCCCGGCTCGGGCGGCCCAGTGCTGCAGGGTTTCGGCGACCAGACCGGCCTGCACATCGAATACCGCGACCTCAGCACCCCGGACAACTGGAGCCTGAGTTGGTGGAAGGACGGCTACAACGACCTGCCCGGCGCCCTCTACGCCGGCAGCGACGACGCCGGCTCGCATGCCAGCATCACGCTGCAAGCCCTGCCCGGCTACCAGGTCAAGCTGAACGGCTTTGCGCTGGGCGCCTATTTGAACAGCAGCTTGGGCACCCAGGTGCATGTGTACGAGATCGGCGGCGCCCAGACGCTGATGCAGGGCGCGGCGACGGCTGGCGATGCCAATACCAACACGGCGACCACGTTCAGTTTTGCGGCGGGCGCGTCCAGCCAGGGCTGGGTGATCGAGTGGCAGGATTCGGCCTATAACGTGGGCCTGGGCCGGCTGGACTTCGAGGTCACGGCGGTGCCCGAGCCACAAAGTGCGCTGCTGCTGCTGGCCGGCCTAGTCGCGGTGGGCGGTTTGGCGCGACAACGCCGCCTGCACTAAGCCGCGCAGTGCCCCGGCGCGGCCGGGCGCATTACCATTGCGCCCTTGCCACGCCCGCGCCCTGCCATGGACATCTATCTCGACGCCAACGCCACCACGCCCGTGCTGGCACAAGCCCGGCAGGCCGCGCTCGCGGCCATGGCGGAGGATTTCGGCAACCCCAGCAGCGTGCACAGCACCGGCCTGAAGGCGCGCGCGCTGATGGACGCCACGCGCGCCCGCGCCCGGCGCGTGCTGGGCGTGCAGAGCGGGCAGCTGCTGTTCGTCAGCGGCGCCACCGAGGGCATCCAGACCGCCGTGCTCTCGGCCCTGCATGCGCTGCGCCAGCGCCGTGCCGCGGGCGAGGCGGTGGGCGAGCTGCTGCTCTATGGCGCCACCGAACACAAGGCCGTGCCCGAGGCGCTGCGGCATTGGAACGACTTGCTGGGCCTGGGCTGCACGCTGCAGGCCATCCCCGTCGGTAGCGACGGCCGCCACGACCTCGACTGGCTGCGCGCCCATGCCGCCCGCGCCGGCCTCGTCTGCACCATGGCCGCCAACAACGAGACCGGCGTGGTGAGCGATCTGGTGGGCATTGCCGCCGCGCTGGGCGGCCAGACAGGACGCTCGGGCTACTGGATGGTGGACGGCGTGCAGGGCCTGGGCAAGCTGGATCTGCACCTGCAGGCCCTGGGCATCGACTACGCGCCCTTCTCCGGCCACAAGCTCTATGCGCCCAAGGGCATCGGCCTGCTCTATGTGCGCGAGGGCGCACCGTTCACGCCGCTGATCGCCGGCGGCGGCCAGGAGGGCAGCCTGCGCTCGGGCACCGAGAACATGTCGGGCATTGCCGCGCTGGGCGCGGTGCTGGCCGCGCTGGAGGATGAGGAGGGCCAGGGCTGCTTTCGCGACGGCGCCACGCTGCAGCGCTTCCGCCTGCGCCTGCTGGAGGCACTGCGGGCCGCCTTCCCGGAGCTGGTGCTGAACGCGCCGCTGGAAACAAGCCTGCCCACCACGCTCAACTTTGCCGTGCCAGGCACCCCCTCCAAGCTGCTGCTGGACCTGTTCGACGCCGCCGATGTGCGCGTCAGCGGTGGCTCGGCCTGCAGCGCCGCAAAGGCCGCGCCCAGCTTCGTGCTCGAGGCCATGGGCCTGCCCGCCTGGCAGACCGCCGGCGCGATACGCATGTCCTTCGGGCCGGTGGTGGACGAGGCCTTCATCGCCGAGGCCTGCGCGCGCATCCGCGCCTGCGGCGAGGCCCTGCGCGTCAGCCGCGAGGCAGAGGCCGCACCGGTGACGGCCCAGGCCCCCGCCGGCGCCGGCGAGGCCCCGCGCGTGCTCGACCCCAAGGGCTTGAGCGAGCTGCTGGCCGGCCGGCCCGACACCCTGCTCTTGGACGTGCGCGAGCTCTACGAGCAACGCCTCACCCAGGCGCCGCGCTTCGAGGCCGGCACCCGGGTGCTGGCGATGCCGCTCTCGCGCCTGCTCAGCGAGCCGCCCGCGCAATGGGGCCTGCCGCCGGCTTCGGCGCTGGTGTGCTTCTGCCGCAGCGGCAACCGCAGCGCCCAGGCCGCGCTGGCGCTAGCACGCGCCGGCCATGCGCAGGTCTTTACCCTGGCCGGCGGCCTGGCCCTGTGGCCGCGCCCCGAACCCAGCTTCGACGCCGCGCTGTACGTGTAATGGATCCCTCGCCCGCGTTCCTGCACAACAGCTTCTACAAGTTCGTGCCCCTGGCGGAGCCCGAGCGCGTGGCCCAGCGCCTGCGCGAGCTGGGTACGGCCCTGGGCGGCAACATCCTGGTGGCGCCCGAGGGCATCAGCGCGGCGATCAGCGCGCGTCCCGCGGACATGCAGGTCTTTGAAGCGGCACTGCAAAGCGACCCCGTGTTCGAAGGCGCCTTCGCTCAGGTGCATTTCAAGCACAACCCCTGCGAACGCTCGCCCTTCACGCTGCTGAAGGTGCATGTGAAACCCGAGCTGGTGGCCTTCGGCCTGCCCGGCGTGAGCGGCCTGGCCGACCTGCCCGACAGCCATGTCTCGCCGCAGCAATGGCGCGCGCTGATGCGGCGCGAGGACGTGGTGCTGATCGACAACCGCAACAGCTTCGAATGGCGGCTGGGCCGCTTCGAGGGCGCGATCGACCCCGGCGTGCGCCATTTCCGCGACTTCCCGGCCTATGTGCAAGCCCATGCCGACGAGTGGAAGCGGGCCGGCAAGACCGTGGCCATGTACTGCACCGGCGGCATACGCTGCGAAAAGATGGGCGGCTGGATGCAGCAGGAACTGGGCCTGAAGGTGGCTCAGCTGGACGGCGGCATCCTCAACTACTTCGAGACCATGGCCGACGCCGCCGCCGACTGGCAGGGCGAATGCTTTGTGTTCGACAAGCGCATCGCCATCGACACGCGGCTGCATGAAACCGCCACCACCGCCGAGCAGGTGTTCGAGGGTGACCCGGCCGAAGCCTGGCGGCTGGCGCGGGCGCGGCGATTGGACCCGGCGGGCTGAGGATTTGGCGCTGCCCCGATAATCGACGCCGTCTTCCCGCTCAGAGCACCGCAGCCCAAGCTCCTCCCATGTCCAACCTCATCGTCCACGGCGGCACCCCCTTGGCCGGCCGCATCGTTCCCTCGGCCAACAAGAACGCCATCCTGCCCATCTTGTGCGCCACCCTGCTCACGGCCGAGCCGGTGCGGCTGCGCGGCATCACCGAGATCACCGACGTCAAGAAGATCCTCGAGGTGTTCCGCAGCCTGGGCAGCTCGGTGGAGGTGGACTTCCAGACCGGCATCCTCGACGTGCACCACAAGAGCACGCATTTCGACCCGGCCAGCGACCGCCTGCCCGAGGAAATGCGCTCCAGCATCATGCTGGTGCCGGGCCTGATGGCGCGCTTCGGCGCGGCGCGCATCGAGGACGATGTGAAGGGCTGCACCCTGGGCGCGCGCGAGATCGACCCGCATGTGGAGGTGTTCGAGCGCTTTGGCGCGGTGGTGGAGCGCCAAAGCGACGGCCTGCTGCTGAACGTGCCGGGCCGGCTGCGCGCCAACGACCACTGGACCGATTACGCCTCGGTCACCACCACCGAGAACTTCGTGCTTTGCGCCGCGCTGGCCGAGGGCACCTCCACGCTGATGAACGCCGCCAGCGAGCCGCATGTGCAGGAGTTCTGCGCCTTCATGCAGATGCTCGGCGCCAAGCTGGAGGGCCTGGGCACCTCGCGCCTGAAGATCAGCGGCGTCGAGAAGCTCGGCGGCGGCGACTTCACCTTTGCCGAAGACTTCCACGAGATCGTCACCTTCCTCGCGCTGGGCGCCATCACCGGCGGCGACGTGCAGGTGAAGAACTCGCAGCCCGAGCAGTTTCCGCTGATCGACCGCACCTTTGCCAAGTTCGGCGTCCGCATCGAGCACAAGGACGGCTGGTCGCGCGCCATCACCACCGGTGCGCTCAAGGTCAAGGAACCCTTCACCCGCAACATCCTGCAAAAGGTCGAGGCCGCCCCCTGGCCCTATCTGCCGGTGGACCTGCTGCCCATCTTCGTGGCCCTGGGCGTGAAGGCCGAGGGCAGCGTGATGTTCTGGAACAAGATCTACGACGGCGCGATGGGCTGGACCAGCGAACTCTCCAAGTTCGGGGCCCATGCCTTTCTCTCCGACCCGCACCGCATGGTCACCTTCGGCGGCAAGCCCCTGCATGCGGCCGAGGTCGAAAGCCCCTACATCATTCGCGTGGCCATCGCGCTCTTGATGGTGGCGGCCAGCATCCCGGGCCGCTCGGTGATCCGCCATGCCGCGCCGATCCGCCGCGCGCATCCGCATTTCGTCGAGAACATCTGCTCGCTGGGTGCGCGCATCGAGTGGGTCGAAGGCGACTAGGGCCTGTTCACACTACGTTTGCACGATGCGTTGCCACCAGAAAAGCCGTGAACTAGGCGCAAACCGAAGCCGGGGTCACTCCCCCGGCGAGGCTTTGCAACGACGTGCACGGTTTTTCTGGTGGCAACCCGAAGGGAACGGGGCTGGCAGGGCCCATCTCGTCGTTGAACTCCTTGCCCAGGCAGCCAGCCTGGGCTGCGTCGTCCGCCTAGACCTGGGCCCTGCCAGCCCCGTTCGCACGGGCAAACGTAGTGTGAACAGGCCCTAGGCCCATGCGCGCCCTCATCGGCAAGGCCCTCACCGCACTGGCAGTCACCTGCCTGGCGGGCGGAGCCTTCGCCCAGGGGGGCGACACGGTGCGCTGGCTGGTGCAGGACCTGCCCCCGCATTTCAACTATGTGGACGGGCGCCCGCCGCAAAAACCCGCCGACCTCGGCCATGGCGAGCTGGACGGCATGCTGCGCATGCTGATCGCGCGCATGCCGCAGTTCCAGCATGAGTTTCTCGACGCCAGCCTGCCGCGCTTCGAAACCCTGGTGCGCCAGGGCCAGACGATGTGCTCGGTGCTGCATGTGCGCACGCCCGAGCGCCTGAGCTGGCTCTACTTCACCCACACGCACCCGCCGCTGTTCTCGCGCCAGATCCATGTGATCGTGCACCGCGACACGCTGGCGCGCCTGGAGGGCATGGGCCAGCCCCTGCAGCTGGCCGAGCTGCTGCAGCGCGGCGACCTGACGGGCCTGCTGCCGCGCGACCGCAGCTTCGGCCCGCGCATCGATGCGATCCTGCAGGCCCAGGGCAGCCGCGCGCCCAAGACTGCCAGCGCCGCGCGCAATATGCAGGTGCTGGCCATGCTGCGCCTGCGCCGCATGGACTACACGCTCGAATACCCCTCGGTGGTGGACGAGTACCTGAAGGCCAACGAAGCCCAGGGCGAGCTAGTGAAGATCCCGCTGGCCGAGGCGCGCAGCACCATGGTGGCCACGGTGGCCTGCAGCCGCAACCCCGAGGGCCGCAGGCAGATCGAGGCGATCGACGCCGCGGTACGCCGGCTCGCCCAGGACCCCAACCGCGAGGCCTGGCTACGCGCCTGGCGCGGCGACCAGCTCGACGAGGCCGATCGCCAGCGCATCAACCGCTATATGGACGAGCGCGCCAAGGCCGGGCCGCAGATCGACTAAGCACCGCTCGTGAGTCGCCCACAAAAGCTGGACCTGCCCCTGCGCGAGGGCGTCAGCGCCAGCGCCCTGGCCTGCCCGGCCGGCCCCTGGCCGCTGCTGCTGGACTTCATCGCCGAGCGCCTGAGCCTGGTGAGTCGCAGGGACTGGCAGGCCCGCATGGCGGCCGGCGAGGTGCTGGACGACCGGGGCCAGGCCTTGCCCCCCGAGGCCCCCTACCGCGCCGGGCGCCGCATCTACTACTGGCGCTGGCTGGCCCAGGAGCATGAGATCCCCTTCGAGGAACAGATCCTGTTCCAGGACGATGAGCTGCTGGTGGCCGACAAGCCGCACTTCCTGCCGGTCACGCCCAAGGGGCGTTATGTGCAGCAGACCCTGCTGACGCGGCTGAAGCGCCGCACCGGCATCGCCACGCTCACGCCGGTGCACCGGCTGGACCGCGAGACCGCCGGCCTGACGCTGTTTGCCATCCGCCCCGAGAGCCGCGACGCCTACCAGCGCCTGTTCCGCGAGCGCAGCGTCGAGAAGGTCTACGAGGCGATCGCACCCTGGCGCGCCGAGCTGCGGCTGCCGCTCTGCTACCGCAGCCGCCTGCAGGAGCGCGCCGAGGCCTTCATGCAGATGCAGGAGGTGGCCGGCGAGCCGAATGCCGAGACCGAGATCGCACTGATCGAGCGCCTGGGCGCGGCCTGGGCCCGCTATGAGCTGCGCCCCAGCACCGGCCAGAAGCACCAGCTGCGCGCGCAGATGTGCGCACTGGGCCTGCCCATCCGTGGCGACCGCATCTACCCCCAGCTGCAGCCCGAGCAGGCCGAGCCCGACTACCGCGAGCCGCTGTGCCTGCTGGCGCGCAGCATCGCGTTCACCGACCCGCTGAACGGCCAGCGGCGGCGCTTCGAATCGGCCCGTCAACTGCCGCTATCCGACACATAGCCTGGCATACACTGCCCCGAAATTCGGGGAGCGACAGGCATGGCGGCAAAGGCGACGACGGCAATCAAGTTCGGGCTCGCGGCCCTGGCAGTGGCGGGTGCGGCGGCGGGCGGCTGGTTCGGCTGGCAGGCATGGCAAGGCCGCGGCGCCAACGAGTTAGGCAGCAGCGCCGAGATCGGCGGCGAGCAGGCCGCCTTTGCCTTCAGCGAATGCAAGGCGCGCATGTTCGACGGCTCGCCCGCCATCGCGGTGAGCTTCACCCAGGCGCTGGACCGCCGCCAGGACTTCGGCGCCCTGCTGAAGGCCAGCGAGGGCGCCAAGGACGGCAAGCCCGAGGACGCGAAGCCGCTGGAAGCGCGCTGGGTGCTGGGCGACAACCCGCGCGTGCTCTACCTGCCCTATGTGACGCCGGAGCGCAAATACCGCGTCACGCTGAACGCCGGGCTGGCCGCCAAGTCGGGCGCCAAGCTGGCCACGCCGCAGAGCTGCGAGCTGCTGAGCGAAGCCATGCCCACCAGCTTCTACTTCGCCAGCCGCGGCGTGGTGCTGCCGGCCGAGCAGAACGGCGGCCTGCCGGTGGTGAGCGTGAACACGCCCGAGGTGGACCTGCAGTTCCTGCGCATCAAGCCCGAGGCCCTGCCGCGCTTTCTGGAGCAGGTGGGCGGCCGGCGCGAGGAACAACGCCGCGCGCAGCAGAGCGACGAAGAAGGTGGCGAGTACGAGGGCGGCTATTACTGGGACGACGGCGCGCGCCGGCTCAAGGGCCAGGTGGGCGGCTACATCCTCGACCAGCTGCGCGAGATGTCCGACAGCGTCTACATCGGCCGCTTCGCCACCGATGCGCGGCCGAACCGCCGCAACGTCAGCTACCTGCCGGTGGAGCGCATCAAGGAGCTGCAGGAGCCCGGCATCTATGTGGCGGTGATGAGCCAGCCCGGCCGCTTTGGCTGGGACTACCAGGTCACGCACTACTACGTCACCGACATCGGCCTGCATGTGCGGCGGCACACCGAGCAGCTGGACGTGTTCGCCACCTCGCTGAAGAGCGGGCGCTCGCTCAGCGGCATCGAGCTCACCCTGGTGGACGAGCAGGGCAAGGCCCTGGGCCAGGCGCAGAGCGATGGTGATGGCCATGCCGTCTTCAAGGGCCGCAGCGACAAGGCGCGCGCCCTGCTGGCCAGGCGCGGCAACAAGGAGATGGCGGTGCTGGCGCTGCGCGACCCGGCGCTGGATCTCTCGGAGTTCGACGCCACCGGCCATGCCTCGCGCAACCACAAGCTCTTCATCTACGCCGGGCGCGATCTGTACCGGCCGGGCGAATCGTTCCAGGTCTCGGTGCTGGCAAGAGATGCCGACGGCCGCGCACCGGCCAAGCCCCTGCCGCTGACCCTTACGCTCAAGAAGCCCGATGGCAGCAGCCTGGTGAACCAGCTGGTCAAGCCCGGCGCGACGGGCGCCGCCTACTACCAGCAAGCCCTGACCCTGCCCGCCGATGCCCCCACCGGCGGCTGGACCCTGCAGGCCCGCGTGGACCCGGCCGCCAAGCAGCCGGACGCGCAATGGAGCTTCAAGGTCGAGGAGTTTCTGCCCGAGCGCATGAAGCTGGAGCTCAAGGCCGGCGAGGGCGTGATGCGCGGCGACACCGCGCTGGACGTGCAGGTGCAGGGCGACTATCTCTACGGCGCCCCCGCCGCCGGCAACCGCCTGCAGGCCAGCGTCTATGCCGAGCGCCAGCTCAACCCGCTGGCGCAGAAGCTGCCCGGCTTCCTGTTCGGCGACTTTGCCGACGACAAGCAGCGTTCGCGCGAGGACCTGGGCGACCAGGAGCTGGACGAGAAGGGCCATGCCGAGCTACAGCTCGCGCCCAAGCTGGGCGAGCGCCACTCGCCCATGCTGGTGCGCGGCAGCTTCAGCCTGCTGGAGTCGGGCGGCCGGCCGGTGGTGCGCTCGATCGAGCGCAGCTGGTGGCCCGCCGCCGAGTTGCTGGCCGTCCGCCCCATGTTCGATCGCAACGTCGCGCAGGAGGGCGCGCTGGCCGAGTTCGAGCTCACGCGCGTGGATGCGGCCGGCAACTTCAAGCCCGCCAAGGAACCCCTGTCACTCAAGCTGATCTACGAGGAGCGCCAGTGGTACTGGCGCTATGACGATGGCCGCGGCTGGAACTCCGGCTACAACACCAGCGAGGAAGTGGTGGAGGCGCGCAGCATCCAGCTGGATGCGCGCAGCAAGCTGGCCCTGCCGGTGCGCTGGGGCCGCTACCGCCTGGAGATCAGCGACCCGGCCACCCAGCAGACGCTGCGCTACGCCTTCTACGCCGGCTGGGGCGCGCAGGACGCCGACGACATGGGCAACCGCCCCGACCGCGTGCAGCTCAAGCTGCAGGGCGCGCCCTTCAAGCCCGGCGCCCTGGCCAAGCTCAGCATCAAGCCGCCGCACGATGGCGAGGCCCTGCTCACCGTGGAGGGCGACCGCGTGCTCTACGCCAAGCGCCTGAGCGTGAGCGCCAAGGGCACCGAGGTGGAGATTCCCGTGTCTGCCGACTGGCAGCGCCACGACCTCTACATCACCGTGGCCGCCTTCCGCCCCGGCAGCCAGGGCGACCGCGTCACCCCCGCGCGTGCGCTGGGCCTGGTGCACCTGCCGCTCTACCGCGAGGAACGCAAGGTGAAGCTCGAGCTGCAGGCGCCGGCCAAGGCCACGCCCGACAGCCAGCTGCCCGTGCTGGTGAAGGCGCCCGCGCTCGCGGGCAAGCCGGCCATCGTCACCGTCTCGGCGGTGGACGTGGGCATCCTCAACATCACCCGCTACAAGACCCCCGACCCGGTGGACTTCTTCTTCGGCAAGCACCGCTACGGCGCCGACATGCTGGACCTCTACGGCAAGCTGATCGAGAAGATGGAGGGCGGCCAGGCCAAGCAGCGCTTCGGCGGCGACGCCGGCAAGCGCGACACCCAGAGCATGCCGCGCAAGGTCTTGCTGGTGGACCTGTTCAGCGGCCCGGTGCAGCTGGACGCCAAGGGCGAGGCCAGGCTGAACCTCAAGCTGCCGGACTTCAACGGCACGCTGCGCCTGATGGCGGTGGTGAGCAGCGCGGACAGCTATGGCAGCGCCCAGGCCGAGAGCGTGATTGCCGCGCCCCTGGTGGCCGAGCTGGCCATGCCGCGCTTCATCGCCCCGGGCGACAAGGCCAGCATCGCGCTGGACGTGACCAACCTCAGCGGCGCCACGCAGGAGGTCAAGGTGCAGCTGGAGGCCGGCGCGCCGCTCAAGATCACCGGCACGCCCGAACCCATCAAGCTGGCCGACAAGCAGCGCAAGGTGCTGCGCTTCCAGGCCGAGGCCACCGATGCCTGGGGCCTGGCGCCGCTCAAGCTCACCGTCACGGCCGGCGCTTCGCTCAAGCTGGTGCGCGAGGCGGCGCTGCAGGTGCAGCCC
The DNA here is from genome assembly GCF_058788955.1 of Roseateles sp. FW301-B2. Classification (NCBI taxonomy): domain Bacteria; kingdom Pseudomonadati; phylum Pseudomonadota; class Betaproteobacteria; order Burkholderiales; family Sphaerotilaceae; genus Roseateles; species Roseateles sp. FW301-B2. The sequence goes on from NZ_JBYTBE010000003.1 coordinate 200,334, forward strand.
ACCACGCCGCTGACGCGCGAGATCCGCCGCGTGCGCCTGGAGCCGGGCGCCAGCATGAAGCTGGAGCCCACGCTGCTGGATGCCTACTGGGCCGGCTCGGCCGCGCTCAGCCTGGCCGTCTCCGACAAGCCGCCCATCGACGTGCGGGCCCAGGTGCGCGAGCTCTTGATGTATCCCTACGGCTGCCTGGAGCAGACCACCAGCAGCGCCTATCCCCTGGTGTTCATCGACGAGGACGCCGCCAAGCGCTTCGGCATGAGCCCCATCAGCCGTGAAGAGCGCGCCAAGCGCCTGGACGGCGCCTTCGCGCGCCTCTCGGGCATGCAGCAGCCCAAGGGCGGCTTCGGGCTCTGGGCCGCCTCCAGCCCCTACGAGGCCTGGCTGAGCGCCTATGTCACCGGCTTCCTGCAGGACGCGCGCGACGGCGGCTTCAACGTGCCCGAGACCATGCTCAAGCGCAGCCTGGAGGCGCTCACCGAGCAGTTCCAGCGCGCGCCGGCCTTCCAGACCCAGCCGCCCAAGGCCTTCAAGCGCGATGCCAACGGCCGCCTGAGCGACTACCGCGAGGTGGAGCTGCTGCGCATGGCGCACCAGCGCTTTGCCGAGGCCGCGCATGCCGGCTACATCCTGGCGCGCGAGCAGAAGGCGCCGCTGGCCACGCTGCGCACCCTGCACGAAAGCTACCGCGGCAATGCGCGCTCGCCGCTGCCGCTGATCCACCTGGGCCTGGCGCTCAAGCTGATGGGCGACGAGGCGCGCGCCAAGGTGGCGCTGGACGATGCCATGAAGGCCGCCTACGGCCTGCAGCCCGAGCAGAGCGAGGGTAGCGGCTGGTGGTGGGGCGAGTGGCTGGGCGACTACGGCTCCAAGGTGCGCGACCTGGCCCTGGGCTATGCCCTGCTGCAGCGCCACCAGATCGTGCACGAGCGCCGCGAGGGCCTGCTGTTCGACCTGGCCGGCGACTTCGACCGCCGCCGCTACTTCTCCACCCAGGAGCGCCTGGCACTCTTCCTGGCCGCCAACAGCGCCATGGGTGCGGCCAGCGCGAATGAGAAGGGCTGGAAGGCCAGCCTCACCCAGGGCAGCAGCGCCAGCACCGCCTGGGCCGGCAGTGGCACGCAGCAGCAAGCCATCGAACCCGCCAAGCTCAAGGCCGGCGTGAGCCTGAAGAACGAGGGCGCCGGCACGGTGTTTGTGGAGGTGGCGGCGCAGGGCTACCCGGTCAAGTTGCCGGCCGCGCAGGAAGATCGCATCAGCATCGAGCGCGCCCTCTTCAGCACCGATGGCAAGCCGGTGAGCGCGCGTACTTTCAACACCGGCGACATGCTGATCGTGCGCCTGCGCGTGCAAGCCAACAAGCAGGCCATCAAGGACGGCCTGGTGGTGGACCGCATCCCGGCCGGCTTCGAGGTCGAGAACCTCAACCTCAGCCAGGGCCCGCAGGCCGGCGAGTTCACGGTGGAGGGCACGAACATCGCGGCCGCCAACGCCAACGCGCGCATCGTCCACACCGAGTACCGCGACGACCGCTTCGTGGCCGCCGCCAAGCTCGACGGCAGCCGCCTGGAGCTGTTCTACCTGGTGCGCGCCGTGACCCCAGGCCGCTACGTGGTGCCGGCGCCCTACGCCGAAGACATGTACCGCCCCGAGATCCGCGGCATCGGCAAGGCGGAGGGCGAGATCACGGTGGTGGACAAGCGTGCGGTTCCGTAATGAGTTGATGGGCTGTTTGCGCCGCGGCCCAGGTCGGCAGGCACGAAGGGCGCGCGCCACCACAGGTGTTGGCAAAGCCCTGGGCGGGTGGCCGCGGCGGCCATTTGCGCTGCCGAGGCGCACAGGGCCTTGCGGCCGCGCGCGTACTCGCGCGCCTCAAGCGCTGGATTGGCGCACTTTGTCTGAACGCAGCGAGCTGCAGGCGAGCGCAGTGAGTTGTGCGCCAGGCCGCAAGGCCCGAGCACCGCAGGGAAGCCCGAGCAGCGCGAGGGCCTGCGCAGCCTGGCCGCCGCGGCCACCCGCCCAGGGATTTGCCGCTCGCCACCTCTGCGCATGAACAAGCTCACCCGCTGGCACCGCCTGGCCCTCGCCCTGGCCGTGCCGGCCCTGCTCATCGCCGCGCTGGACCTGTTTGTCTTCCCCTTGCCACCCGGGGCAACGCCTGACCCCAGCGGCGCCGGCCAGTCCACCCTGGTGGTGCTGGCCGAGGATGGCACGCCGCTGCGCGCCTGGGCCAGCGAGGACGGCGCACTGCGCCATGCCATCACGCTGGCCGAGGTGTCGCCGCTCTATCTGCAGACCCTGCAGCATTACGAAGACCGCTGGTTCCGCGTGCACCCGGGCGTGAACCCCTGGGCGCTGGGCCGGGCCGCCTGGCAATGGGCAAGGCATGGTCGCATCGTCTCGGGCGGCTCCACCCTCACCATGCAGGTGGCGCGCCTGCTGGACCGCCGCGCCGCCGGCCGCAGCGTGCCGGCCAAATTGCGCCAGATCCTGCGCGCCCTGCAGTTGGAGCTGCACCTCAGCAAGGACGAGATCCTCACGCTCTACCTCAACCACGCGCCCATGGGCGGCATGGTGGAGGGCGTGGAGATGGCCGCGCGCGGCTACCTGGGCAAGCCGGCACGCGAGCTCTCGCAGGCCGAGGCGGCCCTGCTCACCGCGCTGCCGCAGTCGCCCTCGCAGCTGCGCCCCGACCGCGCCCCGGCGCGCGCCCAGGCCGCGCGCGACAAGGTGCTCACCCGCATGCAGACCCTGGGCGTGTGGGACGCCGCCAGCGTGGCCGATGCCAAGCTCGAGCGCGTGTTCGCGCCGCCGCTGCGCGCCCAATGGCTCGCCCCGCTGGCGGCCGAGCGCCTGCGGCAGGAGGCCAGGCAGGGCACGCAGCCACCCGGCTCGGTGATACGCAGCACGCTCGACGCCGGCCTGCAGGCGCGCCTGGAGCAGGTGCTGCTGGACCGCCTCAACACCCTGCCCGAGAAGGTCTCGATCGCCGCCCTGGTGGTGGAGAACCAGACCCTGCAAGTGCGCGGCTACGCCGGCTCGGCCGATTTCTCCGACCTGCGCCGTGCCGCGCATGTGGACATGGTGCGCGGCCTGCGCTCGCCCGGCTCCACGCTCAAGCCCTTTCTCTACGCGATGGCGCTGGACCAGGGCCTGATCCATTCCGAGAGCCTGCTGATCGACGCGCCGCAGAACTTCGGCGGTTATGCGCCCGGCAACTTCCAGGCCGATTTCTCCGGCCCGGTGAGCGTGTCGGAGGCCTTGCAGCGCTCGCTCAATGTGCCGGCGGTGGACCTGCTGGAGCGCCTCGGCCCCGAGCGCTTCGCCGCCCAGCTGCGCCAGGCCGGCCTGCGCCTGCGCCTGCCCGCCAATGCCAGCCCCAACCTGAGCCTGATCCTGGGCGGCGGGAGCACCAACCTGGAGGAGCTGGTGGGCGCCTACACCGCGCTGGCGCGCGGCGGCGTGGCCGGTAAACCGCGCCTGCGCGCCGAGCAGCCGCTGCTGGAAACGCGCCTGATGAGTGAAGGCGCCGCCTACATCGTGCGCGAGATCCTGGAGAGCGGCGGCCGCCCCGGCGCGCCCTTCCGCGAGAGCGAGCAGCGCATCGCCTGGAAGACCGGCACCAGCTTTGGTTTCCGCGATGCCTGGGCGGTGGGCGTGACCGACCGCTACACCCTGGGCATCTGGATGGGCCGCCCCGACGGCACGCCCAACCCCGGCCACTTCGGCGCCAACAGTTCAGCCCCGCTGCTGCGCGACCTCGCCGCGGCCCTGGGCCCGCAACAACTGGCCCCGCGCCACGTGCCCGCCAGCGTCAAGCCCGTGCCCATCTGCTGGCCCCTGGGCCTGGCCGAGGCGAGCACCGCGCCCGCCCATTGCCTGCAACGCCGCCTGGCCTGGACCCTCGAAGGCGCCACGCCACCCACCTTGCCCGACCGCCTGCAGCCCGGCAGCCTGATCGAGGTGGCCTGGGTGGATGCGCGCCGCCAGCAGCGCTTGCGCCCCGATTGCGCAGCGGCCGCGCAGGCCAGCCCCGAGCGCGTGGAACTGGCCCGCTGGCCTGCCCTGCTGCAACCCTGGATCGAACCCGCCCAGCGCAGCCCTCAAGAGCGCTGGCCCTGGGGCCCCGGCTGCGCCCCGCGCGCCCCACGCGGCGACGCCCTGCGCATCGTCGGCCTCGAGCCCGGCAGCCAGCTGCGCCCCGCCCCGGGCCAGCACCGCATTGCCCTCAAGCTGCAGGCGGTGGGGGCGCAGGAAGGGCTAACCTGGCTGCTGAATGGGCAGCTGGTGGGGCAGAGCGAGAAGGCGGGGGCGCCGTTGCAGTTGGAGTTGTCGCGCAGTGGGGAGCAGACGCTGACGGCGGTGGATGGGCGGGGGCGGTTTGGGCAGATCAGGTTTTCGGTCGTGAGTTTGTGATCGCAGTAGGTGGGCGTCGTCACTTGAAATCTTGACCTGTGATCTCAAGCCTCGGCTGCAGCGACAGGCGCTCGGAAACCGGCGTAGACCGGGCATCAGCGCGCAGCGCCACAGGCTGGCAGGCACTCTGCCCCAGATGCGGCGGCCCTCGCGCTTTGCGCTCAGGCTCCCCTGTGCTGCTCGCGCCTCCGGGCCGGCGCAAAACTCGCTGCATTCGCTGCGCTCATTGCGCTCAAACAAATTGCGCCAATCCAGTGCTTGAGGCGCGCGGAATACGCGCGCGGCCCGAAGCCGCTGCGCTGCTCGGCGCCGCAAATGGGGCCTCGCACCCACCAGCCTGCGCCGCTCCGGCAGAGCGCTGTTGGCAAGAGCACGCATACCAAGGCAGGTCTGGCAAAGCGCGACTCCATCCCCAGGCGCCAAGCTACTCCCTGCACCCCACCCTGCTCCTCTGCTCCGCCCGCCCCGCCTTGCACATCTCAAGCCAGAAGCTGCGCACAAAGGCCGGGTGGCGGGCGAACAGGTCCTTGCTGGTGGGGGAGTAGTACCAACTCGTCAGCACCGGCGGTGAGAGCTTGCGCAGGCGGGCCAGCACCTCGGCGGGCTGGGTGGCGACCAGCATGTCGGGCAGGATGGCCACGGCGCTGCGGCCCTGCACCAGCTTGTTGAGCACGTTCTGCGTGTCCAGGCCGTTCTCGGCCGTCCAGTTGCGTTCGGCCACCAGCGCCCGCAGCGCCGGCACCGGCGCCACGCCCACGCGCATGTCCTCGGGGCCGCGCAGGGTCTGGCCGTCCCAGCTGATCTGCTGCGAGCTCAGGGCGTCCGCGTAGAGCGAGTAGCTGGAGAGATAGAAACCCAGCTGCGGGTCGACCTGACCGTCCTGTTGCATGGGCAACGCGCTGATGGCCAGCAGTTCGACGCCCGGGAAGGCCACGCCCCAGATATCGATCTCGTTGCGCAAGAGCAGTTCACGGCCGCGCGTGATGGGAAAACGCTGCAGCTGCAGCCTTGGCGTGCAGCCGCTCCTGCTCACGGCCTGGCGTATCCAGTCGATCAGCTTGCCGGCGGGCGGCGCCGATTTATCCTTGCCCAGCAGCAGCGGCGCCAGCTCGTAGTCCAGCACGCCCACGCGCAGCTCGGCGGGGCAGCGCTGCTGTTGCTGCTGCAGCAGCTGCTGCTCATCGGCCGCGGCCGCGCCGGCGGCCAGCAGCGGCCACAGGCAAAGCGCTGCAAAAGAGAAAGACGCGCGGGCTTGGTTCATGCGGCCTGGCTAAGACCGGGAAGACGCCAGATGGTGCGCCACCAAGGCGTTGGCGTGGCCATGCCCCAGCTTGTGCTCGGTCTTCAGCAGGTTCACCAGCTCCATGTGCTTGAGGCCGCCGGCGGCGCGCAGCACCTTCAGCCAATGCTCGATCGGCTGCCCGTAGGTCTTCTCGATGGACGGGAAGTAGGAGGCAGGACCTTTGACCTTGGGGGCGGGCGCGTCGGGCATGGGGATGACTCCTAGTCATTCAATGCGATGGCTAGGCATTCTGCGTCGAAGGCAAGGCTTGCGCCAATAGACATGCGTCAGAACCAATAGTCGCCCACGCAGCGCCCATCGCGCGGCAGGTCGTCAAAGTTGTCCAGCCCATCAAAGTGGTCGATGGGGATACGGGCCACCGCCTCCGGCTCGCACAGGCGCAGGTTCACCGCCATGCGGCGGCGGCCCTGCTCGTCGAGCCGCAGCCCGCGCCAGAAGGCGATGCAGCCGCATTGCGGGCAGAAGTGGAACTCCAGCGCCTTGCCGCGCACGAAGGGCCGGGTCGCGCCGCTGACATGGATGTCCTCGTTCTCATGGCCATAGGCCCAGAGCACGCCATAGCGGCGGCAGGCGGTGCAGTTGCAGGCGGTGGCGCCCTCGGGCTGGCCGGCCAGGCTCCATGCCACGGCGCCGCAGAGGCAGCTGCCATTCAAGGTCGTCATGATGCGTCCGCTCCGCTCGTCAAGGCTTGCCATCATCCAGCCGGTCGCGCGCCGGCAGCGCATCGCGGAAGGCATCGAAGCTCTTCCACGCCGGCACCGGCGGGCTGTAGCCGGGCCGCGGCGCGTACACCGAGGGCTCGACCCATTGCAGCTTGTGCAGGTAGCGCGGGCAGTTGGGAAAGATGCGCGTGGCCGTGATGCGCACCATCAACACCGCGCCCGGGCATTCCGCGCACAAGGGGTCGTCCATGCAGACCTGTGCCGTGCCGTTGACGCGCAGGCGCTTGGGCGTCTCGAAGTCCACGAACAGCAGGCCGACATGGGGATTCAGCAGCACATTGCCCCAGCTGCGGTACATGCCGTTGCCGTCGTAGTCGGGCACGGCCAGGGTGTGATCGTCGAGGACGCGCACAAATCCGGGTAGCCCGCCCTTGTAGGAGCAATCGGGGTGGCCCTCGGCGTCGGCGCTGGCGATGAAGAACATCGCGCAGCGCTGGATGAAGGCGCGGTCTTCGTCGGTGAAGGCGCTGCGCAGGGTGACCTGCTCGAGGCGGTCAGCGATGGCGCGGGTGTCGCGCGCCTCCTGCAGCTGCCGCATGCCGGGGTGAAAGAAAGACATCGGATGCTTGGCCGCCATCGTCATCGTCCTGCCTCACGATCGAAGCGCGCGGGCAAGACCGCCCGCCAGGGCATTCTGTGCCCGGGCGGGCGCCTCGCCAAGCACAGCGCAATTCAGCTGGCGCTGGCCACGCTGGCGTAGGCCTGCAGCGCAGCCGTCACCTCGGGGTTGGGGCTCGTGCTGCTGCTGCCTGCGGCGTTGGCCTCTGCAGGTGCGGGCGCGGGTGCGGGCTCCGGTGCCGGCGCTGGCGGCGGCGCGGCCTCGGTCTCGCCCCTGAACTTGGCAACGCCCTTGGCCTTGCCATGGCTCTCGGTGGCGACCATGGAGGCCAGGGCCGCCTTGAACTCGGCTTCGCTGAGCTGGCCGTCGCCATCGGCATCCATGCGCTCGAAGAGCTGCTGCGCGCGCTCGTTCTGCTTGGCATGGGCGGCCGCGGCGGCGCGCGCGCCGGCCGGCGAGATGCGCACGAAATCCGTGGCCTCGAGATAGCCCTTGGCGTCGCGGTCGAGTCGGCCAAACAGCTGCTCGGCGCTGAGGCGGTTCAGCGGCCGGTTGTTGGCCGTGCTGATGCGGCTCGGGGTGCCGCTCCCTTCGGTGCTGGTACTGACGCTGGTGCTGGTGCTGCGGTAGGGCGACAGGGCGCTGCTCGTCATCATGATGCGTACTCCTTCATGTTGCGCTGGGGGCCATGACTGCATTTCGGCCGCACCCGGCAGCGACTGAGAGCCGCCACATGAAACAAACGTAATAGCCGGCCGCGCCCGGCCGCCGCCCCGCTCAGCGCACCCGCTTGTAGCGGCTGTAGCCGCCCAGCTCGCGCTCCATGGGCCGCAGCACCAGGGTGGTGCGCGCCGGTACGGTGACGGTGAGAAAGCCGGCGCTCACCGTGCCCAGCGCCGCGGCGCCGGGCTGGCCGAGCGCGTCGACCATCGGGGTGCCGTCCATCAGATGGGCGTTGGCGATCATCACCCGCTCGGTGACGGGCTCGGCCCTGGGGTTGGCCAGCACCACCATGGTGTCGAGCGCGCGATCGGTGTAGCGCTCGAAGGCGAACAGCTGCTCGGCCTCCACCAGGCGGAAGTCGCCCACGCGCAGCGCGCGCTGCTGCTTGCGCAGCGCCACCAGCTGCTTCATCCACAGCAGCTCGGGGTTGTCGGCGCGCAGCAGCTCCCAGCGCATCGGGCTGCGGTTCTCGGGGTCGGGGCCGCCCGTCATGCCCAGCTCGGCGCCGTAGTAGATATTGGGCGCGCCGGGCAGGGTGAACTGCAGGGCCTGCACCATGCGGCGCTGGGTGGCATCGGGGAACTGGTTGGCGATGCGCGGGATGTCGTGGTTGTCGATCACCATCCAGGACTTCAGCATGGGCTCGATGCCGGCATCGCGCACCAGGCGCTCGGTCATGTGCGCGGCCTTGGGGGCGGAGAGCTCGCCGCCGGCCAGGCCCAGCACGATCTGGCGCAGGCCGAAGTTCATCACCGCGTCGATGGACTTGAGCCATTCGCCCGGGTAGTTGACGATCTCGCCCACCACCAGCGAGCCGGGCTTCTGCTGGTGCGCCGCGTCGGTGAGCTCGCGCAGGTAACGGTGGCCCAGCTCGAAGGCGGTATCCAGGCGCCAGCCATCGGCGCCGTCGCGCAGATAGCTGCGCACCACCGAGTCGGGCGCGCCGTAGAGGTAGTGGCGCACCGCGGGGTTCTCGAGATTGAGCTCGGGCAGGTTCTGGAAGCCCGTCCAGACACGCGCGCCGCCCTCGTACTGCGGGCCGATCGCAAACCAGTCGCGCCAGCGGCTCTTGGGGCTGGCAAACGCCTCCTGGAACTTGGGCGCGTTGCGGCCCATGTGGTTGAACACGCCGTCCAGCACCAGCTTCATGCCGCGCTGATGCACCTGCACCGCCAGCTGCCTGAACTCGCGCTGGCTGCCGTACTCGGGCGAGATGGCCTTGAAGTCGAAGGCGTCGTACTTGTGGTTGGTGTAGGCGAGGTGGATGGGGTTGAGGTAGAGCACGTCGGCGCCCAGCTGCTGGATGTAGTCCAGCTTGGTGCTGAGGCTTTGCAGGTCGCCGCCCCAGAAGTCCAGCTCCTGGCTGTTGAGCTTGGCATCGGCGAGGTAGACGCCGGGCCGCGCGGGCTCCGACCAATCGCGCAGGCGCTTGGGCGCGGGGTAGAGCGCGCGCTTGGCCTCCAGATTCGCCGCGGGCACGTAGCGGTCCACCAGCACCTGGTAGACGATGGCGCCGTTGCGCCAGTCGGCCTCGCGCTGCTCGAAGCTGGCGGCCATGCAGGCGGCCGGCAGGGCGAGCAGCAGGGTCAGATAGGCATGCTTCATGGTCGGTGTCTCCGGTGTTTCTTTAGCCGCTGTTGAAGCAAGCGGGATGCTCAGGCCTGCAGCCCCAGCCGCGATTGCAGGGCCAGGCGCTGACGGTTGAAGTTCCAGCCCACCAGCAGCACGCCCGCGGCGCCCAGGGCCAGCAGCCAGCTGGTGCCCAGCGCCTCCACCGCCAGCCCGGCCGCGCCCACGCCGAGCGACTGGCCGAGGAAGAAGCAGGAGGCGAACAGGGCCACCGCGGCGCCGCGGCGCTCGGGCGCCATCTGGGTGGCGCGGGTCTGCAAGGTGTTGTGCATCATGTAGAAGCCCAGGCCCATCACCAGGCAGGCCGGCATGGCCCACCACCAGCTGGGCGCCAGCGCCACGGCCAGCAGGGCGCCGGCCATCAGCAGCGAGCCCCAGCGCACCAGCGCGGTCTCGCCCAGGTGCTGCACCAGCTGGCGCGCGCCCAGCGCAAAGCCCAGGCCGCCCAGCGCGAACAGCATCACCAGCGCGCCCACGAAGGAGAGCGCGAGCGCAAAGCGCTGGTGCAGGTGCGAGGCCACGAAGGCGAAGGCGCCATAGAGGGCCGCGCCCTCGCAGAACACCGCCAGCAGCACCAGGCGCGACCAGGGGCCCGCCAGCACGGCGCGGAACTCGCGCAACAAGCCGGCCAGCACATGGCCGCGCTGCGGCTGGGTGGCCAGGGCGCTGGCGGGCAGGCCGCGTCGCACCCATTGCAGCACCAGGGCCACCAGCACGAACAGGCCCGCCACGGCGAAGAAGGGGGTGCGCCAGTCCAGGTGGTCGGCGGTGTAGCCGCCGGCCCAGACGCCCAGCGCAAAGCCGACGATCTGGCCAATCAGGAAGCGCGCCAGCACGGCCTGGCGGCGCTCGTAGGGCACCACATCGCCGATCCAGGCCATCGCCAGCGGGATCACCGCCGCCGCGGTGGCGCCGGCCAGCAGGCGCCCCAGCAAGAGGCTGGCATGGCCCTGGGCCAGCGCGCAGGCCAGCGAGGTGAGGGCCGAGGCCACGCAGGCCCAGCCGACCACACGGTACTTGCCGTAGCGATCGCCCAGCGGCCCGAACAGCAGCTGTGCCAGGCCATAGGCCACCGCGAACACGGTGATGACCTGCGAGGCCTGGCCCAGCGTGATGGCGAACTCCTGCGCCAGCCGCGGCAGCAGCGCGTCGGTGAGGCGCAGCGAGATGCCGCTGGCCATGGCAGCAAGGGCCAGGCCGACGATGGCCAAGGCGGGCACCGGGGGCGAGGCGGCGGGGCTGGAGGAGCCGGTGGAATGGGCCTGGGGCTGCGCGGGCATGGCCCATTGTCACCAGACCGGCCGGCCCGGGCTGGCGCAGGGCTTTGCCGCGCGCGGCCTGCCCGCCTCAGGGGCCCGCCTGCCGCAGCGTCTGCACCAGCATGCGCTGCAGGCTGTCCACCGCCTTGGAGCCCTTGGAGGCCTGGCTGCGGTAGACCGCCACCTGCATCGGCTCCAGCGGGCCCAGGCCATGGGCCAGGCCCAGCACCTGCAGATGCGCGGGCGCGCTGCACTGGGTCAGCGCCGCGATCGCCAGGCCGCTCTCCACCGCGGCGATCTGGCCGGCCAGGCTGGAGCTGTTGTAGACCACCTTGTAGGGCCGGCCCTGCAGAGCCAGCGCATGGATGGCGCTGCGCCGGCCCAGGCTGGCTTCCTCGTAGACGGCGATGGGCAGCGGGTTGCGGCTCCAGACCTCGAACTGCGGCGCGCCCACCCAGACCATGGGCTCGTGGAAGAGCAGGGTGCCGCGGCGGGCGTGGTCGCGCGAGACCAGGGCCAGGTCTAGCTCGCCGCTGGCCACGCGCGGGATCAGCGAGGTCGATTGCTCGCAGTCCAGCTGGATCTCCACCCCGCCATGGCGCGGCGCAAAGCGCTTCAGCACCGGGGTCAGGTAGCGGCTGGCGTAGTCGTCGGGCACGCCCAGGCGCACCACGCCGGCAATCGCCTCGTCGCGCAGGGCGGCCTGGGCCTCGGCCTGCAGGTCCAGCATGCGGCGCGCATAGCCCAGCAAGGTCTGACCCTCATGGGTCAACTCCAGCTGCCGCGGGCCGCGCTGCAGCAGCCGGCAGCCCAGCGCCGACTCCAGCTTCTTGAGCTGCATGCTCACCGCCGATTGCGAGCGGCTCACCTCCAGCGCCGCGCTCGAGAGCGAGCCGGCATCGACTGTGGCGACAAAGCATTTCAGCCAGTCGATCTGCAGATCGCGCATGGATTCGATAAACGCATGGATTGGCGTCGAATTATGCGCTTTGTGCGGCGCCAGCACGCCGGCACAGTGCGCGGCATGCAATACAGCATTAGCACCCCGGCCGCACCCGGCCCCATCGATGCACGCGCCCTGGGCGTGATGACCCTGCTGTGCCTCACCTGGAGCCTGCAGCAGATCTCGCTGAAGGCGGTGGCCGACCAGGCCAGCCCGATGCTGATGGTGGCGCTGCGCTCGCTGGTGGCCCTGCTGCTGCTGGCGGCGCTGATGGCCTGGCGTGGCGAGGCGCCACAGCGCGCGCGCTGGCGGGCGGGCCTGCTGGCCGGTGCGCTGTTCGGGCTGGAATACCTGCTGGTGGCCCAGGCCCTGAAGCTGACGCAGGCCTCGCATGTGGTGATCTACCTCTACACCGCGCCGCTGTTCGCCGCGCTGGGGCTGCACTGGCGCCTGCCGGCGGAGCGGCTCGCGGCGCTGCAATGGCTGGGCATCCTGTTGGCCTTCGGCGGCATCGCCCTGGCCTTTCTGGGCGGCCGGCATGGCGGCGCCGCGGCGGGCGGCATGGCGCCGTTGGGCGATCTGCTGGCCCTGCTGGGCGGTGCGGCCTGGGGCGCCACCACGGTGACGATACGCTGCTCGGCCCTGGCCGCCGCGCCCGCCACCGAGACCCTGCTCTACCAACTTCTGGGCGCCTTTGCCCTGCTGCTGCCCGGCGCCTGGCTGAGCGGGCAATGGCAGTTCCAGCCCTCGGCCCTGGTGTGGGCGCATTTCGGCTTCCAGAGCCTGGTGGTCTCGTTCGCCAGCTTCCTCACCTGGTGCTGGCTGTTGCGCCGCTACCTGGCCTCGCAGCTGGGCGTATTCGCCTTCCTGACGCCGCTGTTCGGCGTGCTGCTGGGCGTCTGGCTGCTGGGCGAGGCCCTGGACCCCGGCTTCATCGCCGGCAGCGGCCTGGTGCTAGCCGGCATCGCGCTGGTAAGCGGCCACGCCGGCCTGGCACGCCGGCTGGCGGGGCTGCACGGGCGCAAGGGTCGGGCACTGCCGGCCTAGACCGGCAACAGGTAGACGTCCGCCGCCGCGCGCTCCGCGGCGCTATGGCCTTGCAGGGCCTTGTCCCATGCCGGATCGCCGGCGTCGTGGCTCGCCGCCAGGCCCTGGATCATGTGGCCGGTCTCTTCGGTGCTGGCGTCGAACTCGGCCACCAGTTCGCGGTCGTCAAGAAACAGCCGCGCCACCATATAACCGCCCGACTCGATCACCACCAGATAGCGCGCGGGCTTGCGCTGGTGGGTATTGCTGTGCGGGCGGGGCGCCTCGGCGCCAAAACTCTGGCTCATGGTGGGGCCATCTTGCCATCCGCCCTAGTCGCTGTCCATCAAGAGCGCCGAGAGCGCTGCCGCGTCCAGCACCGTGGCCTCCTCCTGCCCCGCCAGAATGCCCTCGGCCAGGCCGCGCTTGTCGCGGTGCAGCTCGATGATGCGCTCCTCCACCGAGCCGGCGGTGACCAGGCGGTAGACGGTGACGGGGCGCTGCTGGCCCATGCGGTGGGCGCGGCCCATCGCCTGGTCTTCGGCGGCGGGGTTCCACCAGGGGTCGACGATCAGCACATAGTCGGCCATGGTGAGGTTGAGGCCGAAACCGCCGGCCTTGAGGCTGATGAGGAAGACCTCGCCCTCGCCGCGCTGGAAGGCCGCCACGCGCTGGGCGCGCGCCGCCGCGGGCGTGCTGCCGTCGAGGTACTGGTAGCGCACGCCCATCGCGTCGAGGCGCTCGGCCAGCAGCTTGAGGTAATCGGTGAACTGGCTGAACACCAGCGCCTTGTGGGCGCCGTCCACCAGCTCGCGCACCAACAGCTCGAACTCGCCCAGCTTGGCGCCCACCAGGCCCAGCTCGGGCGCCACCAGGCGCGGATCGCAGGCGGCGCGGCGCAGGCGCATCAGCTCGGCCAGCACCTGGATGGCGGGGCCGCCGCCCTGCTGGCCTTGAGCGGCCGCGGCCACGCTGGCCTGGGCATCGCGGCGCAGCGCTTCGAGAAAGCTGCGCTCCTCGCCGCCGGGCTGCACCAGGTGGACGATCTCGGTGCGCGGGGGCAGGTCTTGCAGCACCTGGGCCTTGGTACGGCGCAGCAGGAAGGGCGAGACCAGGCGGCGCAGGCGCTGGCGCGCGGCCGCGTCCGGCTGCTCCTTGCGCTCGATCGGGTTGGCAAAGCGCTCGGCGAACTGCGCGGCCGTGCCCAGCAGGCCCGGGTTGATGAGCTGCATGATGGACCAGAGATCGGCCAGGCGGTTTTCCACCGGCGTGCCCGAGAGCGCGAGCCGGAAGCCGGCCTTGAACTCGGCCACCGACTTGGCGCGTTTGGTGGCGGCATTCTTGAGCGCCTGGGCCTCGTCCAGCACCAGGCTGGCCCAGTCCTTGGCGGCGAACAGCTCGGCATCGTTCTGCGCCAGCGCGTAGGAGGCGATCAGCACATCGCCGGGGCCGGCCGCGGCGATCTGGGCGGCGCGTTCGCCCGCACTGCCGTAGAGCGCCAGGTTCAGGCCCGGCGCGAACAGCTCGCCCTCGGCCAGCCAGTTCGCACATACCGAGGTGGGCGCCAGCACCAGGGCCGGGCCCTGGGCGGCGCGCGCGATCAGCAGCGCCAGGGTCTGCACCGTCTTGCCCAGGCCCATGTCGTCGGCCAGGCAGGCGCCCAGGCCGGCCGCCGCCAGGCGCGCCATCCAGGCATAACCCTCCTCTTGATAGCCCCGCAGCTCGGCGCGCAGGCCCGCTGGCACGACGGGCTGCAGCGCGGCGGCGGCGGCCAGCGCGTCCATGCGCGCGCGCCAGGGGGCGTCGCCGGCCAGCTGCATCTCGCCCAGGGTTTCATCCAGCCAGCTGGCGCTGGCGGGGGGCAGCTGCAGCTGGTCCTTCCTGGCCACGGCCAGCGCGTCGAGGTCGCGCAGCTGCTGGCGCAGCTGCTCGCTCAATGCCAGGTATTCGCCCTCGGCGAGGCGCACATAGCGGCTGCGCGAGGCGCGCGCCAGCTGCATCAGCTCCTGCAGGCCCAGCACGCGCTGCTCGTCCAGCTGGGCCTCGCCCTGCAGGGCCAGCCAGTTGCGCGCGCTGCTGACCTGCACGCGCACGCCGCTGCTGGCCAGCGCGGTGACGCGCAGCGGCTTGCCCTTGGGCCAGTCGAGCGCGGCGATGCCGGGCAGGCCCGGCAGCAGCTCCACCGCGCGCAGCGCCTCCTCGGGCTCGGTGAGCAGCCAGGGCAGGTCGGGCGGCAGCTCGGCGTCCAGGAAGGGCATGGCCTCCAGCACCGCGCGGCGATGTTCCACCTCGGCGGCGAGGTCGCGCTCGGTCGCCAGGCTCAGGCCCTCGTGCATGCACAGCAGGCGCGCGCGGCCCGCGCCGGGCGTGACGGCGGGGCCGAAGCCACCGAAGGGCTGGGCCACCAGCTGCAGCTGCAGACCCTCGCCGAGCGGGCTCAGGCGCGCGCGCAGGCGGCTGTCGCCCGCCACCGAGCGGCCGGCGGCGGCATCGCTGTGCAGCTGGAAATGGCCGCTCAGCACCTGCAGGGCCGCGCCCAGCTCGGCCTGCGCGCTGGCGGGCACGGTCCAGCCCTGGTTCACCAGCTCGGCCACGCGGCGCTGGGTGGGGCTGATGCGCAGCAGGCGCGCATGGGCAGGGCCGTCGCGCAGCACGCGCAGGCTGTTGCGCTTGTCCACCTCTGCCTCGTGCCGGCTGCCATACCAGGCGCTCAGCTTGGGCGGCTCGCTGCTGAGCAGCGGCGGGTGGATGTGGAAGGCGTAGCTGGCATCCGCGCCCTGGCGCACCTCCAGCTCGGGCAGGGCCTCCACCAGCTCCACCCATTGGCCGGGGGCATCGGCAAACATCAGCGCCGGATGCCCGACCAGGGCGATGGCGGCCTGGCTGACGTCGAGCTCGTAGCTGTTGGCGGCGCTGTAGATGCTGCGTTCGATATGGCGCAGCACGGCGTTGTCGCGCGCGCTGCTGCTCTGGCCCTGCTTCTTGAGCTTGGAGAGCGTCACCGGCTTGAGCTTGAGTGCCCCACGCGCGCTGCGGCTGCGCTCGAAGGGCAGGATGTCCTGCACGCGGCCCTGAGCATCGAGCTCGAGTTGCCAGGCCAGCTCGCTGATGCCGGTCTGCGCCGCCTGCTCCTCGGCCAGCTGGGTGATGGCGGCGAGCGCATCGCGCCAGGCCTCGTGCGGCCCGCCCAGCCAGTTGAGTGGTGTTGGCTGGGCGCTCAATTCGTGCGTCAGCTCGCCGAGCTCCAGCCGCTCCAGCGCCTGCGCCAGCAGGCAGGCCTGCCAATGCTGCTCGGCCGCCTGCAGGCGCTGCAGCAGGGCCGTGGCGGCGGCCAGCGTCCAGCCCGGCGCGGGCTTGCCCAGCCAGGCGGCCAGCAGCAGGCGGTCGCAGGCCTGGTCGAGCGCGTGGGCGCGCTGCTCCAACCCGGGGATGTAGGCCAGGGCCTGCTCGTCCAGGCCCTCCTCGCCCAGGCGCACGCCGATCGCATGGGCCCACAAGCCCCACCATTCATGCGCCGAGGGCTTGCGCGAGCCCGATTCGGCGATGCAGAACTTGCGCGCCTGCGCCCAGGCGAGCGGGTCGCTCTGCGCCAGCAGGCTCACCAGGTAGAGCCGCGCCAGCTCGCGCTCCAGCAGGCCGCGGCGCTGGCCGCTGGCCTGGCGCCGCGCCTTCAGGGCCTGCTCGAACAGGGCCGCAGCCTCGGCCCAGGCGCCCTGCGCCAGGCGCTCGGCGGCCTGCACCAGCGCCAGCCCCGGCTCGCCCTGCAGCAGGGCACGCGCACCGTCCAGATCCAGCGCCTGCAGGCGGGCCTCGGCGAGCTGCGCGCGCGCCTCGGGGCCCAGCGCTTGCGGCGCGGTGGCCAGGCGCTGCTGCAGCCATTGGCGGATCTGGCCGCGGCGCGCGTCGTCGGCGCTCAAGGTCTTGAGCGCCTGGCGCAGCAGGGTCTCGCTCAGCTCGGCCGGCAGGGCCGCCACCGCGGCCGGCATCCAGGGCTCGGTGAGCGCCGCGGCCTGGACCTCCGCATGGCTCAGCTCGAGCAGCGGGCCGCGCAGCTGGGCCTGGTAGGTGGCCAGGTCCACGCCCGAGTGCAGGAACAGGCGCAGCATGCGCACCGCCTCGTCGGCCGAGCGCAGCCCTATCCACTGCATGGGCTGGCGCGCATGGGCCTGGCCATCGCTGTAGACGTAGAGCAGGCGCTGCCAATACTGGCGCGCCGCGGGCAGCAGCAGCAGCGCCTGCAGGCGCTCGGCCTGCGCGCCCGGCGGCACGCCGTAGACGCGGCCGCTGAGCGGCTGGATGCGGCCCTGCTGCTGCAGCTGGCGCAACGCCAGCTGCACGCGCGCCTGGCTGAAGCGCTCGGCGCTGGCGATCTCGCCCTGGGCCTGCAACCACAGCGCCAGCCCGGCCGCACCGCGGCTGCCGCCCATCAGCAGCAGGGCATCGAGGACGGCTTGCAGTTCGGGCTCGGTGGCGGCGGCGCTGGGGTCGGGGTACGGGGACATGCCGGCAGTATGCCGCCCGGTCGCTCAGGGCCTCAGCAGCTCGGCCTCGCTGCGCTTGAAGGCCGCCGACTCGCGCACCTGCGCCAGCTCGGCCCACAGGCGCTTGGCCTGCGCCTCGTTGCCGCCGTAATAGCTATGCGAGTAGACCAGGAAGTAGGACTTCTCGACCAGGGGCGGGTCCAGCCGCTGCACGCGCTGGGCCCAGCGGGCATCGCGCTTGAGCGCCTCGTCGCCCTCGCCGGTGGGCAGGGCCAGGGCCTGCACGCGGCGCTTCACGAGCTTCTCCAGATTGGCCTCCACGCTGCGCGTGCCTTCATCGACCTTGAGCCCCATGGCCTGCAGCTGCTCGACGATGGAGTAGCCCGAGGGCGCGCCCACCACCAGCTCGCCCTTGGCCGCCAGATGGCGCCCGTCCCAGACCGGCCCCTCCTGCGCCAGCGCGTAGAGGCTGTAGCTCTCGCGGCGCATGCGCAGGCCCTCATCGGGCGCCATATCGCGCCAGGGAAAGATGGCGAACTGCATGCGGTCGCTGCGGTAGCTCATGCCCAGGGCCGCGTCCTGGCCGCCGCGCTGCAGCTCGGTCTGGCAACGCCGCCAGGGCATCAGGCTCAGCTCCAGCGCCAGGCCCATGCGCGCGGCCGCCTGCTCGATCAGCACGAAGTCCAGGCCCGCCGGCAGCGCGCCGGCCCGGCGCGGCTCGGCCAAGCGCCAGGGGTAGAGCGGTGCTTCGTCGGCACACAGGCGCAAGGGGCGCGCGGCCTCCTGCGCCCGCACACCGCAGCCGCAAGCGAGCAACACCGAGAGCAGAACCCAACGTCGTAAAAGCGGCATGAGCGAGGACATGCGAGCCGTGGCCTGACTTGATGGATGACAGGCTCTTGCTCGCATTCTGCGCGCAAAACCAGGGCGATGGCGCGGCAGGCTCAGGCTATGCTCTGCAGGAACAAAAAGCCAATGACAGGGAGCTTGCATTGAAGGCTGATGAAGTGTTGATCAGCGAACCGACGCGCCTATTTGGCAAGCGCGAGACCGAGTCCACCGTGTCGGCGCGCTGGATCATGGCGCTGGCCCTGCTGCTGCTGGCGGCCGGCTGGTTGCCGGTGACCGGCAACGAGCTGCTGGCCTCGCGCATCTTCCCGACCTGGCTGCACACGGTGTGCGAGCTGGCCGCCGTGCTGGTGAGCCTGCTGGTGTTCGCCTCGGTATGGACCGCCAGCTTCCACGACCGCCAGCACCACACCGTGCTGCTGGGCGCCGGCTTCATGGGCGTGGGTCTGCTCGACCTGGCCCACCTGCTCTCCTACAAGGGTATGCCGGACTTCATCACGCCCGCGGAGCCGCAGAAGGCGATCGTGTTCTGGCTCTGCGCGCGCTATCTGGCCAGCCTGGTGCTGCTGACGCTGGCGCTGCAGCCGCATGCGCGCACCACCAGCCGCGCCGACCGCGCCCTCATGCTGGCCCTGAGCCTGGGCTTCGTGCTGGCCTGCCTGGGTCTGGCGCTGTGGGCACCCGAGCTGTGGCCGCGCTTCTTCATCGAGGGTCAGGGCTTGACCAAGCTCAAGATCGTCGCGGAATACGGCCTGATCCTGCTGCTCGTGCCCACCGCCTTGCTGCTGCTGCGCCGCGGCGCACGCGCGCGCTTCAACAGCGCCGACCTGG
Organism: Roseateles sp. FW301-B2; assembly: GCF_058788955.1. Lineage (NCBI taxonomy): Bacteria > Pseudomonadati > Pseudomonadota > Betaproteobacteria > Burkholderiales > Sphaerotilaceae > Roseateles > Roseateles sp. FW301-B2. The sequence continues at coordinate 219,072 of NZ_JBYTBE010000003.1, forward strand.
CCAGCGCGGCCATCATCAGCATCCTCAGCGAGCTCTGCTTCACGCTCTACGCCAACGTCAACGACCTCTACAGCCTGCTGGGCCACCTCTACAAGATCGTGGCCTATTACTTCATCTTCCGCGCGGTGTTCGTGGTCTCGGTGCGCGAGCCCTACCGGCGCCTCAGCGAGGAGATCGACGAGCACCGCCGCACCGAGCAGCGCCTGGAATACCTGGCCCACCACGACCCGCTCACCGGCCTGCCCAACCGCGTGCTGCTGCACGACCGCATCGAGCAGGCGATGGCGCAGGCGCGCCGCGATGGCGGCAAGTTCGCCGTCGTGCTGATGGACCTGGACCAGTTCAAGAACGTCAACGACTCGTTGGGCCATGGCGCCGGCGATGCGCTGCTGCTCGCGGTGGCGCAGCGCCTGCGCGCCAGCCTGCGCGAGACCGACACCATCTGCCGCCTGGGTGGCGACGAGTTCCTGCTGCTCTTCCACGACCTGCGGGAACGCGAGGCGGTGCTGCCCATCCTGGCCTCGCTGCAGGCGCAGCTGAGCACGCCGGTGGCGGTGGAGGGCAACGAGATGCGCGTCTCGGCCTCCTTCGGCGTGACCTTCTATCCGGACGACGGGCGCGACCTGGAGACCCTGCAGCGCCAGGCGGACACCGCCATGTACCGCGCCAAGGACAGCGGCCGCAACACCTTCCAGTTCTTCGACCCCAGCATGCATGCCCAGGGCATGGAGCGCATGCAGCTGCAGCATGGCCTGGCCAAGGCGCTGGAGCAGGGCGAGTTCGAGCTGCATTACCAGACGCAGGTGGAGCTGGCGACGGGCCGGCGCGTCGGCGCCGAGGCCTTGCTGCGCTGGCGCCGCGCCGATGGCAAGCTGATGCCGCCGGCCGAGTTCATCCCGGTGGCCGAGCAGACCGGCCTGATCGTGCCGATCGGCGCCTGGGTGCTGCACGAGGCCTGCCGCCAGGCGGCGCAGTGGCAGAACGAGCGCCAGGGCCGGCCGCGCATCGCCGTCAATCTCTCGGCCCTGCAGTTCCGCCAGGGCGATATCGAGGCCACCGTGCAGTCCGCGCTGCAGGCCAGCGGCCTGCCCCCCAGCCAGCTGGAGCTGGAGCTCACCGAGTCCATCCTGATCGGCGACCCGGCCAGCGTGCTGGCCACGGTGACGCGGCTCAAGGCCATGGGGGTGAAGCTGGCGATCGACGATTTCGGCACCGGCTATTCCAGCCTCGCCTACCTGAGCCGCTTCCCGATCGACAAGCTCAAGATAGACCGCAGCTTCCTGCACCAGCTGGACGATGCCAGCCAGGGCGCGGTGATCGTCGAGGCCATCATCGGGCTGGCGCGCAGCCTGGGCCTGCGCACCATCGCCGAGGGCGTGGAGACCGAAGCGGTGGCGGCGCGGCTGCTGCAGCTGGGTTGCCAGGAGGCCCAGGGCTACTACTTTGCGCGGCCCGTGCCGGCCAGTGAATTGTTCAGTTAGAAGGCAAACTGCAGCTGGGCGGAGAACATGTCGCCGCGCCGGCCATAGGTGGAGCCCCAGAGATAGGCGAACTGCCAGTTCACCGCCTGACGCTCCCCGACCGGCAACGCCCAGTGCAGCACCGGCCCGACCCGGTGCGACTGTTTGGCGCGGGCGTCCCAGGCGCGCCAGTTGCCCAGCTCGCTGAAGCCCTGCACGCCCAGGCGCAGGCCCGGGGCCAGGCGGCGCTGCAGCTGCCATTGCAGCTTGAGCTGGGTGCCGCCGTCGGCGGCTTTGCCATAGCCATGCTCGAACAGGGCGTTGAGGTTGATCTGCCACAGCCCCCATTCGCTCTGCCACACCGGCCCCCACTCGAGCGCCGGCCCGGACTCGTAGCCATGCAGCTGGCTGAGCTGGGCATGCAGGGCCAGATCGAAGGGGTATTGCCCCTGGGTGAGCATGAACTGGTTCTGCCAGCTCACGCTGCTGAGCTTGAAACTGCTGGCCTCGGTGCCGATGTAGCTGGCCAGCAGGCGGGTGGTCCAGCGCGGCCCGAAGCCATGGGCCAGGCCCAGCTCGGGCCAGAGCGTGGCCGGGCGGCCGCCGCTGGGCTTGACGGTCCAGTAGCGCAGCTCGAGCAGGGTCTGGCCCTCGTTGTCGTAGGGCGTGAGCAGGTAGTAGCCGGGATCGGCCAGCGCCGACCCCATCCTCAGGGCGATCCCGCATCCCAATGCGACTTTACGCAGCACCGCGTACCTCTCTGCTCGCCAGTCTCAAGCGCAATGTAGCGCCTGCGGCTACCCTGGTGTTCTCCCGCTTACCGGGCTGCGCGCTGCACGCACACAATGAAGTCAGTGCTCACGCGTGACGCGAGCCCATCCCATCGAGCCCAGCAGTTCCCTCATGTCCTACAGCCCCGCCGCCAGCGCCTCCGCGCGATCGCGCACCAGCCTGATCCTGGCGGGGGTGGGCCTGATCGTGGCGCTGCTCTCGGGCGGGTTGCAACTGCAGCAGGAAACCGCCAGGCATGCCGAGCAGCTGGCGCATGAGTTGCGTACCCTACCCCTGCTCTATGCCGAGCCGCTGGCCAAGAGCCTGGCCAGCGCCCAACCCGAGCTGACCGACCTGCTCTTGCGCAGCATGCTGGCGCGCCAGGGCGTGCATGGCGTGGAGCTGCAGGTGCACGACGGGCGCCGCTTCGTGGCGGGCAGCACCACGCATGACGAGGGCAGTGCCCACAGCGAATTCAATCTGCCGCAGAGTGGGCAGGGCGAGATGATGGGCTCGGTGAAGGTGCTGTCGGAGGCCGCCAGCCTGCGCCACACCCTCAGCCAGGAAGCCGCCTGGGCGATGCTGATGCAGCATCTGCTGCTGGTGCTGGTGCTGGTGGCCGCCGCGGTGGTGGTGGTGGATCGCATGCTGCTGCGCCATCTGCGCCGCCTCAGCGCCGACGCCCAATCCTTCGATCCCACCCAACCACCCAGCCAGTTCGCCTGGCTCGATGAGCAGGGCGGGCGCAGCGCCGAGCTGCAGGAGCTCAACCATGCGATCGCCCATGTGCACTCGAGCATGGGCGAGCAGCTCAAGCGCGAACACAAGCAGGCCCAGGCCCTGCGCGCCGAGATCGAACGCCAGAGCCAGGCCCTGCGCGCCGCCGAGCAGGCGCTGGAAAGCAAGAAGCGCGAGCTCTCATTGCTGAGCCGCACCGATGTGCTGACCGGCCTGGCCAACCGGCGCGAGTTCGACGACGCGCTGCGCCGCGAGTTCAAGCGCGCCCAGCGCCAGCACAGCCTGCTGGCGCTGGCGGTGCTCGACCTGGACCACCTCAAGCCCTACAACGAGCTGCATGGCCATGCCGCCGGCGACGAGTTGCTGCAGCGCTTTGCGCGCCTGCTGGCCGAGCGTTTCAAGCGCGACACCGATCTGGTGGCGCGCCTGGGCGGCGAGGAGTTCGCCTGCCTACTGCCCGGCTTCGATACCGCCAGCGCGCAAAGCCTGCTGGAGCAGCTGCGCGAGGATTGGCGCGGCCTGGCCCTGCCGCATGGCGCCAGCCCGGTGGATCAGATGGTGACGGTGTCGATCGGCCTGGCCGGCTATGGCGCCCAGCACCCTTACCTGAGCCCGCAAGGCCTGCTGCAGGCGGCCGACGAGGCGCTCTACATCGCCAAGCATGCCGGCCGCGACCGGCTCAGCCTGGCGGCCTGACCGGCCTTACTGGGTATCGCGCCCGCGCGATTGCGCTTCCAGCAGCTGCTCGCTGACGCGGCGCGCGGCGCGCAGCACCAGGGTCTCGTCCAGCTGCGCCTGCGGCGCGATCGCACGCGCCACCGCCTCGACCTCGTCGGGCGTGTTCAGCAGGGCCCAGGCCACCGTGGAGATGGCGCAGATGCTGCGGCGCTGCAGGCTCTCGGGCATGTTCAGCTCGGCCTGCACCTGCACGTGGTAGCGCACGCTGGCCACCGCCGCCGGGGCCAGGCCCCAGCTCTCGCACAGCGCCGCGCCCAGCGCGTCGTGGCTGACGCCGAAGGCGGTGTGCTCGAGCTGCACCAGGTCGCTGTCCTTGGTGGCGGCGCGCAGCATGGCCGGGTAATGGCCGGGCGCATGGCGGTAAAGCACCGCCTTGCCGCATTCCTCGAACAGGCCGGCCGAGTGCGCTGCCCAGGGGTCCACGCCCAGCATCTGACCCATGCGGCCCATCAGCAGGCCGCGCTGCGAGGCGCGCGACCAGATCGGCTCCAGCTCGGCGGCGGGCGGGAAGGCGGCGCGCAAGCCCATCTCGAAGGTGATGGCGGCGACCTCGCGCATGCCCAGGTAGGTGAGCGCCTGGTGCACCGTCTGGACCCGACCGCGCAGGCCGTAGAGCGAGGAATTGACGGCCTTGAGCACCGCCGCCGCCAGCGCCATATCGGTTTCCACCAGCGCCGACACCGCTTGTAGATCGATGTCCTCGGCCGCCATCAGCAGCGAGAGCTTGACCAACACCTCGGGCTGGGTGGGGATCTCGATATCAAGCGCGCGCAATTGTGGATCGACCGGCATGGTGGGTGACGTAGTTATAAGTGTTCCCTATGGTAGCGCCTGCCGCCGGCGGGCAGCCAGCCACCTTGGGGGGATCACCGCAGGAAGGCGTCCCAGCCGGTCTTCAGGATCAGCGCGCTCACCACCAGCACGAACATGCCGCGCACAAAGCCGGCGCCGCGCGCCAGGGCCATGCGGGTGCCGATCAGGCTGCCCAGCACATTCGTCACCGCCATCACGGCGGCGATCTGCCACCAGACATGGCCCTTGAGCGCGAACAGCAGCAGGGCCGCGCAGTTGGTGGCGGTGTTGAGCAGCTTGGCGCTGGCCGAGGCGTGCAGGAAGTCGAAGCCGAGCAGGCGCACGAACAGGAACACGAAGAAGCTGCCGGTGCCCGGGCCGAAGAAGCCGTCGTAGAAACCGATCAGCAGGCCGATGCCACTGGCCACCCAGGCCTCGGCGCGCCCGCTGTAGCGCGGCGCGTGGTGGCGCCCCATGTCCTTCTTGGCCAGGGTGTAGAGCAGCACGCCCAGCAGGATGAAGGGCAGGCTGCGGCGCAGGCCGCCGGCGCTGACCAGGGTGACCGTCCAGGCCCCGACAAAACTGCCCAGCAGCGCGGCGGCGGCGGCCGGTGCCAGGGCGTGCCAGGGCAGGGTGACGCGGCGCGCGTATTGCAGCGTGGCCCAGGCCGTGCCCCAGACGGCGCCACCCTTGTTGGTGCCGAACAGCGTGGCGGGCGGGGCCGTGGGGAACACGCTGAACAGCGCCGGCACCAGCACAAGGCCGCCACCGCCCACGACGGCATCCACAAATCCGGCCAGCAGCGAGGCCAGCGCCACGGTCACAAGTTCCAGCATCTTCGGTTCGGCGCCACGAATAAAAACGGGCACCGTTCGGTGCCCGTGAACTGTGACAGTGTCACTGAATTCGTTCGAGTTGCTCTGCTGTGTTTGTCTCCTCAGCCCCCGTAGGCAAGCGCTATTCGCACAACGCTCGCGTCGAGTGGGGCCAATGTAGGGTTAGCTGCCCATGCACGCACTTGGGGTTTCCACGCGGCGACGCGCACCAAATTGGCAATGTTTGGATGTGCTTACTTTCACATAAAGCTTCTATTTATATGAACAAACCTTCTGTGCCCGCGCAGATGCTGCGCTGCCTCGTTTCCCCGTTGTGTTGCATTTGTGCGATAGCTGAGCCAAGCCTCCCGGCTCAGCGGAACAGCGGCAGCGCGGCGATGCGGGTCTCGATCTGCGCCAGCATCGCCTGATAGCCGGCACCGCCCACGCCGCCATAGCGGCGCTGGAATTCGGCCTCGCTGAGGAACTCGGGCAGGTCGGCCACCGCGGGCATGTAGTGGCTCTCCGGCAGCGGCCGGCGCAGCTGCTGCTGCAACTGGCTGGCACGCTCCATCGCCATCAGGCCCAGCCGCGTGCCGGCCTGGTCGGCGGCAATGTCGTTGAAGCTGAAGCCACTGCCGCCGCGTGCGTCCGCCAGTTCCTTGTAGACCCCGATGGCCTTGGACATGGGCCCGCCACCCTCGATCGCCAGCGCCGCCGAGATCAGGAAATGCTGGGAGAAATCGTCCCGGCCGGCCAGCGTGACGGTGAGCGGCGTCGCGCGCGGCCAGCCACGCGCCGCCGGGATCAGCTTGCCCCAATGCTGGCCGCTGGCGTGCAGGGCCAGGGTCAGCACCGCCGCACGGTTCTCCTGCATCGCGTCTTCGCCCTGGGCGCTGCGCTGGGCCGCCAGCTCGAACAGCGGCGGCATCAGGGCCGCGAGCGAGACCGCGCTGCCGGGCGCGAAGGCCTGGCTCGCCGCCACCAGGCGTTGCTGGTAGAGCTTGAAGCGCGCCTGCTCGGCCGGCTTCGCCCAGACGCCCAGCAGGCGGTCGAGGCTGTCCTTGCGCCATTCGTAAACCACCAGCAGGCGGTCCGGCGCAAAGCTGATCTGGTGCAGCATCTCCACCGGCACGGCGCTGCCGGCCTGCTCCATCAGCTGCTGCAACACGCGCCGCAGCAGGCGCTCGGACAACCAGTCGGGCACCGGCAGCCGGCCAAGCCGGAGCCGGCTCACCAGCGGCCAACCGGGCGCTTCCAGCAACTCGGCGCGCAGGTTCAGCCATGGCCCCGGCCAGGGCAGCGGCAGGCGCAGGCTAGCCTCCAGCCCGGCGCTGCCGGCGCGCAGGCGCAGCCGCACGGCCATCGGTCGCACGCTTTGCCCAAGCTGATTGACCAGCAGTTCCAGCTCGCCGGCGCTGAGCCTGGCCACGCGCAGGCCCTCGTGCGGGTCGCGCCGCGGGTCGTTGCGGCTCAGCACGGCGCGGGCACGTTGCACCTCGGCCGCATTCACTTGCAGCGGGTTACGCACCAAGGGCTCGGCCTGCAGGCCCAGCAACACGAGGCAGATCACGCCGATCAGGAGCAGGGACAGGAGCAGCAGCAGGCAGCGCACAAGCATTCTCATGCCCGGCAGTCTGCCATCTGCCGGCAGCGGGGCCATGGACAATGCCGCGATGCCCATGGACGACCCCAGTGCCGCGACGCCACGCCTCACCCTCCTGACCCTGGGTCGCGGCGAAGGCTGGCTGGGCATGCGCGCGCATGGCAAGCTGGGGCCGCGCGGCGATCAGCTCAGCCTGCTGCGGCTGGAGGGCCTGGCCGCCGATGACGCGCGCTGGCCGCAGTGGCTGGCGCTGGGCGTGCAGCCGGTGGACCCGGCGATGCTGCAATGGCGCCATCCCGCCCTGGGGCAAGACCTGGCCCCCTGCTGGACCTTGATGCAGGAGGAATTCTTCGGCGACTTCCGGGCCGATACCGTGCCGGCCCTGCAGGCCCAGGGCTGGCAGGTGCAGGTGGCGCCCGGCTTTGTGCATGAAAGCCTGCCCGTCGATGCCTGGCACCTGGACATCGCCGACGAGCAGGCGCCGCAGGTCGAAGGCCTGGGCCTGGCGCGCCGCCAGGGCTCCTGGTTGCTGAGCCTGGGCATCGAGGTGGCCGGCGGCGAGCGCCTTGACCTGGCGCCGCTGATCGCCAACCTGCTGCGGCGCGACAAGCGCTGGCTGGACGCCAACGCCATCGCCGAGATGGACGACGAGGCCATCGTCAGCCTGCGCGCGCCCGGCGGCCGGCGCGTCCATGCCCTGGCGGGGCCGCTGAAGGCCATCATGGCCGCGCTGCTGGATCTGCTGGGCAGCGCCAAGCTGGGGCAGGCACCGCTGCGCCTGAACGCCTGGGATGCGACGCGCCTGGCGCTGCTCGACGAGGTGCCCGACCACCGCTGGCAGATCCACGGCGATGCCGGCCTGCGCGCCATGGCACGGCGCCTGCTGGCGGCCGGCGCACCCGCTGGCGTGCCCGAGCCGCCCGGCCTGGGCTTGCGCCTGCGGCCCTACCAGCTGCAGGGGCTGGCCTGGCTGCAATACCTGCGCGAGCAGGGCCTGGGCGGCATCCTGGCCGACGAGATGGGCCTGGGCAAGACCGCGCAGGCGCTCGCCCATGTGTGGCTGGAAAAGCTCACAGGGCGGCTGGACCGGCCCGCCCTGGTGGTGCTGCCTACCTCGCTGCTGTTCAACTGGGCCCAGGAGGCGGCGCGCATCACGCCGGGCCTGCGCGTCGTCGTGCTGCATGGGCCGGAGCGGGCTGCGCTGTATACCCAGCTGGGCGAGGCCGATCTGGTGCTGTGCACCTATGGGCTGATGTGGCGCGACCTGCGGCCGCTGTCGGCCCAGCCCTGGCATCTGCTGATACTGGACGAGGCACAGGCGGTGAAGAACGCCCATGCCCGCAGCGCCCGCGCGCTGCGGCGCCTGCAGGTGCGGCACCGCCTGGTGCTGACCGGCACGCCGCTGGAAAACCACCTGGGCGAGCTGTGGGCCCAGTTCGACTTCCTGATGCCGGGCTTTCTGGGCGATGCGCGCGGCTTCGCCCGCATCTGGCGCAAGCCCATCGAGGTGAACGGCGAGGGCCGGCGTGCCCGCCTGCTGGCCGCGCGGGTGCGCCCCTTCATCCTGCGCCGACTCAAGAACGAGGTGGCGGCCGAACTGCCGCCGCTGACCCAGCTGGTGCAGCGCGTCAGCCTGCAGGGCAAGCAGAAGCAGCTCTACGAAAGCGTGCGCGTGGGCGCCGACCATATGGTGCGGCGCATCCTGGCGCGCCAGGGCTGGTCGGCGAGCCTGATCTCGGTGCTCGACGCCATGCTCAAGCTGCGCCAGGTCTGCTGCGACCCGCTGCTGCTGAAGGGGGTGCAGATACCGGCCGGCATCGAGCGCGCCAAGCTGGCCTGGCTGCGCGAGCGCGTGCCCGATCTGCTGGCCCAGGGCCGGCGCCTGCTGCTGTTCTCGCAGTTCACCGAGATGCTGGACCTGGTGGAAGCGGAGTTCCAGGCCCTGGGCCTGCCGCTGCTGAAGCTCACCGGCGCGACGCCGGCCGCGCAGCGCGGCGCCATCGTGCAACGCTTCCAGGCGCGCGAGGTGCCCTTGCTGCTGGCCAGCCTGAAGGCCGGCGGCGTGGGGCTCAACCTCACCGCCGCCGACACCGTGATCCATATCGACCCCTGGTGGAACCCGGCGGTCGAGGCCCAGGCGAGCGCGCGGGCACACCGCATCGGCCAGGATCAGCCGGTGTTTGTGCACCAGTTGGTGGTGCAGGGCAGTATCGAGGAGCGCATGCTGGAGCTGCAGCAGCGCAAACGGGCCCTGGCCGAAGGTCTGCTGGGCAGCGACAGTGGCGAGGGTCTGGCCAAGTTCAGCGCGCCGGAACTGGAGCGCCTGCTGGCACCGCTGGACGAAGCGGAAAAAGCCGATTCAGAATGACAAAGAGCGCCACGGGGGCGCTCTGCGGGGGGCCGAGCGAGGGCTCAGCGCTTGCGGTCGAAACGGATGGCGCGCGCCAGGCTGCGGCGGTCGCAGCCGAGGCTACCGGATTCAAACGCTTCGTGCTTGCGACCCTTGTCCGTGTTCCATTCCGGCATCGGAATGCGACGGGGTTGGGGTTCGGTGCGATGCTGGGACTTCATCATGGCTTGAGACCTTTTGGTAAACGCCCGGGAGCTTCAATCCCGATCCGTTGCCAGGTTCAACGCCAGTGCTGGAAGCTTGGTTGACAACATTTCTTCAAAAATATTCGCACCAGAATGGTGCTAGAACGCGAGCTTGACCCCCAGGCTCAACAGCCGGATACGTGGCCGCTCGGCCTGCTGGGCGAGCGCGGCATGCAGGCTCCAGTCGGGGCCGGCGGCCCAGCGAAGGCCCAGGGCCAGCCAGGGCTTGCTGCGGTCATCGCCATACCATTCACCCAGCACATCGACATTGGCTGTGGCCGCGTACTCCAGGGCCAGGTTCCAGCTGCGCGTGTCCAGGCCCGCCAGGCGGCTGTGGCTCCAGCCCAGGTTGGCATGGCCGGTCAGGCCGTCAAGCAGGGCCTGGCTCCACACCAGGTTCAGATAGCTGCTGTCGTGCTGCAGCCGCCGGCCCTCGGCACGCTGGGCCTGCACGCCCCAGGCCAGGGTCAGGCCCGGCGCCGCGGCCTCACGCACCAGCAAGGCCGTCTTGCCGCCCAGCTGCAGCGTCTGCACGCCCGCGTTCCGCCCGATCCCGAGCGCGGCCTGGCTTTGCGCACCGAAACCGCAGCCCAGTTGGCTGCCCCAGGCCTGGGTGCTCGGCGCGTCGGCCTGACGCTGGCGGGCGGCCAGCCACTCCAGCTCGCAGGCCTGGGGTGCCAGGACGTCGGCGTCTTCGGTCAGCAGGGGGCGCCCGGCCTGCGCCGACATCGCCCCGGCAAGCATCAGCAAGGGAAATAAGTTATTGCGAATCATTTGCATTTATTCTTGCAGCCTGCGCGCCTGGCCGGTTTGCGCGCGATCAAAATCGGCCACGTCGCCTGGGTGCAACGCAGCATCGCTGCCAGGCTTGGGAATTTGGCTAAGCTGCGCCCCATGCC